>NZ_LATD01000238.1 GCF_000981895.1 Streptomyces odonnellii | reverse complement strand
CGCCCGCCCCGTCACCCGGCCTTCCTGAACAGCTCCGACATCCGGCCTCCCACCCCATGGCCCAACACCGCCGAGTCCGCCCCGATCAGGCCGACCCGCTCGGCCAGTTCCTGGACATGGACATCGACCGCGGCCTCGATGAGTTCGGCGAACGCGTCCAAGGCGTCGCGGGCGCGGGAGCGGGCGACGGCCGCGCAGCAGACGGCGACTACGGCAGCTGGCCACCACCAGCAGGCGAGCAGGGCGTAGCCCATGGCCCAGGCGGCGAGGCGGGCTGCGGCGGCGAAGGAGTCGTGGGTGGACTGGATCTGGCGTACGGCGGGTTCGGGGAGAATCAGCCACAGCCGTGGCCAGAGGGCGGCGAGGTCCACTCCGTAGGTGGTGTGAACGCGCTCCGCCGTCGCTTGGACGCGGTCTCCGTACCAGGTGGGGCGCGTCGGTTTGCACAGCGCGACGCGGTCGCGGGCCTCGGCGAGGTTCTCGATGCGCGCCCGGACGTCCGGCGGGGCCGACGGGTGGCCGTTGGGCGCGGAGATGCCCTCGTGGGCCTCCGCGTACTGCGTGTCCAGGTCCCGCCACCTGCGGGTGCGGTGGGCGGTCAGGGCACGGGATAGCGGGTCGCGGCCGAACCGGAGCCAGTACCGCTCGATCGCGCTGCCGAGGAACTGCGCGGTGAGTGATGCCGCGGTCGCGGCGAGCAGGACGAGAGAAACCAGGAGCGCGGCGGTACCGGCACGGTCGAGGGCGGGTCGGGTCGCGAGGTCGTCCAGCGTGGTGTGCAGCCGGTCGATGTCGTGCCAGTGGCGGTGTCCCAGGGTGGTTGCGACGGCCGTGGCGGCGAGGAAGAGGGCGCCGGGTAGGACCAGCAGATTCAGCCAGCGTTCGGCGAGTTTGCCGCCCAGAGTGGCGAGGAGAGGGTTCATACCGGCGGGTTCACTGGCCGGGGCCCAGACGGCGCTTGTGCATACGGGCGCCGTTGACGGCGCAGGGCGGGGCGGGGAGCAGGTCGCGGGCCCGTTCGACCCGGGTGCACTGGACCGGTCCTGGACATACAGCCACCTTGATGTCGTGCGAGATGCCGGGGATTCTTGCACTCCGGGACTCGTTGACCAGGCCCCGTGCGTCTCCGGATCGGCGTAGCGCCATGTCCAGGTCGCGGTAGCAGGTGGCGAGCTCGTCGGCGCTCGCGCCCGACCGCAGTAAATCCCTTGCTCGCTCGGCCAGATCCCGGACGTCGCGGTCCTCCATGTCATCGGGCGAGCCGAGCAGGGCGCACACCGCCGCGGCCCGACCGTCGGCGTGAGGGGAGGGGGCGGATGCAGTCATGGTTCAAGTGTGCCGGAGATCAAGCGGAGTTGAGCATGAGTTGACATGCTGTCGGGAGCGACGTTGGGGGTGACGGCTTGAGGTACGACCGGGACTGGTTTCTTCAGGCGGTTCGTGTGCGTCTCGACCGGGCCGGGACGGCGGACGGGCGTGTGGACGCGGACGTGGTGTTCGGCTCCGCTGCGGATGCCGAACTGCGGGGACTGCTGCGGACCTGCGACACAAGGGCCGACATGGAGGCCCGGCACGCGGCTGGCTGGTTGTGTGTCGCGCGTGCGATGGCCGACCCCGGGCACCGTGGCGCCGTACACGGGTGCATGGCAGGGACCCTGCTCTACCCGGTGTGGGTCGCCGGTCCGGCGTTGGTGCCGCCGCAGTTGGCGGCGGGCTACGAGGCCAACGATCCAGTCATCCACCCCGACCCGGCGAACGCGGACGGTCCCCACGAGTGGGCGGCCCAGGCCGCCGCGTTCGAGATCGTGGCGCAGGGGCGGCAGCACAGCCCGCCGCCGGGCGCTTCCGAGTCCGTTCGCAGGCTCCACGAGATGGCCGTACTGCTGGACACCATGTCGCCCTCGCGCGATGCTCAGGTCGCCACTGCGATCGGGCTCGCCAGTCTCGCGGTATTCGCGACGCCGGAGTACGACCCCTGGTTCCCGGGCCGGCTCAGAGGTGCCTTTGACCTCATGACCCTCACGGGGGCGACGTGGCCGTTCGGGCACCGGCCCGACGCGGATCCGGTCCGGTTCGTCCGCGGTGCCCTCAGGCGGATCCCTGCTGCCTCCCCCGAACGGGTCCTCGTCCTCGACGGTCTGGGCCGCCTGGTCCTGGACCGGTACCTTGAGTCACACGACGCCGAGGACCTGCACGAGGCGGTGGGCATCGCGCGGGACGTACTGGCCCAACTGCCGCCCGGCCACCCGCATCTCCCCCACGGCTTCGGCGGCCTGGGACAGGCGCTGGTGCTGCTGCGGCAGGTGGAGGGCGCGACGCCCGAGCAGTGCAACGAGGTGGTGGACGTGTGCCGCCGGGCCGTCGACGGCCACCTGAAGGGACCCGCGGCGGCCGGGCACGACCTGGGCATGGCGCTCGTTCTCAGGGCGCACCACACCGGCCGGGTGGCGGATCTGGACGAGGCGATCGCCGTGTTCACCGATGCGCTGCGGGTGGCAGGGAATCAGGGAGAGACAGCCGCCCTGCGCAACGCTCTGGGCAATGCCCTGCGTGCCCGCTCCGTCGCGACCGGCTCCCAGGCCGATCTGGACGCAGCACTCGGTTTCACCGGCCTCTCCATGGCATCCTCGGAGGCGGCGGACGGCCCGCAACTGCCGCTCATCGCCCCCGCGATGATTCTGTACAACCGCTACCTGCGCGACCCGAGGGCGAACGGGGCGGATCTGGACGAGGCGCTGCGCCAACTTCGCCGGGCCGAGAAGCTCATGGCACCGGACTATCCGGACCGTCCTGCGGCACTCGACGACCTCGGTCTGGTGCTGATGGCCTGTTTCCAGCGCTCCGGGAAGCTGGAGGAGTTGAACGGGGCCGTACAGTCCCATCGGGAGTCGGTGGCCCTCACCCGGAAGGGGCACGGGTCGCTGGGTCTGCGGCTGCTCAACCTCGGTGCCGCGTTGAGTCTGCGGCACCGGCTGACCGAGGACGGCGACGACCTGCGGGAGGCCGAGGCGTGCCGGCTCCGGGCCGCCGAGCTCCCGGGCATGGGCCGCGCGCACGAGGCGGCGCTGGCGAGCTCGACCGGGCTCAGTCTCATGGCGGGCGTCGAGCGTGCCCCCGACCCCGTTGCCCGGCTCGACGAGGCGGTGCGGCTCCTGGGGCAGGGGCTCGCCCTCACTGCGGAGGGCGATCCGATGCTGCCCCGGCGCCGCCACAACCTCGCCGTCGCCCTGCTGATCCGCATCGCGAAGACGATGCGGATCGACGAGGTACGTGAGGCACGCGAGCTGGCCGACTCGGTGATCGCGGCACTGCCTCCTCACTCCCCCGACCTGCCCAGTGCCCTCACAGTAGCCGCGAACGCACGGCTCCTGACCCCCCGCACTCTGCTGTCGTCGGCCGCCCAGGACGAGGTGGTCGAGCTGTACCGCCGGGCGGTCGAGGCCACCCCGTCCGGCCACCCCACACGCACCCAGCGCCTGGCGAACCTGGGCAGGACCCTGCGCGGTGTGGGGCTCCGCCGGCGTCGCCGTCAGGCCGATCTGGTCGAAGCGGCCGAGCGGTTCCGGGAAGCAGCCCTGGAGCAGCAGTGCGCGCCCGCCCTGCGCCTGGACGCCGCACGGGACTGGGGTGAGGTCCGGGCAGAGTTGGGTGACTGGGTCGGCGCCCTGGACGGCTATGTCGTGGCGGTCGATCTGCTGCACTCCGTCGCGCCCCGCCATCTCGTCCGTGAAGACCAGGAGTTCCTGCTGAGCCGTACCGTCGGGCTGGGCGCCGCCGCCGCTGCGTGCGCGGTGCGCTGCGGCCGGCCCGGACTTGCGGTCGGCCTGCTCGAACAGGCGAGAGGCGTGATCCTCTCCCACGCCTTCGACGCCGACAGCGATCTGACCCGGCTCCGGGAGACCGCGCCCGGCCTCGCCGACCGCTTCGAAGAGCTCCGGGAGGTCCTCGACACGGCGACCGACAACCTGGGGCCCCTGCCGGAGGAACCGCCCGGCCCTGTCGACGCCCGCGCCGATGTACGGCAGCGACTGGCCGCCGAGTGGCGCGACCTCACCGCCCGGATCCGCGCCGAGCATCCCGAACTGGGCCTGCTGCGGCCCGTGCGGGACTGGGACGAGGGCGAACTGCGTGCCACCGCAGCCGCAGGCCCGGTGGTCCTGGTCAACGTCTCCCCGTACGGCAGTCACGCCCTGGTCGTCACCGAGTACGCCATCGACGCCGTACCGCTCCCGGATCTCGACCAGAAAACGACGGCAACGCGCCGGCGGACCTTCCAGGACGCGCTCGTGCGCATCAGCGCACCGGAATCCTCGCGCAAGCAGTCCCAGCGCGCGCAGCAGGACGTACGGGAGACCCTCGCCTGGCTGTGGCGGGCGGTCACCGGCCCGGTCCTGGAACGGCTGCCCGGGGCGGCGCGCGTCTGGTGGTCTCCCGGCGGCCTCCTGGGCACACTGCCCCTGCACGCGGCGGCCCCTGCGGACACCGACGCCGTTCCCGGCGCCCTGGACCGGGTGATCTCCTCGTACACGCCGACCCTGCGAGCCCTGCATCATGCCCGTCTGCGGGCCGCCCGCCCGGCGGGCGGCGGGACCCTCATCGTCAGTGTCGCCGAGGCCGCCGGACAGGCCGCGCTCCCGGGCGCCCGCAGCGAGGCCGACCATCTGGCCCGCCTGCTTCCCGGGGCGGAGCTGCTGGCGGACGCAGCCGCCACCCACTCCGCGGTCGTGTCGGCCCTGCACCGGCACGCCTACGCCCACTTCGCCTGCCACGCCCTAGGCGACCTGGAACGCGCCTCGGGCAGCCGGCTCGTCCTGCACGACCACGCCGAACGCCCGCTGACCGTCCGCCAGTTGGCCCGGCTGCGGCTGCCGTCGGTCCGGCTCGCCTACCTGTCCTCCTGTGACACCCTGGTCACCAGTCCCGAGCTCGCCGACGAGGCCGTCCACATCGTCAGCGCCTTTCAGATGGCGGGCTTCCCCCATGTCGTTGGCTCCCTGTGGCACGTCGACGACGTGATCGGGAGGGAGGTAGCGCTCGGCGTCTACGACGCCCTGGACCGGCGCGACGGCACGCTCGACGTCGCCCGCACAGCCGAGGCCCTGCACGGCGCCGTACTCACCCTGCGCGCCGCCTATCCCCAGACGCCCAGCCTGTGGGCATGCCAGATACACGCCGGACCCTAACCGCCCGGTTTGAGGGCAGCGGCCGCCCCGAACAGCAGTCCACCTGGGTCTGTGAAGTCCAAGGCACCGAAAGCACCTCACAGGACGTCGTACGTGTCGGCTATCGAGTGGAGGTACGGGACGGCATCGGAGAGCACAATCTCCGGACATGGCGCGAGGTGGCCGAAGAGCACGACCGAGGCAACACCCAGCACGCTGCCCTGGCGCCCGCGATCGGCCCGCTCCTCGTCACTGCGTTGCCGGTCACGTTGCCGCGCCGCGTCCCGCGCGGTCGAGTTCCGTCGGCAGGCCGGCGAGCTGGCGGCGCAGCCGGAGCAGATCCGTACGGGTCAGCGGGTCCAGGACGGAAGTGTTCACCTCGGAATCCAGCACGTCATCGACCATCCGGTCGATCTCCTGCTGGTCGAGCTGCCGCAGCAGCGCCACGATCTGCTCCCGGTCCAGCGGACGGGACTCCTCTACTGGCCAGGCAGCGGAATTCGCTGCCGCGGCCGGTCAGACGGTGGTCAGCGAACGCTGAGCGATGTGCGCGAGGTGGTTCTCGAAGACTGTCGGTGCGTCGGAGGTGAGGCCGACGAGGGCGACCATCCCTGTGAAGATGACGCCGCACAGCTCCTTCTCGACGTCGTCCCAGGTGTGAGTCGATCCAAAGGCCGCTCCATGAATGGCTTCGGCGACCTCACCGTTTTCCTCAGTGACTTTGAGTACGCGCAGCAGCCTGACGGTGTCCGGCGGCAGCCCCAGATCTTCGGCCGAGTGGTCGAGCCATCGTGTGAGCCGTTCGACGGTGGTCCAGCTGCTGTGGTCCATGCGCTTCTCCGAGGGTGCTGATGCGTGCCCGGGGTCAGAACAGTGCGCTCTGGTCCGGTGCGGTGGTCGGGTCGGACACTAGCAAGGCCGGGGCAGGCGGCAGGGCGAGTTGCAGGGACAGAGCCGAGTGGTCGGTGAGCCGCTCGGGTCCCGTGCGTACGTCGTGCAGGTAGGTGCATGCGGTGACCGAGCCGCCGAGGCTGGCAGTGACGTGGGCGTGATCGTAGCGGTAGCCGTCGCCGGTCTTGCCGACCCAGGAGTACTCGGCGGCGTCAGGGTGGATGCGGCGGAAGGCGTCAACGTATCCGGCGTCGCCGAGCCAGGTGTAGAAGCTGTACTCGAAGGGCCGGAAGAACGGGTACCGCGGCCGGTGCGCGGGCTCCAGGAGGTTGAAGTCCCCGATCACCAGCCGGGCGGGCCGCGTGCTGCCGGCGGGGAGGGCTGCCCGGCATTCTGCGAGGAAGTCCCGTTTGCGGGCGGTCTTTGCCGGCGTGGCATCCCGGGAGGGCACGTAGAGGCCGGTGATACCGAGCGGGCCGTCCGCGGTCTGCACCGTGACCGAGACGGCGCGGTGCGGGAGGTAGCCGACCTTGGGGCCGACTTCTTCGGTGGCGAGGCGGCTGACGATCATGACGCCGCGCTCGCCGCGCTCCGGCCGGGGGAAGACGACCGCATACCCGGCGGCTTCGAACCGGTGGGCGAGGAGCTGGCAGCCGGCGCTGTCGGCTGTCTCGGTGAGGACGAGTACGTGTTCGGGGCGGGCGGCCAACCAGACGAGCTGACGTTCGGCGCGTTCCCTCGACGGGTTGTTGAGGTTGAACGTCAGCACGCTTGTGTGGGGCTGGTCGGTCACGGTCGGTCCCTGGTGCGCAGTGCGGTGATCTCGGCCGCGGCGGTGCGGGCGAGGGTGCCGGGGTCGGCGGTGGTCGCGTCCAGTTCTCGTACGCGCACGCCGATCCCACGGAGGAATGTAGCGGCATCCGCGTACAGGGTGTGCTCGATGTGGCTGCTGTGCGGTATGCGTTCGTACCGGCTGTGGGCTCCCCGGCAGGCCAGGCGGGCCGCGATGGTGTCGGGGTCGGCGATGAGGAGGAGTGCGAGGTGCGGCAGGCGGGCGTGGCGGTTCAGGTCCCAGATCACGTGCGGGTCGAGGCCGTCCATGCGCTGGAGGACCAGGGAGGAGGCGATGTAGCGGTCACACAGCACGATCTCGCCGCGCAGCAGGGCGGGGGCGATCTCGGTGGTCAGGTGCTGGTACCGGTCGGCGGCGATGAGGCAGGCCATCGGCATGCCCCGGTACTCCTCGGTGCCGTGGCGGGCTAGGTTGCCCAGCGGCGTGTCGGTCGGTTCCCGCGTGGACCAGACGGCCTCTCGGCGGGCTCGGAGTTCGGTGGTGAGCGCGGCGACCATGGTGGACTTCCCCACAGCGCCCGGTCCGTCCACCGATATGAGCAGGCCGCGCCGGGTCTTGGCGGGTGGGGCGGTCACGAGGTCACCAGGGGCAGGAGGCGGTCTCTTATACACAGCTGACG
>NZ_LATD01000237.1 GCF_000981895.1 Streptomyces odonnellii | reverse complement strand
TTCGTCGGCAGCGTCCTATGTGTATACGAGACAGGGTTCCGGCCGTCGCGGCGGAGGGCGGGCCTCCGCTTTCCGGCCCGTTCGTGCCCTGGTAGACGAGCCATCCCGCCAGCGCGCCGGGCACCAGCGCGGCGACCGCGACGGTGAGGGTGCTCCGGCTTGGACGGCGGCGGACGGACTGGGGGCTCTCGTCGTACGACACCTCGGCGATGCTAGTGCCCCTCCCGGCAAGGTTTGTCCCGTGGCGACGCCCTGCACGCACGCTCGCGGCGTTGGCCACAAGCCTGAGTAGCTCCGCTACGAGGGCTTCCGGCCGCCTTGCGATCGCATGCACCGGCCGCCGCTGTGATGTGTGCCGCTGGGCTGTGTGCTCAAGCGTCGGACGGGCTGCTGTGTTGTGTCCTCAAGCGTCGGACGGGCTTGGCCAGGCCGGGCCGGCTGTTCAGCGCGAACCCGTGCGGCGCAGTACGCGGAGGGAGTCGGTCGGGGGGAGTTCCGTGAAGGCGCCGGACGCGAGGGCCCGTACGTACACACGGTAGGGCGCCTGCCCGCCGTCCGCCGGGTCCGGGAACACGTCGTGGATCACGAGCAGCCCGCCCTCGGCGAGATACGGCACCCAGCCCTCATAATCCCCGGTCGCGTGCTCGTCGGTGTGGCCGCCGTCGATGAAGACCAGCCCGAGCGCGCCGCCCCAGACCTTCGCGACCTGCGGCGAACGGCCGACGACCGCGATCACGTGCTCCTCCAGACCTGCCCGCTGGAGGGTGCGGCGGAAGGCGGGGAGCGTGTCCATGAGGCCGGTGTCCGGGTCGACCAGGCCCGGGTCGTGGTACTCCCAGCCGGGCTGCTGCTCCTCGCTGCCGCGGTGGTGGTCGACGGTGACCGCGACCGTACCGGCCTCCCGGGCGGCGCCCGCGAGCAGCAGGGTCGAGCGCCCGCAGTACGTGCCCACCTCCAGGAGGGGCAGGCCGAGGGCCGCCGCGTCGGCCGCCGCCGCGTACAGGGCGAGCCCTTCGTGTACGGGCATGAACCCCTTGGCGGCCTCGAAGGCGGCGAGGACATCGGCTGCGGGTACGGTCCCGGCGGTCCCTGCGGGCATGGGCGGCGGCTCTCCTCGGGTCGGGCTGACGCTACTGGTGCTGGTGCTGGTGCTGGTGCTGGTGCTGGTGCTGGTGGTGGAACTGGTGCTTTCGCTGTTTCCGCTGTTCCTGCCCGTGCGTGCCGTCGGTCAGACCGACGGCCCGGACGCCGTCCGCTCCGGCGACGGCGCAGTCTCCGTCAGCACCAGATCCGCCTCGACCGGCACCCCGTCGCCCGGATACACCGCCGGGCGCGCGTACGGCGCGTACCCCGTGGCCGTCCCCGCCAGTACGTAGTGCCCGCCGGCCGGCGGCAGCAGCGCGTACCGGCCGTCCTCGTCGCTGGTGGTGAGCCCCGCCTGCCGGCCCCCGCCGTCGATGAGTGTGACATTGGCCCGGGCCACCGGCGTACCGTCCGCGTCCAGTACCCGCCCCCGGAACCCACCGGAACCGGCGACGAGCGTGCGCGGCCTGACCCGGTCCTCCGAGCCCGAGCCCGTGCCCGTGCCCGCGTCCGAACCCGCGTCCGCCGCGAGAGCCGTGACAGCTTCGGCGGACTTCGCCGACCGCTGCGACGGCAGGAACAACGCCAGCGCCAGACCGACGACCACCGCGCCCGTGGCGATGGCGAACGAGATACGGAAGCCGTGCAGCGTGGGCACCGCCACCCCGCCCGAGACGACCGAGGTGTGCGCCAGCACCATGCCGATCACCGCGCTGGAGACCGAGGTGCCGATGGAGCGCATCAGGGTGTTCAGCCCGTTGGCCGCGCCGGTCTCCGACGGGTCGACGGCACCGATGATCAGGGCGGGGAGCGAGGAGTACGCGAGACCGATTCCCGCGCCCACGACCACCGAGATGACGACGGTCTGCCAGGCGGCGCTCATCAGGCCGAGCCCCGCCCCGTACCCGACACCGATGACGAGCATGCCGATCATCAGCGAGACCTTGGGGCCGCGCCGGGCGGAGATCCGCGCGTACACCGGCGCGGTCAGCATCATCGCCAGCCCGAGCGGCGCCACGCACAGCCCCGCGACCACCATCGACTGACCGAGACCGTAGCCGGTGGCCTTGGGCAACTGAAGGAGCTGCGGGAGTACGAGGGAGATCGCGTAGAAGGCGACCCCGACCATGATCGAGGCGAGGTTGGTGAGCAGCACCTCACGGCGCGCGGTGGTACGGAGATCCACCAGCGGTGCGGAACTCCTCAGCTCCATGAGGCCCCAGAGCAGCAGGATCACCACGGCCAGACCGAACAGCCCGAGGGTGGTGGCCGAACCCCAGCCCCAGTCGCTGCCCTTCGTGATGGGCAGCAGCAGGGCGACGAGCCCCGCGGAGAGCCCGATCGCGCCGAGCCAGTCGAACCGGCCGGTGGCCCGTACCGAGGACTCCGGTACGAAACGGACGGTCAGCAGCATCGAGAGCACACCGAGCCCGGCCGCGCAGAAGAACAGCGCGTGCCAGTCGGCGTTCTGCGCGACCAGCGCCGCGCCGGGCAGCGCGAGTCCGCCGCCCACACCGATCGAGGAACTCATCAGCCCCATCGCGGAGCCGAGGCGCTCGCGCGGCAGCTCGTCGCGCATGATGCCGATGCCGAGGGGTATCGCGCCCATGGCGAAGCCCTGGAGGGCCCTGCCGACGATCATGATCACGAGGTCATCGGTGAATCCGCAGATCAGCGAGCCGAACACCATCACCGCGAGGCTGGCGAGCAGCATCCGGCGCTTGCCGAAGAGATCGCCGAGGCGGCCCATGATCGGGGTGGAGATGGCGCCGGCGAGCAGGGTCGCCGTCATGACCCAGGTGGCGTTGGCGGGCGCGGTGCGGAGAAGTTCGGGCAGGTCCTTGATGACGGGAACGAGCAGGGTCTGCATGACCGCGACCGTGATGCCCGCGAAGGCGAGCACGGGGACGATGGGGCCGCCGGCTCCGGCCTTGCCGGTCCGCGGATCCGGGAAGGCCCCGGTGGGCTGGTCGGTCGTCGTTCGTGGCATACGTGCGGCCTCCGGGCAGGAAGTATTCGGGCGAGTTCGGGTGTGCGTGTGACGGCAGAGGGATACCCACCGGCGGACCGTGCCGGTCGCCAGGTGGGTGCAGTGTGAAACCTTCCCGGGCGTCCGGTTATTCCGGCGGCCGGGAGGGGTCCTTTCCCGACGGGTCGTCATGTCCGTCATATCCGTTACGTCGGTTAGGTGGCTGGATAACCCGATGTACGGACCGCTCCTGGACTGCGACCATGACGCGCATGGTCCGAGTCGCCGACTCACCCGAGCCGAACGAGAAAGGCCCCGCCCATGCGCCAATGGCGCCCTCATGAGCGGGGCCGAATGTCCCTTGAGCTAGCTCGGGGTACTGAACACGCAGCCGGGGCTTGTTCTCCCGTGACTACTCAGGGGCAGCGCGCTGTTCGTACTCCATCGCTTTGAAGCAGTCTTCATGTATGGGCACGTACCAGCCGGGACCGGAAGGAGCCTCCCAATGAACCCAACGCGTGGGTTCCTCCGATTCCACGGGCCAATGGCACGCGAAGCAGCGCCGTGCCTCGCCATGGGCGATGCGTAAACGTGGATCACGGGGCAAGAGGGTTCTGGTCGCTTTCTTGTCGGGAGTGGCCTTGTCTGATGTCCGCGGTGGCTTTCGGGAGAGATCCGCGGGGACAGGCTTGTCGGTCATAGTCGCCGCCCCAGAAAGCCAACTTCGTGATAGCGCCGCGCGATGTCCTGCCGGATGAGGGGCCGAAGCCGCGCTATGGCCGCGCTGTCGGGTTCGTCAAGGCGCGAGTGTCCCTGCGTGTGGTCGGTCGTGCCCGTGGGGCGCGAACACGTGGGGCAGCGGCACGGAGGGAATTCGACACCCGACCGGAGCCGGAGTTCTCCGCCCTCGGGGAGGCCGGTAGTGTTCACCGGTCTTCGACGCAAGGTCGGTCCTCCGAGTCCGGACGGAGCGACAGCTCAGCCCAAACCGTCTTCCCATGCCCGTGTCGGTACCACCAGCCCCATTGGTCCGACAGCGCCTCGACGATCCCGAGCCCCCGCCCGTTCACGTCCCCTTGCTCAGGCTCCCGCTGCTCAGGCCATTTAGGCGATGCGTCGCACACCTCGATACGGAGCCCGCACGGACGCGCAACGAAACGCGTCTCGACGCCAGCGCGGTCCCCGCAGGCGTGTTCCAGAGCATTGGTCAGCAACTCCGAGAGGACGAGTACGGCGCACTCTTCCAACTCCGAGAGCCCCCATCCGGCGAGTGTCTTGCGCAGTTCTTCACGGGCCATCCCGACACAGTGCGGATGCCCAGACCACCGCGTTGCTGCCGTGCCGCCGCCTTGATCGTGGCTAGGCATCATGGGAGACCCCCACCTGATGGGCAGCCACCCATGCCAGCCACAGCGCCCGCCGACGCCCCCGCGCTCGCGCCACCGTGGCGCGCTCCCAGCGCTCGGACCCAACCCGGTCGTCGGGCCTCCACGCTGACGAGCATTGCCCACCGCCAGGGATGAACCGGCCTTCCACCACGACCACTACACGGCTCGTAATGATTAAGCGACGCCGAAGCGCAGGTGCCGAAAGCCGATGCGGACCCTTCCGGTGGTGTCGTCCCATCGCTGGAAGCGGATGATTAAGCAGGGGTTCAGTCAGACCCTCGGTAGAGTCCAGCATGTCGGCGCTCCTTGTCAGCGTTGACCAGGCCCCCGGACCGGTCGCACGGTCGCGGGGGTACTTCGCTTCCCAGATAACCGGTCACATCCGCACGCGGGGTACCCATCTGTTGGTGACTGGGTGGTGACTGTCCGTCGCAGGTATGCTTAACGCATGGCCGGAGATGGTGAGTTCGGGAAGACGGTAAAAGCTGCGCTCCGCAGCCAGAAGCTGAGCGTCCGCGCTGCTGCGCGCTCGACGAATTACGATCATGCTTTCCTGTCCCGAGTCCTTTCGGGAAGGCAGCGCCCTTCAGAGAAGTTGGCCGAGTCACTCGACAACCTTCTGGGTCTGGAAGGGCTTTTGATGGAACTCTTCCGCTCCATAAACGATGAGGATCACGAGCGTCTGACTGCCGTTTCGGCTCACGAAGTTCGGTTGGATGCTCGCGCTGTGCAGGCGTTTGGTGCGGTGCTCACCGCGCAGCGCCGATTGGACGATGTCACCGGCCCCGCGCCGATGATTCATCCCGCCCAGGCGCAATCAGACACCGTCCGTAGGATCCTGCGAGACGCCAGCGGTAAGCACCGTGATGATCTTGCAGTGATCTTCGCCGAACACATTCAATTCGATGGGTGGTTGGCGGCATCCACCCGCAACGACGCAGGTGCGGTGAAGTTGCTCATCGAAGCGGCCAAGCTTGCTGAAATCGTGGAATCGGGCCCTCTCATCGCGCAAGCTCGAAATTTCAGAGGCTACGTAGCTCGCCAACAAGGGCGCCCAGACGAAATGACTCGCTGGTTTCTTGCCGCATACGAGACACCCGGCGCGCACCCAGCCCAACGCATGGGCGATGCCGCACAAGCCGCACACGGGTATGCGCAGCTTGGCCAACGCGACTCGGCCCGTAGGCTACTTGACGACGCACTGGGCCTGTCGGACGCCGCGACAGACACGCCCCCGGACACGGCCTACTGGCTTACGCCAATGTTCCAGCGACTCAACATCGGTCTAGCTTGCCTTGGGCTGGGCCAGCCAGGGGACGCTGCGGAGCACTTGGGGGCCGGACTGCGGGGCCTCCCTCTTGATCAGCAAGGTGCGGAGTGGACTCAGGAGTACCGGCATGCCTTGCGGCTTGCGCTTGCCAGCGCGTGACGGTCGACAGCCCCTAGGTTAGGCCGGAAGAGGGCGCCTTCGTCGGCTTCATGCTGTTCGGCGGTCGGGAGGGGGTCCTTTCCTGACGGTTCGTCATGTCCGTTATATCGGTGAGGTGTCGGGATAACCCGATGTACGGACCGCTCCTGGGCTGCGACCATGACGCGCATGGTCCGAGCCGCCGACGAAGCCGAGCCCGTTCACATATCCGGGATATCCGGGATATCCGGGGCCGCCCGACCCCACACCCGTACGCGTACCTGGGCGGTGGTTCTCGCCGCCTGCGCGGGGCAGTTCCTCGTCGTTCTCGATGTGTCCGTGATGAATGTCGCACTGCCCTCGCTGCGCGCGGATCTCGGGCTCTCCGCCACCGGCCTCCAGTGGGTGCTCAACGCCTACTCGATCGCCTTCGCGGGCTTCATGCTGCTCGGCGGCCGGGCGGCGGATCTGTTCGGCAGGAAGCGGATGTTCCTGACGGGGCTCGCGGTGTTCACCCTGGCGTCCGTCGCGGGCGGACTCGCGCAGGAGGGCTGGCACTTGATCGGCGCCCGCGCCGTACAGGGGCTGGGCGCGGCCGTTCTGGCGCCCGCCACTCTCACCCTGCTGACCTCCGCCGTACCGGCGGGACCCGCCAGGACCCGGGCCGTGGGCACCTGGACGGCGGTCGGCGCGGGCGGTGGGGCGGCCGGCGGGCTGGTCGGCGGCGCGCTCACCGATCTGCTGTCCTGGCGCTGGGTGCTGCTGATCAATGTGCCGGTCGGGGTGCTGCTGCTGGCCGGGGCCGTGGTGTGGCTGGCCGAGAGCCGTACGGACGCGGCGCGGCGGCGCGTCGACCTGCCCGGCGCGATCCTGGTCACGGCCGGTCTGGCGGCGATCGCGTACGGCATCGTGCAGACCGAGGAGCGCGGCTGGGGCGCGGCGGCCACCCTGCTGCCGCTCGCCGGGGGAGTGCTGCTGCTCGGTGTGTTCGTGGTGGCCGAGTCGCGGGCGAGAGTGCCGCTGATGCCGCTGGGACTGTTCCGGGTACGGAGTGTGTCCGCGGCCAACGCGGCGATGTTCATCAGCGGCTCCGTGTCCTTCGCGGTGTGGTTCTTCATGACGATGTACGCGCAGAACGTGCTGGGGTACGGGCCGCTGGAGGCGGGTCTCGCGCTGGTGCCCAGCTCGCTGAGCATTGTGTTCGGCTCGAAGCTGGCGCCCCGGCTGATTCCGGTGACGGGCGTGCGCGTGCTCGCGGTGCTGGGGGCGCTGGTGGCGGTGGCCGGGTTCGGCTGGCAGTCGGCGATGACCGCCGACGGACCGTACTTCTCGGTGATCCTCGGCCCCGGTCTGCTGATCATGACCGGTCTGGGCGTGGCGGGCACCACGCTCGCGGCGCTGGCCACGGCGGGCGCGGAGCCGGGCGACGCCGGTCTGGTCTCGGGCCTGATCAACACCTCGCGGACCATGGGCGGAGCGCTCGGGCTGGCGGTTCTGACCACGGTGGCGGCCTCCCGTACGGCGGGCGGCACCAGCGCGCAGGCGCTGACGGACGGATACGCGCTGGCCTTCAGGACGGGCGGCGCGGTGCTGCTGGCGGGGACGCTGCTGATGGTGCTGTGGCTGCCGCGCGGCTCGTCGGAGGCATGAGGTGTGTCCGCGCGGGTTCGATCCGGGTGGTCAGAGCCAGCCCTGGCGGCGGGCGGCCCGTACCGCCTCCATCCGGTTGCGGGTGCCGGTCTTGCCGATGGCCGACGAGAGGTAGTTCCGTACGGTCGACTCGGACAGCCGCAGCCTGGCCGCGATGTCGGCGACCACCGCGCCGTCCGCGGAGGCGTTCAGTACGTCTCGCTCCCGGGCGGTGAGCGGGCTCGGGCCCGCACTCAGGGCCGCCGCCGCGAGGGCGGGGTCGATGACGGTCTCGCCGGTCAGCACCCGGCGGATCGCGGCGGCCAGTTCCTCCACCGGCCCGTCCTTGACCAGAAAGCCCGCGGCCCCCGCCTCCATGGCGCGGCGCAGATAGCCGGGCCGGCCGAAGGTGGTCAGGATCAGCACCCGGCAGCCGGGCACCTCGTCCCGGAGCAGGGCGGCGGCGTCGAGACCGCTGATGCCGGGCAGTTCGATGTCCAGCAGCGCCACATCGGGGCGCGAGTGGTGCGCGGCGTCCACGATCGCGTCGCCGCTCGCGACCTGCGCGACCACTTCGATGTCCGGCTCCATGCCCAGCAGCAGGGCGAGGGCGCCTCGCAACATCCCCTGGTCCTCGGCGAGCAGGACGCGTACGGACGTGGCCGGCCTGTGGTCCCGGGGCATCTCTGTCACGTGCTCAGGGTAGGGCGGCGGGGGCGGTCGTGATCAGGCGCGATCAGGGGTACGCGCGATCAGGGGTACGAGGGGGCGCGCGGTGCCGCTCAGGTGGCCATGCTGCCCGCGGTGCCGACGGGGAGGAGGGCGGTGACCTGGAAGCCCGTGTTGCCGGGGGTCTGTGCCGGGCCCGCTTCGAGGGAGCCGCCGGCGGCGGCGAGGCGTTCGGTGAGGCCCTTCAGACCGGTGCCGCCGAAGGCCGGGGCGCCGCCGGTACCGGTGCTCGTACCGGTGCTCGCACCCATGCCCGTGCTCGTATCAGCACCCCCGCCCGTACCGGTATCCGTGCCTGTGCCCGTGGTCGCGCCCGTGCCCGCCCTCGCACTCGTACTCGTACTCGTACCGACGCCGTCGTCCGTGACCGTCAGTCTGACCCGCTCCGGCGAGCCGTCCACCGCTATCACGCACCGGGTCGCGGCGCTGTGCCGTACGGCATTGGTGACGGCCTCCCGCACCACCCAGCCGAGCAGCACCTCCGCCCAGGGCTCCAGCGGCGGCCCGGACTGCCGTACGACCGGTTCGATCCCCGCGGCCGCCAGCGCCGAGCGCGCCCGGTCCAGATCCGTGGCGAGGCTGCCCTCGCGATAGCCGGTGACCGCCTCCCGGATCTCGGTCAGCGCCTGTCTGCCGACGGACTCGATGTCGGAGACCTGCGCCATCGCCGCGGCCGGATCGCGCGGCCCCAGTCTGCGCGCGGCCTCCGCCTTGACCACGATCACCGACAGGGTGTGGCCGAGCAGATCGTGCAGATCGCGCGAGAAGCGCAGCCGCTCCCGCTCCACCGCCGAGCGCGCCAGTTCCTGGCGGGTGGCGCGCAGTTCCGTCACCGTCTCGGTGAGCGTGAGGATCGCGGCGGTCACCATCATCGAGATGAAGGTGCCGTACGCCACGGTGATCGCGCCCCAGCCGTCGTGGTACGCGCCGATCGCCCCGGAGGCGGCGGCCAGCGGCACCCCCACCCAGGCGAGGGCGCGCCCGCGCACCACACTGCCGCAGGCCAGGCCGAGGAGCGGGAAGAACAGCAGCCAGCTCCCGCCGTAGACACCGCCGAGGCCGAAGGTCATCAGCCCCATGCCGACGAGCGACCACCTGGTGGCGGCGCTCTTCCGGTGGGCGGGCACGAAGGACCTGAACACCACCGATACGTAAAGGGAGTTGAAGACCAGCAGACCGATGCCGCCGAACCAGGGGTTGGGGGTCCTGCCCTGCACGAGATTGGAGAAGGAGCCGAGGCCGAGGAGCAGCCAGGGCAGCAAGGCATAACCATTGGGCGGGCCGGGCCGCTCACAGTCCTTGCGCGGCGCTTCGTAGTCCTGGCTGCCGTACTCCCGGCTGCCGTGCACCCGGTTTACGTACTCCTGGTTTCCGTGGTCCCGGTTTTCGCGGCTCCGGCTACCGTTGGCGTCTCCGTGCCGGGCCTTGGCCTGCTTGCCCCATCTGTCTCTGATCCGTGTCATGCCGTCCTCGCCGACCTGCGGTACGAGACCACAGCGTACGAACCGAACACGAACAGCCAGGCCAGCAGTACCGCGACGGTCAGGGCGCCGGGGGCCGAGCCCCGGGTGACGGCCCAGCCGAGATCGGCGAAGCGGTTGGCCGGCGTGTAGCCGGCCAGCGAGCGCAGCCAGCCGGGGAACAGCTCGACCGGGAACCAGAGCCCGCCCACCACCGCCATGCCCATCAGACAGCCCACGTTCACCACGCCGGTCGTCTGCGCGGAGAGGCGGTAGCCGTTGCCGATGCCCAGCAGGGTGAAGGGCAGCGCGCCCGCCCAGAGCAGCACGACCAGCGCGGCCCACTGCCCGGCCCCGAGCCGTACGCCATTGACCAGACCGCCCGCCGTGAGCACGGCCAGCAGCGCGGGCAGCACGGTCACGGATCCGGCGAGCGCCCGGCCGAGCACCACCTGCCGGGGCGGTATCGGGGTGATCCGCAACTGGCGGAGCCAGCCGAGCGACTTGTCCTCGGCGATACCGGTACCGGTGCCGACGGCCGAGCCGAGCGCTCCGTACGCGGCCATGCCGACCATGGAGCTGATCGCCCAGTACGTACCGCCGTCCGCGCCCCCGGCGCCGCCCACATTGGTGAACAGCAGATACATCAGGACCGGCATCGCCGTCCCGAAGATCACAAAGCCGGGGTCGCGGAGGGTCCTGCGCACTTCGAGCAGGGCGTAGCGCAGCAGTATGGGCGGTGCGGGCAGCAGTGCGGGCGGTGCGGGCTTCCTCATCGCGCCACCGCCTCCCGGGTCAGGGCCAGGAAGGCGTCTTCGAGCGTCGCCGGGACCACTTCGAGCCGGCGGACCGCGCCCAGCCGGGCGAGGGCGAGGACCGTGGCGTCGGAGTCGTCGGTACGGAGCAGGGCGCGGCCTCCGCGTACCTCGGCCGAGACGACACCGGGCAGCAGGTGGAGGTCCTCGGCGCGGACGAGGAGGCCGCCGGCACCTTGGGCACCTTCGGCGCCTTCGGTGTTCACGGCGTTCTCGGTGTCTCCGGTGTCCTCGGTACGGAGGCCGGCTGCCGGGGCCAGGTCGAAGGAGACGAGATGGCCGCCGACCGTGCCCTTGATCAGTTCGCTGGTGCCGTCGGCGACGACCCGGCCGTGGTCGAGGACGACGATCCGGTCGGCGTAACTGTCGGCCTCCTCCAGATAGTGGGTGGAGAAGAGCACGGTGTTGCCGCGGTCGGCATAGGCCCGCATGGACGCCCAGAAGGCACGCCGGGCCTCGACGTCGAGGGCGGCGGTGGGTTCGTCCAGGACGACCAGCTCGGGGCCGCCCGCCAGCGCGACCGCGAACCGGACCCGTTGGGTCTGGCCGCCGGAGAGCTTGTCGACACGGCGGTCGGCGAGATCGGTGAGCCCGGCGAGCGCGAGCGCCTCGGCGACGGGCAGCGGGCGGGGAAAGGCGCTCGCCACGAATGTGACCAACTCCCGTACGGTCACCCGCCTGATGGGCCGTCCGTCCTGAAGCATCGCCCCCACCCGGCCGGCCGCGACAGCCCGCGCCGGCGGCCCGCCGAACAGCCGCACCGTACCCGCGTCCGGCTCGTCGAGCCCGAGGAGCAGGGCGATGGCGGTGGACTTCCCGGCGCCGTTGCGCCCGAGAAGCGCGACGGTCTCGCCCCGCGGAATACCGAGCCCGACCCCGCTGACGGCCAAAACCGCCCCAAAGGCCTTGCTCACCCCGTCGAAGCTCACGGCAGGCGCGGAGTCTTCCATGTGCGTCATGCCAACGACGGTACGGAGCAGCCCTGTTGCCCGGCAGATGCGGATGTACGAACTCGCCCAGTACAAATGTCCTAGTGCTCAACTCCGTACTGGCGCCCCTCCCGGCACTGGCCGACATGTCCCCACAGGACGTGCCCCCACAAGAAGAGGCCGCCGCGTACGAGCCGCGACGGCCTCTCCTCGGATCGGTTCAGTTCCGTTCAGTACGGCCTGGGCAGTACGGCCTTGGCCGGCACGTACTGCCTAGGCCGCGTTGCTGTGTTCCCCCTCCGCGAGCCGGCGGTGGCGGCCGTGGGCCGGAGACATCGAGTCCTCCGTCGACGCCGCGCCGCCCCGGTGCTTTCCGAGACTGCTCAGCTCGCCCTGGTCGGCGGCCGTCCCCTGCGGGCGGTGCTGGGTCGTGTCGGTTCGGGCTTCAGACATGTGGGAAGTCACCCCGTCGTGATCGCTTCTGTTGTGACGCAGGGCTCCGGCTTTCCCTGTACCGCCCCGGCAGAGTGACGGTCACCGTCCACACATCACAGCCCCCGACAGTGCCCGGTCGGTACGGCCGCGCAGCCCCGGACGAAAGTCTATCCAGGGGCCCCGCGCCCGCTGAGAGGCGCCTGCTGCAAGGGAACCGGCCTGCACATCACAGGAGTTCGGGACGGCGCGGACGGTTCCATGACCAGGGATTCCGTTTGTGAGAGTTCTGCCGTAGCGGCCGGCCCCGACGCGGCCGGCCGGACGCCTCCCAGGGATGCCGCCGAGAGCACCGGCTCGTGAGGCGCCAGGATTTCGGCCACTCCGCACGGCACCTCCCGCGTCGCGTACGGCAGCCGCAGCACACCGTCCCGGGTCCAGAGCCCGGTACCCGCCAACCACCCCCGGGGCACGGGCAGCCGGTGGAGCCGACGGCTCATCGGACGCCACACCCCCAGCCCGCTGCCCGCCGCGCCGTCGATCCGCAGCGCCACCGCGCAGCTCTCGGGCATCAGTACCTGCCCCGGCTGTACGGCGAACGGGGTCACCGCGCAGTCCAGCGGACGCAGGCACTCCGGGAAGCGCACCGGGAGCAGACTGCCCAGCACCCCCCAGCCCAGCCGGTCGTGGCCCGGCGCGTCCGAGCGGATCAGCAGCAGCCCGCTGTCGGGGTCGGCCAGCAGCAGCCGGTCATTGCTCTCCTCGGTGATCTGGAGCAGGGGCGTCGCCTCGCCACCGCGCCCCAGATCGACGGCGACGGCCTTCACCACACCGTCCCGCTCCCGGTCCAGGGCCAGTATCCGGCCCGTACGGTCCAGCCAGACGCCCCCCGAACAGCGGCCCGCGATCTCCGCCACCCGCTCGGGCCCGAACGCGCCGCCCGCCACCAGCCAGACCGTGGTGGAGTGCTCGCCGGGGGCCAGGGCGTACGCGCTGCGGCCGTCCGGGGAGGGCGGCAGCAGCGTCAGCCGGTCGCAGGCCAGCGCGCCCACCGGCACCTGGCCCGTACCGGGACCGGTCGGGTAGAGGAGCGAGAAGTCGTGCCGGTCCGCGACCCGGCGGCGGATCAGTACCCGTCCGTCGGCCAGCGGCAGGACATCGGTGCCGGGCTCCTCGGGCTGGTCGAGGGGGAGGGGCACGGCGTACGGTTCGGGGCCGTCGAGGGTCCACCGCTCGGGGAACCAGGCATCCGCGCCGCCGGTCCCGACGCCCTCTCCCTCCCGCGCCCCCTCCTCGCCGCTCCCGCTCCTGTTCCTGCTCCCGCCACTTCCGCTTCCGCTTCCGAGTGTCAGTCGCGCCGCGTAGGTCCCGTCCGCCGTGATCGCGAACCCCGTACGCCGTGGCGCTCCGACCTCCACAGCCGTCTCGATGGCACAGGCCGTCATCGCTTCGTCACCTCCGGCGACGAAGCTAGTTTTCGCACTTCCTGCCGAACAACACGAGGTCGGCCACTTCACCTATATGGGTGGCCATGACGGGATTTGGCGCGAGGTGCGGGGGCGGGTGTGCTGGCCGAGGAGAGGCATGCCTAAAGTTAGGCACACCTAAGTCGGCATCCGGGCCGACATCGGACCAGGCACCGCTTCCGGATCCGGAACCGGCGACCAGGCCGGTGCCGGGCCAGAGCCGGCACCCCGGCCAGTACCTCTCAGGAGCAATCAAGATGTCCATACGACGCCGTGGCCCAGCCGCAGTACGCCGTGGCACAGCCGCCGTGGTCGCCCTCGCCGCCGCGCTCACCCTCGCGGCCTGCGGCAGCGACGGCGGTTCCGCCGACTCCGGCAGCGGTTCCGCCTCCTCGGGCGGCGCGGAGAACGGCGCGGGGAAGAAGGCGGCCGTCGCCACCGGCGGCAAGGACTTCGCCGACGCCGCCAGGAAGACGGCCACCTTCGGCACCGACGCCCGCCCCGGCCAGTTCCCGCGCACCATCACCCACGCCATGGGCACGACCGAGCTGAAGGCGCGCCCCGAGCGGGTCGTCGTCCTGGACGTCGGCGAGTTCGACAACGTCGTGTCGCTGGGCGTCGAGCCGGTCGGTTACGCGCCCACCGAGGGCGACGAGGGCATCCCCAGCTATCTGAAGCAGGGCGCGGGCAACCCCAAGGACGTCGGCACCATCAACAGCCTCAACCTGGAGGCGATCGCCGCGCTCAAGCCCGATCTCATCCTGGGCAGCCAGCTCCGCGCCGCCGACAAGTACAAGGAGCTGTCCTCGATCGCCCCGACGGTCTTCTCCATCAGGCCCGGCTTCCCCTGGAAGGAGAACTACCTCCTCAACGCCCAGGCGCTGGACCGTACCGCCGAGGCGAAGGCCGCGCTCGCCGCGTACGACAAGAAGGCGGCGGCCCTCGCCGCGGACCTCGGCCCGGACAAGCCGACCGTCTCGATGGTGCGTTACATGCCGGACAAGCTGCGGCTGTACGCGAAGGCGTCCTTCATCGGCACGATCCTCGACGACGTCGGCCTGCCGCGGCCCGAGAACCAGCAGATCGAGGATCTCGCCGTGGAGATCAGCCCGGAGAAGATCGACGACGCGGACGCCGACTGGATCTTCACCGGGGTGTACGGCGACCCGTCCAAGACCGAGCGGGACACGGCGCGCTCCAACCCGCTCTGGAAGAACCTGAAGGCGGTCAAGGAGGGCCGGGCCAAGGACGTCAAGGACGAGACCTGGTACCTGGGCCTGGGCGTGACGGCGGCGGGTCTGGTGCTGGACGACCTTCGGGGATACCTGGTCAAGTAGCGGCCCGCGCGGGGCGGGGCGGGGCGCGGCGGCCTGGCGGGCCGGGCATCCGTCAGGCCTGCACGGGCCCGGTATCCGGCAGGCTGGCACCGGTCCGGCAGCCCCGGCACCGGCTCGGCAACCCGGCACCAGCACCGCCGGCTCCGGCCCGGCGTCCGGCAGCCCGGCACCGGCCCGGCAGCCCGGCACCAGCGCGTGGGCTCCGGCCCGTCATCTGGCAGCCCCGGCTCCGGCCGGGCATCAGCCCAGCTGGTACCGGCACCGGCATCGGCCCGGCAGTCCGGCATCCGCCCGGCGGGTACCGGCACCGGCATCCGCCCGGCAGCCGCCCGGCATCACCCCGCCCGAGCCGGACGGAATCCCCGCCCCAACCGGACGGCTGCCAGGCCGGAGCCGGTCGGACGTCCGGTCCGGGCCGTGAAGAAGCCGCTCGCTCATGGCCGGTGGGGCACGGAGGACAGGTAGCCTTTGCTCCGTGCCCTCCGTGCCCCGACTGTCCGAAGTGATCACCGCCCTCGACGCCCTGTGGCCCCCCGAGCGGGCCGATGAGTGGGACGCCGTCGGTACGGTCTGCGGTGACCCGGACGCCACGGTCACCCGGGTCCTCTTCGCCGTTGACCCCGTCCAGGAGATCGCCGACGAGGCCGTCGAGCTGGGCGCCGAGCTGATCGTCACCCACCACCCGCTCTATCTGCGCGGCACGACGACGGTCGCCGCCTCCACCTTCAAGGGCCGGGTCGTGCACACCCTCATCAAGCACGACATCGCGCTCCACGTCGCCCACACCAACGCCGACAAAGCCGACCCCGGGGTCTCCGACGCCCTCGCGGGCGCCCTGGACCTGCGGATCGTGGGGCCCCTCGTACCGGACCCCACCGATCCGGCGGGACGGCGCGGACTCGGCCGGATCTGCGAACTCGACCACCCCGCCACCCTCCGCGACTTCGCCGCCCGCGTCGCGCACCGGCTGCCCGCCACCGCGCAGGGCGTACGGCTGGCCGGCGACCCGGACGCTCCGATCCGTACCGTCGCGGTCAGCGGCGGCTCCGGCGACGACCTGTTCGACCAGGTCAGGGCGGCCGGCGTGGACGCGTTCCTCACCGCGGACCTCCGCCACCACCCCGCCTCCGAGGCCACCCAGCGCTCCCCGCTGGGACTGGTCGACGCCGCGCACTGGGCCACCGAATGGCCCTGGTGCGAACAGGCCGCCGCCCAGCTCGACGAGATCTCCGACCGCCACGGCTGGGACCTGCGGGTCCATGTCTCGAAGACGGTCACCGACCCCTGGTCCGCCCACCACGATTCTTCAGGAGCCCCCAACTGAACGCCGCGCCCGCCGACCAGATCCGACTCCTCGACGTCCAGGCCCTGGACGTACGACTCTCCCAGCTCGCCCACAAGCGCGGCGCGCTGCCCGAGCACGCCGAGATCGAGTCGCTCACCAAGGACCTCGCGCAGCTCCGCGATCTGCTTGTCGCCGCCACCACCGAGGAGAGCGACACCGCCCGCGAGCAGACCAAGGCGGAGCAGGATGTCGACCAGGTCCGCCAGCGCGCCGTACGCGACCAGCAGCGTCTGGACTCCGGCGCGGTCACCTCGCCCAAGGACCTGGAGAACCTCCAGCGCGAGATCGTCTCGCTCGCCAAGCGCCAGGGCGACCTGGAGGACGTCGTCCTCGAAGTCATGGAGCGCCGTGAGTCCGCGCAGGAGCGGGTCGCCGAGCTGACGGAACGTGTCTCCGCCGTGCAGGCCAAGTCCGACGACGCCGCCGCGCGCCGCGACGCCGCGCTCCAGGAGTTCGACGGACAGGTCGCGGCCGTCACCAAGGAGCGCGAGGTCATCGCCGCGTCCGTACCGGCCGATCTGCTCAAGCTGTACGAGAAGCTGCGCGTCCAGCAGGGCGGGGTGGGCGCGGCCCGGCTCTACCAGCGCCGCTGCGAGGGATGCCGGCTCGAACTCAACATCACCGAGGTCAACGAGGTCAGGGCGGCGGCGCCGGACACGGTGCTGCGCTGTGAGAACTGCCGCCGGATCCTGGTCCGTACCGCCGAATCGGGTCTGTGATGGCACGGGTCGCACGCTTCGTCGTGGAAGCCGACGGTGGCTCCCGGGGCAACCCGGGGCCCGCGGGGTACGGCGCGGTGGTCCTCGACCCGGTCACCGGCGAGGCGCTGGCGGAGGCGGCCGAGTACATCGGGATCGCGACGAACAACGTCGCCGAGTACAAGGGGCTGATCGCGGGCCTGAAGGCGGCGAAGGCGCTGGACGCGGACGCGTCGGTGCGGGTCAGGATGGACTCGAAGCTGGTCGTCGAGCAGATGTCGGGGCGCTGGAAGATCAAGCACCCGGACATGAAGCCGCTGGCGGCGGAGGCGGGGCGGATCTTCCCCGCGGGGCAGGTCAGTTACGAGTGGATCCCGCGCGAGAAGAACAAGCACGCGGACCGGCTGGCGAACGAGGCGATGGACGCGGGCCGGAAGGGCAAGCAGTGGGAGCCGTCGTCGTCCACGGCGGCGCTGGACGCGGGGGCGGCGAGATCGGCGGCGCGGGCTCCGGGCGCGGGTACGGGTGCTTCCGGCGGTGTTTCGGCGGGGGCTTCGCGTACGCCGGGTGACGCCGCGGCGGGCGCGGCGAAGGCCCGGGCGGCACTGTCGGGCGGACGCGGACGCGAACGCGAGGCGGACGGGGGTACGGGCTCGGGCGGTACGGGGC
>NZ_LATD01000236.1 GCF_000981895.1 Streptomyces odonnellii | reverse complement strand
CCAGCGGGGCGGGCATCCGGATCGGGGCCGGGGCGCCTGGAACCGGAGTGCCCGGGCGGCCGTACCGGGGCTTGCGTGAATTCTTTGTTGCACGTCGCGCACCGCGTTTGAATCCCGGGGCGGCCCCGGGACCAGCCCTGATTGCCGCTAGAGAACGGCTCTAATCCGGCACAGCGGGCTCTGGCCAGGGTCGATCGGCGTATCGCATAATGCAGTGCCGCGGGCGACGGGACTCCCACAGAACGAGACACTTCGCCCCGTGGCGTCATACGACAGATAAAGTGGTCGTGGACCGTCGTGGGGCGCAGCCCCCGTCGGTCCGCAAACGATCAGCCAGCAGCCGCTGCAACCTCAGGGAGCGATGTGTCCCGCCGTCTGTTCACCTCGGAGTCAGTGACCGAAGGTCACCCCGACAAGATCGCTGACCAGATCAGCGACACCATTCTTGACGCGCTCCTGCGGGAGGACCCGACCTCCCGGGTCGCCGTGGAGACCTTGATCACCACCGGCCAGGTCCATGTGGCCGGCGAGGTCACCACCAAGGCGTACGCGCCGATCGCCCAGCTCGTGCGGGACAAGATCCTGGAGATCGGCTACGACTCCTCGAAGAAGGGCTTCGACGGCGCTTCCTGCGGTGTCTCGGTCTCCATCGGCGCGCAGTCGCCCGACATCGCGCAGGGCGTCGACACGGCGTACGAGAAGCGCGTCGAGGGTGCGGCCAGCGGTGAGCAGGACGACGAGCTGGACAAGCAGGGCGCCGGCGACCAGGGCCTGATGTTCGGCTACGCCTGCGACGAGACGCCCGAGCTGATGCCGCTCCCGATCCACCTGGCGCACCGCCTCTCGCGCCGCCTCTCCGAGGTCCGCAAGAACGGGACCATCCCGTACCTGCGCCCCGACGGCAAGACGCAGGTCACCATCGAGTACGACGGCGACAAGGCCGTCCGTCTCGACACGGTCGTCGTTTCCTCGCAGCACGCCTCCGACATCGACCTGGACTCGCTGCTCGCCCCCGACGTACGCGAATTCGTCGTCGAGCACGTCCTCCAGGAGCTGGTCGACGACGGCATCAAGCTGGAGACCGAGGGCTACCGGCTGCTGGTCAACCCGACCGGCCGCTTCGAGATCGGCGGCCCCATGGGCGACGCCGGTCTGACCGGTCGCAAGATCATCATCGACACGTACGGCGGCATGGCCCGCCACGGCGGCGGCGCCTTCTCGGGCAAGGACCCGTCGAAGGTCGACCGCTCGGCGGCGTACGCGATGCGCTGGGTCGCGAAGAACGTCGTCGCGGCCGGCCTGGCCGCGCGCTGCGAGGTCCAGGTCGCGTACGCGATCGGCAAGGCCGAGCCGGTCGGCCTCTTCGTCGAGACCTTCGGCACCGCCACGGTCGACACCGAGAAGATCGAGCAGGCCATCGGCAAGGTCTTCGACCTCCGCCCGGCCGCGATCATCCGCGACCTCGACCTGCTCCGCCCGATCTACGCCCAGACGGCGGCCTACGGCCACTTCGGCCGCGAGCTCCCCGAATTCACCTGGGAGACCACGGACCGCGTGGACGCCCTGCGCGAGGCCGCCGGCCTCTGACCCACCCGCCCCACCCACAGCGGCTGAGACGGCCCCGGACCGCCGGACGGTCCGGGGCCGTGCGCTATTCCTCCTCTTTCGTTTGCATCGGTGCGTCCCAGGTGTCGTTTGTCGTGTCATCCGGATCGGAAG
>NZ_LATD01000235.1 GCF_000981895.1 Streptomyces odonnellii | reverse complement strand
GTGGCGAGTGTGCCGGAGGGGCTGCCCTTCCTGGTCTCGGCGGCCCAACTCGCCGCTGCCCGGCGGCTTTCCACGCTGGGTGTGCTGGTGCGCGATCCCCGTACGATCGAGGCCGCGGGGCGGGCGGACGTGCTGTGCTTCGACAAGACCGGCACGCTCACCCATGGACGGATCGAGCTGGCGCTGGTCGTCGCGCACGGGGGCGACGGGGCGGAGGCCGGGGACGGGCGCGGCACGCCGGGCGACGGGGGTTCCGGGCCCGGTGACCGCGAAGGGCGTCCGCCGGAGTCTCTCGGCCATCGCGAACGGACCGTGCTCGCAGCCGCGTTGCGTGCCACCCCGCGTCCGCGCGACAACCAGAAGCTGGAGCACTTCACCGATCGCGCCGTGGTGTCCGGCGCCGAGCGGGCCGGCGTCGCCCGTACCGACGGAGCGCGCGGCTGGCGGCGCACCGCGAGCCTGCCGTTCGAGCCGAGCCGCGGTTTTCACGCCACCCGGGGCCGCGACAGCACGGACCGGCTGCTGTCGGTCAAGGGCGCCCCGGAGCGCGTCGTCGAACTCTGCGACCTGAGCCGGGAGTCGAAGAAAGCGCTGCTGACCGAGAGCGAGAAGCTGGCCGCCGAGGGCCACCGGGTCCTGGCGGTCGCGGAGTCGCGTGACAAGGGCGGCGGCCCGCTCACCGACGACGCGGTGAACGGCCTCGACTTCCTCGGCTTCCTGCTGCTCAGCGACAAGGTCCGCAGCGGCGCGGCGCGTTCGGTGCGGCAGCTCGCCGAGGCGGGTGTGCATATCGTGATGATCACCGGGGACCATCCGCAGACCGCCGAGTCGATCGCCCGCGAACTCGATGTGGCCGACGGGCGGAGGGTCGTCACCGGCGCGGATCTGGACGCCCTGGACGACGACGAGCTGGACGTACTGCTGCCGAATGTCGGTGTGGTCGCCCGGGGCACGCCGACGCACAAGGTGCGGGTCGTCAAGGCGTTCCAGCGGCTCGGCCGTACGGTCGCGATGACCGGCGACGGGGCCAATGACGCGCCCGCGATCCGGCTCGCGGACGTCGGTATCGCCCTCGGTACCCGGGCCACCCCGGCCGCCCGGGCGGCGGCGGACCTCGTCGTCACGGACGACCGGCTGGAGACCATCCTGGCCGCGCTGGTCGAGGGACGCGCGATGTGGGCGTCGGTACGGCAGGCGCTGGCGATCCTCCTCGGCGGGAACCTGGGCGAGATCGGTTTCACGGTCCTGGGCTCCACGGTCAGCGGTGCCTCGCCTCTGACGGCCCGTCAGCTCCTGTTGGTCAACCTCTTCACGGACCTCGCGCCGGCCATCGCCGTGGCCCTGCGTCCGCCGGGGGAGGACGCCAGAGGGCGTCTGCTGCGCGAGGGGCCCGAGTCGTCGCTCGGCACCGCCCTGACCGACGAGATCACCGTACGGGCCATGGCCACCGCGCTGGGAGCCGCGGCCGGCTGGATCGCGGCGCGCGCGACGGGCCGCCCGGCCCGTGCCCGTACGGTCGCGCTGGCCGCGCTCGTCGCCACCCAGCTCGGCCAGACCCTCTTGGTCGGCTGGCGCAGCCCCGCGGTCCTGGCCGCGGTCGCCGGCTCCATGGCGGCCCTGGCCGCGGTCATCCAGACTCCCGGCGTCAGCCACTTCTTCGGCAGCACCCCGCTCGGCCCGGTCGGCTGGACGATCGCCCTGGCGGCGGCGACGGCGGGCACGATGGCAGCCGTCCGTCTTCCCCCGGTGGCGCGGCGCGCGCGCACGTCCCTGGACAGCCTGTGGTCGGACAGCCTGTGGTCGAACCCGCCGGAGGGCGGATACCGGGCGGGCCTGATCGCCCTGTGGAAGCGGCTGATGGAGACGACGGACACGACGGACACGACGGAGACGGCGGAGACGACGGAGACGACGGGCAGGGCGGACACGGCGGACGCGCGGGAAGCCGGGGCGCCGGAGTCGGCCGACGGCACACCCGCGTCCCGCGCACCCGAGGATGCGCGCATCCCGGACACGGACGTCTACGAGGCACCGGCCCTGGACGCCCACGCGGGCAACGGCGCCCGCACGAAGTGACGCGAGCGGAGAGCGCTTCCCGGAGAGAGCGCTTTCAGCGCCTCAGTCGCCGGACGGGCCGAGTTCTTCCCCGGCCGGAGCCGAGCGGGCCTCCGGCCGGAACGGTGCCCCCGGTACCACCAGGGGCGAGCCCGTCACCGGGTCCGGGATCACCACCGCTTCGAGGCCGAAGACCTCCCGTACCAGCTCCGCCGTCACCACTTCCCCCGGCGTGCCCTCCGCGATCACGCGGCCCGACTTCATCGCCACCAGGTGGTCGGCGTAGCGGGCCGCCTGGTTGAGGTCGTGGAGGACGATCACGACCGTACGACCCTGCTCATGGTTGAGGCGGCGCACCAGGTCGAGGACCTCCACCTGGTGCGCGATGTCCAGGAACGTCGTCGGCTCGTCCAGCAGCAGCAGGTCCGTCTCCTGTGCCAAGGCCATCGCGATCCAGACGCGCTGCCGCTGCCCGCCGGAGAGTTCGTCCACGGGCCGGTCGGCGAGAGCGCTCACATTCGTACGGGTCATCGCCTCGGTCACCGCGCGCTCGTCCTCGTCCGACCACTGCTGCCACCAGTGCTGGTGCGGCTGGCGCCCGCGCGCCACCAGGTCCGCGACCGTGATCGCCTCCGGCGCGACCGGGGACTGGGGCAGCAGACCGATCGACCGGGCGATCCGCTTCGTCGGGATCCTCGCCAGCTCCGTACCGTCCAGCAGCACCGAGCCGCCGCGCGGCTTGAGCAGCCGGCCCAGCGCGCGCAGTGTGGTCGACTTGCCGCAGGCGTTCGGGCCGACGATGACGGTCACCTGCCCGTCGGGGACGGCCAGTTCGAGCTCGTGGACGACCGTACGGTCCTCGTAGGCGAGCGTCAGCCCGCGGGCCATGAGCCTGCTCATGCGGTCCCTCCCTTTCGTACCCCCGTCGCACCCGTGCCCACGGCACGGCTCCGGACGATCAGCCAGATCAGATACGGCGCGCCCACCGCCGCCGTCAGCACGCCCACCGGCAGTTCCGTCGGCGCGAGCACCTTGCGGGCCAGCAGATCGGCCAGTACGACGACGACCGCGCCCGTCAGCGCCGAGGAGAGCAGCGGGATCTGCGCGGTACGGGTCAGCCGCCGCGCGATCTGGGGTGCCAGCAGCGCCACGAAGTCCACCGGCCCCGCCGCGCCCGTCGCGACCGACGCCAGCACCACGCCGAGCAGGACCAGACCGAGCCGGACGCGCCCGAGCCGTATCCCCAGCGCGGTGGCCGTGTCGTCGTCCACCGACACCGTGCGCTGCGCGTACGCCGCCCACAGCATCGCGGGCAGCAGGGCGAGGAGCAGCCAGCCGAGCGGCGCGGCCTCGTCCCAGCCGCGGCCGTTGAGCGAACCGGTCATCCAGACCTGCGCCTGCTGGGCGACCAGATAGTCGCCCTTGGTCAGGAAGAGCGTGGTGACGGAGCGCAGCGCGATCGCGAACCCGATCCCGATGAGCACGAACCGGGTCGCGTGCAGCCCGCCGCGCCAGGCGAACACGTACACCAGCGCCGCCGCCAGGATCCCGCCCGCGACCGACAGATACGGCAGCACGGCGAACGAGGTGACGCCGAACGTCATGGCGCCGACCGTGAGAGCGCTCGCACCCTGGCTGATGCCGATGATGTCCGGGCTGGCCAGCGGGTTGCGGGCGACGGTCTGGATCAGCGCGCCCGCGACTCCGAACGCCAGCCCCACGAAGAGCCCGGTCATCATGCGCGGCAACCGCAGCGTGTCGACGACGAGTTCGTTCGCGGACGGCTGCCCGCTGAGGACCCGTACCACCTCGGAGGGCGGTACGAAGCTCTCGCCGACGCTCAGATACGCGACGCACACCGCCGCCAGCACCACCGCGAGTCCGACAGCGGCCACGGCCGCCCGCCGGTGCAGCAGGAACGAGCCGCGCCCGATCCGTACGCGGGTGTATCCGGTCGGCCGTACGCCCATGACCCGGGCGTCCGTCGCGGCAGCAGCGCCGGCGGTGTCAGCGGCGCCGGCGGTGTCGGCAGCGGCGGCGGTGTCGCTCGTGGTCCGGGCCTTCATGCGGGCACCGCCTTTCTGCGCACGAGCGCGACCAGGAACGGCACCCCGAGCAGCGCCGTCGCCACCCCCGCCGGAATCTCGCCCGGCGGGAACACGATCCTGCCGACCACATCGGAGACGAGCAGCATCACGGGACCGAGCAGCGCGGCCATCGGCAGCACCCAGCGGTGATCGGTGCCGACGATCGCGCGGGCGATATGCGGAACGGCCAGCCCGACAAAGGCGATCGGCCCCGCCGCCGCGACGCCGACCCCGGTCAGTACGGTCGCGCCGACACCGCCCAGGACCCGTACCGCCGCGACATTCTGGCCGAGCCCCTTCGCGACGTCCTCGCCGAGCGCCAGCGCGTCCAGACCGCGTGCCACCGAGACCACCAGCACCGTGCCGACCAGCAGGAACGGCCAGACCTGGGCCACCACTTCGGAGTCCCGGCCCGCCACCGAGCCCACCTGCCAGAAGCGGAACTCGTCCAGCGCCGCCGCGTCGGTCGTCAGCACGGCCGTGGTCACCGAGAGGAGCAGCGCGTTGATCGCGGCGCCGCCCAGGGCGAGTTTGACCGGGGTCGCACCACCGCGCCCGCTGGAGGCGACCGCGTACACCGCCACCGAGGCGATGCCCGCGCCCGCGAACGCGTACCAGACATAACCGGTGAGGGTGTGCACCCCGGCGAAGGCGATGGCCAGCACCACTCCGGCCGAGGCGCCCTGGCTGATACCGAGGATGCCCGGGTCGGCGATCGGATTGCGGGTGATGCCCTGGAGAACGGTGCCCGCGAGGGCGAGCGCGGCGCCGACCATCAGCCCGATCAGCGTGCGCGGCACCCGGAGTTGACGGATGACCTCGGCGTCGTCGCCGCGCGCGCCGTGCAGCAGCGCGTCGACGACGGCGGAGGGGGCGACGGCGCGCGCGCCGACCGCGAGGCTGAGGAGGACCGCGAGCAGTACGGCGACGACGGCGGCCGCCGTCCAGCCGATACGGCGGGCGACCAGGACGCGTCTGACACCGGGGACCGGCGGGGCGGCGGCTGACATGCGGACCAATCGGGGCGAGTGCGGGGCGGGCGGGCGAGTGCGGGTGCGGGCTGGGCCGGCTGAGGT
>NZ_LATD01000234.1 GCF_000981895.1 Streptomyces odonnellii | reverse complement strand
TGGGCGGAGGGTCGCTGACGGTCGGGGACGGGGTGCGGGACGGCCGTATCGAGGTGTCGGGGGAGGGGGCGCTGGCCAAGGTGCTGCGAGGGGAGTGAGGGCGCGCCCGCGCAAACCTCTCCCGCGCCCGCTTTGATGCATTTTTAATGCAAATGTAGGTAAAAGGCATATTTGTCACCCAATGCCATACTGAAGGGTGTGAGTGTCCCCTGATGGCCGGAAGGTGAGATGAGCGGCGATGATTCGACCGGACACCGCGAATGGGAACGGGTCCGTCCGGTCGAATGTCTTTGTTGACGAGGAGTTCACGGCCAGGGCCACCGTCGACTCCCGAGGCGTGGTGACGGCGTGGAACGACGGCGCTCGCAGACTCCTCGGATACCGCGCCCCGGAGATCGTGGGACGGTCCGTGGCCGAGCTTTTCGCCGACGCGGAGGTGGCGGAGTCGGCCGCCCGGGCGAGCGCGGAAGCGCAGCGGAACCACCGGAATCCGAGCAGGTGGCACGGTACGGTCACGCTGGTGCACCGGAGCGGTGCCCCCATGGACGTACGACTCCTGGCGCACCTCGGGGCCCCGGACGCCGACACCCCGCACACCGGGCAGCACGGAGGCTCCGGCGGGCATACCGCTGCCGGTGAGATCGCTGCCCGGGAGCCCGCTGCCGGGGAGCCCGCAGCCCGGGAGACCGCCGATGACGCGGAGTCCGCCACCGGTCTGGAATGGCTGCTCGTCTCCCCCCTCGCCCGCACCGCGCCCTCCGCCGAGGACGACGAGCTGATCGAGCAGTCCTTCAACCAGTCCCCGTGCAATATGGCCATCTACGACACCCATCTGCGGTTGCGGTGCCTGAGCGACGACATGGAGAAGGTGCTGGGGCTTTCGGAGGGCGATGTCCGCGGGCTCCGGCTGCCCGAGATCGTGCCCGGTCCCGAGACCGAGGACACCGAGCGCGAGATGCGGCTGGCGCTGGAGACCGGGGTGTCGCGGCGGCTCGCGTTCTCCCACCGCATGGTGGGCCATGACCATGAACTCGCCTGGTCGGTCTCCATCTCCCCGATCTGGGACCACGACGGACAGGTGCGGGGCGTCATCATCGCGACACATGATGTGACCGCACAGCATCTGGCCCGGCAGCGGCTGCTCCTGGTCAACGACGCCACCGTCCGTATCGGCAGCACCCTCGACATCGCGCGGACCGCGCAGGAACTCGCCGATGTGTCCGTCCCGGTCTTCGCCGACTTCGTGACGGTCGACCTGCTGCCACCGGTCAGCGAGGGCGGAGAGCCGCCCCCGGGGCCCATGTCCGGCCGGATCGAGCTGCGCCGGGCCGCCTGCCGGTCCATCTACGAAGGCAATCCCGAGGCCGTGTACGCGGTGGGCGACATGGCCGTCTACTCCGGCTACTCACCTGCGGCCGAGAGCCTCATCACCTCGCGGGCGATCCTGAACCGGGTGACGGACCCCTCCGACCCCTCCGACAACCGGTGGGAGATCCCCGCCCGGGCCGCCTCGGTCCGGGATTTCGGCTTCCACTCGATCATCTCCGTACCGCTGCGCGCCCGCGGTACCACGCTCGGTGTGGCCAACTTCGCCCGTCACCGGCGGCCCGACCCGTTCGAACAGGAGGATCTGCTCCTCGCCGAGGACATCACGGCGAGGGCCGCCGTCTGTATCGACAACGCCCGCCGCTTCACCCACGAGCGCGAGACGGCGCTGACCCTCCAGCGCAGCCTTCTGCCCAGGGAACTGCCCGAGAACGCGGCGGCCGAGGTCGCCTTCCGCTATCTGCCGGCCGACACCAGGGCCGGCGTCGGCGGCGACTGGTTCGATGTGATCCCGCTGTCCAGCTCCCGGGTCGCCCTGGTCGTGGGCGATGTCGTCGGCCACGGGCTCCAGGCGTCGGCCACGATGGGGCGGCTGCGGACCGCCGTGCGCACCCTGGCCGATGTCGATCTGCCGCCCGACGAACTGCTCACCCATCTCGACGACCTCGTCAACCATCTCGCCGCCGAAGCGGCGAGCGGGCAGAGCGCGGGCAGCACACCGGAAACACCCGGCGATGTGGGGGCGACATGCTTGTATGCGATCTACGATCCTGTCTCCCGGCGCTGTTCCATGGCCCGTGCCGGACACCCCCCGCCCGCGGTCGTCCGTCCCGACGGGTCCGTCGAATTCCTTGAGCTGCCCGCGGGCCCGCCGCTCGGCCTGGGCAATCTGCCCTTCGAATCCGTCGATGTGGAGCTGGCGGAGGGCAGCGTGCTCGCCCTCTACACCAACGGTCTGATCGAATCGCGCGAGCGCGGTGTCGACGAGACGTTCGCCATGCTTTCCGAGGCGCTGGCCCAGCCCGCCGCGCCGCTGGCCGACACCTGCACCGCCGTGTTCCGGGCGCTGCTCCCCGATCACCCCGCCGACGACGTGGCCCTGCTCCTCGCCCGTTCCCGGGCGCTCGACGCCAACCAGGTGGTCACCTGGGACCTGTCCTGCGACCCCGCCGTCGTGGGCCGGGCCCGTGGCGATGTCACGGCGCAGCTCACCGACTGGGGCCTGGAGGAGGCCGTCTTCACCACGGAGCTGGTGGTCAGCGAACTGGTCACCAATGCCATCCGGTATGCCCAGGCACCGATTCAGCTCCGTCTCATCCATGACCGCACCCTGATCTGCGAGGTCTCCGACGGCAGCAACACCGCCCCGCATCTGCGCCGGGCGCGCGTCTTCGATGAGGGAGGGCGCGGTCTGCTGCTGGTGGCGCAGCTCACCCAGGGCTGGGGTACGCGGCAGGGGGTCGGCGGCAAGACGATCTGGGCGGAGCAGAGCCTTCCGGTCATGGGCTTCTGACGGCGTTGTTTTTGACGGTGCGTCAGATGTGCGTCGGAAGTCGGCCGGACGGGCCGGGCTGGGGAGTGACCGGGGGTGTGTACGGTTCGGCCCGCCCGGGTCTCTCGTGCGCCCTGCGTTGCCGTGAGGCGTTCTTGTGGGCCGTGCGTTCTTTTGTGCCGTGCGCCTGAACGATGATGAACGGGTGCGACTCGAAGCGATCACGTGGGACCGGCTGACCGAAGCCCTCGCCGAGCGGTTGCTGGACACCAGCCCCGCCGACGGCGGCCCCTGGCTGCGCGTCGCCATCGACGGAGCGCCGGCCGCCGGGACCGCCGGGCCGGCCGAGGCGCTGGCCGGGGCACTGCGGCTGCGCGGCCGGTCGGTGCTGGTCGTAGGGACGGACGGATTCCTGCGCCCGGCCTCGCTGCGGTACGAGTACGGGCGCGAGGACCCCGAGGCGTACTACAGCGGCTGGTTCGACACCGGCGCGCTCTGGCGGGAGGTCTTCGGGCCACTGGAGCCGGGCGGCAGCGGGCGGGTTCTGCCCGACCTCTGGGACCCGGCGACCGACCGGGCGACCCGCAGCCCCCACCGCGAACTCGCGCCCGGCGGTGTGCTGGTGCTGCACGGTCCGCTGCTGCTGGGGCACTGGTTCCCGTTCGACCTCGCCGTCCATCTGCGGCTGTCGCCGGGTGCGCTCCGGCGCCGTACCGACGGGGGCGAGCTCTGGACGCTGCCCGCCTTCGAGCGGTACGAGGCGGAGGTGGACCCGGCCGCGGCGGCCGATGTGGTCGTACGGGCCGACGATCCACGGCACCCGGCCTGGGGCGGACTGGCCTGACCGCGTCCGGCCCGACCGCGTCCGGCCCGAGGACCGGTCCGGCGACGTCCGGCCCGGCGAGCGGCGGGTCCGACCGCGTCCGGCACGACGGGCGGCGGGTCCGACCGCGTCCGGCCCGGCGAGCCGCACCGGCCTTCCGCCCGGCCACGGGCTGTCCGGCTCGAAACACGCCCTAGCTCTCGTACGCCGGGCGCCCGCCCACCGTCGCCACCGCTTCGGCGCCTGCCCGGCACCCCGCCGCCGCGGCTTCCACCGGGTCCGCGCCGGCCAGCCGGGCCGCCAGGAACGCGCCGGTGAACGCATCGCCCGCGCCCGTCGAGTCGACGGCGTGCGCTCGGACGGGGGGTACGCGGGCGCGCACGGCGCCCGCCTCCGCCACCAGCGCGCCGTCCGCGCCCAGGGTCACCACGGCCACCGGCACCCGTCGGCTCAGTTCGGCCGCGGCGTCCGCCGGATCCGCGAGACCGGTGAGGAGCCTGGCCTCGTCGGCGTTGGGGAGCAGGGTCTCGACTCCCGTCACCGCCGCCAGAAAGCGTTCCGCGCCCAGCCCCTTGAGGAAACCGGCCGAGGCCGGGTCCACGCTCACCGGAATTCCCCGCTCCAGTGCCGACCCCATCGCGGTCGCGGCCAGCCGACGGCTCACCTCGGTGAAGAAGAGATAGCCGGAGAGATGCAGCCGGCCCGCCCCGTCGAGCAGCGACGGTGACCAGTCGGCGGGGGACAGGCGCAGTGCCGCGCCGCTGTCGGTGAGCAGAGTGCGCTCGGCCGAGGCGTCGACCAGGCAGATCACCGTGGCGGTCGGCACCTGATCGTCGATGACCAGACGTGCCCGTACCGCCGCCCGGCGCAGCCGCTCCGCGTGCCAGTCATGGGCGTCCGCGCCGACCCGCGCCAGCAGCCGTACGTCCGCGCACCCGGTGCGCGCGGCCCAGCACGCGGCGTTCGCTCCGGCGCCGCCCGCCAGCGTACGGATCTCGGCGGCCGTGTCCGTACCGTGCGCGAGCGCCGTACGGTACCGCGCCACCACATCGGTGACCACGTCCCCGATCACCACCAGGCCCTGTCCGGCGGATCTTCGTGGGCCCGCGACGCCTGGCACGGCACCTGTCTGCGTTGTCGGAGTCCCAGTACGAGGCTGATCCTCCGCCTTGCGATGCTTCCCCGGGGCCTGAACGGCACGGGAGGTACCCCCTCCACCGGACGCCGCGGCCTGATCCCCGAAGATCCGCCGGACAGGACCTGGGCCCTGTCCTGGCGCGCCGCCGCAGGGCAGGGCGCCATGGCTCACCGGGCGGCGGTCCGTGCCACGGCGATGCGCGCCGCGAGCCGTACGTTGCCGCGTACTGCCGCGAGATTGGCCTCCAGCGAGGCGCCTCCGGTCCCGCGCATGAGCTGGTCCAGCAGGAACGGTGTGACGGCCTGGCCGCCGATCCCGCGCTCCCGGCACTCGGTGAGCGCCTCCGCCAGCACCCGGTCGTGCAGCGCGGGATCGAGCTGCTCCGCCTCCGGCACGGGATTGGCGACGATCAGCGCCGACTCCGGGCCGCCGATCGTGTCCTGGGCCCGCATCACGGCCGCGACCTCCTCGGGGGTGCGGACCGTCCAGTCGACCGGCTCACCGGAAGAGGCCAGATAGAAACCGGGGAAACGTTCCGTCCCGTAGCCCAGGACGGTGACGCCGAGCGTCTCAAGACGCTGGAGCGTCGCCGGCACGTCCAGGATCGACTTGACGCCCGCGCACACGACCGTCATCCGTGTCCTGGCCAGCAGCGCCAGATCGGCCGACTCGTCCTGGGTCTCGGTCCAGCCGCGGTGGACCCCGCCCAGGCCGCCCGTCGCGAAGACCCGGATCCCGGCCCGCGCGGCGAGGAACGCCGTGGCGGACACGGTCGTCGCGCCGCTCGCGCCTGCCGCGATCGCGGGCGCCAGATCGCGCTGCCCCAGTTTCCGTACGGACTCGTCCTGGGCCACCCGCTCCAACTGGTCCTTGACCAGGCCCACATGGGGCCGTCCGTCCAGTACGGCGACGGTCGCGGGCACGGCGCCGCCGGACCGCACCAGCTCCTCCAGCTCCTCCGCGACCGCCAGATTGCGCGGGCGCGGCAGTCCGTGCGCGATGATCGTCGACTCCAGGGCGACCACGGGACGGCCCGCGGCGAGTGCGTCCCGCACTTCGGGGGACGGCTGCGAAGTGGTGTCTGGCATGTCCACATCCATGACACATCCGGGGCGCCCGCAAACGTCGACGGGCCCCCGCGCACGTCGTTCGCCGAACCGCGGACGTCGCTCGCCGACCGGCGGGGCGCCGGTCGGCGAGCAAGGCGAACAATCGGATCCGCGCGGGACGGTCAGATCCGGCCGCGAACGGCGCGAACGGTCAGGCCGCCTTCGCCGTGTCCAGCGCGCCGTGCGGGTTGAGCACGTACTTCCTGCTCGCTCCCTGGTCGAACTCCGCGTAGCCGCGCGGGGCGTCGTCCAGCGAGATCACCGTGGCGTTGACCGCCTTCGCGATATGCACCTTGTCGTGCAGGATCGCCTCCGAGAGGCCCCGGTGGTACTTCATCACCGGGCACTGACCCGTGGTGAACTCATGGCTCTTCGCCCAGCCGAGCCCCAGCCGTACCTTCAGCGTGCCGCTCTTGGCGTCCTGGTCGACACCGCGCGGGTCCTCGGTGACATACAGCCCGGGTATGCCGAGCTTGCCGCCCGCCCTCACGACCTCCATCAGGGAGTTGAGCACCGTCGCCGGAGCCTCGTCCGTGTCCTTGCCGTGGGCGCGCGCCTCAAAGCCGACCGCGTCGACCGCCGCGTCCACCTCGGGCACCCCGAGGATCTGGGCTATGTGGTCCTCCAGCGACCCCAGGGTCAGGTCGACGGTCTCGCAGCCGAAGCTGCGGGCCTGGTCCAGCCGCTGGGTGTTGAGGTCGCCGACGATGACGACCCCCGCGCCGAGGAGCTGCGCCGCTGCCGCCGCCGCCAGGCCCACCGGCCCCGCGCCCGCGATGTACACCGAGGAACCGACCTCCGCGCCCGAGCTCACCACGCCGTGGTAGCCCGTCGGGAAGATGTCCGAGAGCATCGTCAGGTCGAGGAGCTTCTCGCGAGCCGCGTCCCGGTCGGAGAACCGGAGCAGGTTGAAGTCCGCGTACGGCACCATGACGTACTCCGCCTGCCCGCCGACCCAGCCGCCCATGTCGACATAGCCGTATGCCGCGCCAGGCCGCTCGGGGTTGACGTTCAGACAGATTCCGGTCTTGCGCTCCTTGCAGTTCCGGCAGCGCCCACAGGCGATGTTGAACGGGACCGACACGATGTCGCCGATGTCGATGAATTCGACATCGGGCCCCTTCTCGACGACCTCACCGGTTATCTCGTGTCCGAGGATCAGACCTTCGGGCGCCGTCGTACGGCCTCGAACCATGTGCTGGTCGCTGCCGCAGATGTTGGTGGCGAGGACCTTGAGTATGACCCCGTGCCTGCACTTCCGGCCGACATTCGCCCGGGGTACTCCAGGCCCTGCCTCAAGTTCCAGCTTGGGATAGTCGGTCGTCCTGACCTCGACCTCACCCGGCTTGATGTATGCGACCGCCTTGTTTCCTCCGGTCATGCTGACTCGCCGTCCCTTCCGGCTCTACGTGTCCAGCGGATGACTCGGCCCGTGCACGGGTCATGGAGCCGGCTACCGCTCGGGCTGCGGGCCGGACGTACGCGCGACCCGCGCACATGTCCGCCGGGCTGTACGCGCGGTGGTGCTCCACAAATCAGCCTAAGCCCGGCGGCAGAAGCGGACAAGTGGCGGTATAACGCACCAATCCGGTCATCCCTGTGGGGTCCGTCAGCTCAGAACAACGCCGCCTCCGTGCGTTCAGAACAGCGGCGCCGGAAGCACACCCTCCAGGGCCAGCAGCCGCCTCTTCGTCTCCAGGCCGCCGCCGAAACCGCCTATCCCGCCGTCGCTCTCCACCACCCGGTGGCACGGCACCACCACCGGCAGTGGATTGGACCCCATCGCCACGCCGACCGCCTGGGCCGCCTCCGGCCGGCCCACCCGCCGGGCCAGCTCGCCGTACCCCACCACCGCGCCGTACGGGACGCCGGCGGCCAGCTCGCGCAGCACCTGCCGGTTGAAGCCCCCGGACAGCGACCAGTCCAGCGGCAGCGCGAACTCCCGTAGCTCGCCCGCGAAATACGCCCTCAGCGCGCGTATCGGCCCGGCCAGCAGTCCCGACGCCGATTCGGCGGGCTCGGTCCCGAACCGGCTCCTGAGCCGCTCCAGCGCCTTCTCCCGTACCGGCCCCTCGGCGTGGAAGACCACACTCACCAGGCCCTGCCCGGTCGCGGCCAGCATCAGTGGTCCGATGTCGCTGCCCACGACCGTCCACTCAAGTGGCGACTGCGCGTAGTTGTTCATGCCGACCACCGTACGGTCCGCCACTGACAACGGGCCCCGGCCCCGGCCGGCAGGGCCGCCCGCCGGGGCCGGGGCGCGGGCTCAGCTCACGGCGTCCCGCACGACGTCCGGGTTGTTGGTGATGATCCCGTCCACGCCGAGATCCCTGACGCGCACCGCGCCCGCCGCGGTGTTCACCGTCCAGGTACTGACCGTGAGCGGCTTGCCCTGCGGGCCCTTGAGCCGGTGCACCGCGGCCACGTAACCGGCCGTGAGCGAGGTGTACGACGGGTTGATCTGGTCGGTGAAGGCGGCGTACGCAGGCAGCTCGGCCACGGCCGGGGTGCCGAGGAAGCCCGTCGTGATCTCGGGCCGCCGCTGGTGCACCGCACGGATGCTGTCCGCGCTGAAGCTCTGGATCACCAGCTTGTCCTGGACATGAGCGGTGTCCAGCCAGCCCTCCTGGTCGAGCACCCGCAGGATGTCCTGCTCGATGCCCGGGTACTGCTCGGGCGCCTTGATCTCCAGCAGCAGCTTCTGGCCATTGGCCTCGACGGCGTCCAGATACTGGTTCAGCGTCGGCACGCGCTCGCCCGCCCAGCGCGCCCCGAACCAGCTTCCCGCGTCGAGCCGGGCGATCTCGGCGGCGGTGAAGTCCTTGACCTTCCACGGCGCCCTGCCCGGGAAGACCTGCTCCACGTTCGTGGTGCGCCCGAGGGTGTCGTCGTGGATCACGACCAGCGTGCCGTCCTTGGCCCGCTGTACGTCGTTCTCCACCCAGTCGATGCCCAGTTCGCCGGCCCGCTCGACGGCCGCCAGGGTGTTCTCCGGCGCGTACGCGGAGGCGCCGCGGTGGGCGATGACGAGCGGACTGCCGCTCGCGGCGGCGGAGACGGAAACGGAGACGGCGGTGGCGGCGGCCGGAGCGGCGGACGCCGTGGCGGCGCCCGGCAGCATCAGGGTGACTCCCAGCAGTGCGGTGGCCGTTGTCGCCGAAGTACGCGCGTACACGTGGACTCCTCGCGTCGTGGGGTGACGGTCGGCCCCGAGGGTGACAGCCTCCGGCCAACAAGGGACGGGCGGAGGCTGGCCACAACATGAAGCGATACGCCATGCGCCTCCATGCGGCCACACCCCGGAGGAGACATACCGCATCGGGCACCCGTCCCGCTCCGTGTCGCCGCATGTCGGCTTCATATCGCCTTCATATCGACAAATCGCCAGGTGCCTGTTTGATTACCGGCGCGGCCGTCCTACTCTCGCCCCGAACCAGCGCTTCCGTATACGGAGCCGAGGGGCGAAGGGCACACCGCATGCAGGGCACCGTCGAAGGATTCAGCTACGGCCTCGTCACCCCCGTGGCGGCCTTTCTCATGGCCTGTCTCGGGGCCGCGCTCGGCCTGCGCTGCACCGCGAGATCGCTGCGCACCCGGCGCCCCTGGAAGCCCGGCGGCCTGGCGCTCGGCGCGGCCTCGATCGGCTCCGGCATCTGGACGATGCACTTCATCGCCATGCTGGGCTTCGCCGTCACCGAGGTGCCCATCGGCTACGACCGGCTCACGACCTTCGCCAGCCTGGCCGTCGGGATCGTGATGGTCGGGACCGGGATCCTCATCGTGGGATACCGCGGCTCCACACGAATGGCCCTGGTCACCGGCGGTACGGTCACCGGTCTGGGCATCGCCACCATGCACTACCTCGGCATGGACGGCGTCCGGCTGCACGGACGCGTCGCGTACGACATCGGGACGGTCGCGCTCTCGGTCCTGATCGCCGTCGCCGCGTCCACCGCCGGGCTCTGGGTGATCGTCGCGCACCGGGGATTTCCGGCCAGTCTTGCCGCCAGTCTGGTGATGGGGACCGCGTCGACCGGAATGCACTACACCGCGATGGCCGGTGTCGAGGTGCATCTCGACGGGGTCACCTCGGCGCCCGGCGGCGCCCCCGCCGTCGAACTGCTCGTACCGATGCTGATCGGACCCGCGGTCTTTCTGCTGCTTGCGGGGGTGGCGCTGCTGCTCGACCCGCTCATGGTGGCGGGCGGGCGCGACCGGGACCGGCCCGCGGGGACCGTGACGGGGCTGTGCGGACGGGCCGGGGTGCCCGCCCAGCGCTCCCGCGCCCGCGCGGCACGCCGGGAGGAAGACAGCCGCGAGACGGCCGGCCGGACCGCCACCAGGGCCCCGCGCAGCGGCCCGCAGGACCTCCACGACTGGTGACCGACGGTGCCCGTCCGGTGATCCGGGGCCGCTCACCGCCCGGCTGTCAGTGGCGGGTCGTACGGTGGTTCCATGCGGCCCGTTTCCAGCATCGAACGTACGGTGGCGCCCTTCGAGGTCGTCAGTCCCTACCAGCCCAGCGGCGACCAGCCGACGGCCATCGCCGACCTCGAGCGGCGTGTCCGCGCCGGTGAGAAGGACGTCGTCCTGCTGGGCGCGACCGGCACGGGCAAGTCGGCGACCACCGCCTGGATGATCGAGCGCCTCCAGCGCCCCACGCTGGTGATGGCGCCGAACAAGACGCTCGCCGCCCAGCTCGCGAACGAGTTCCGCGAGCTGCTGCCCAACAACGCCGTCGAGTACTTCGTCTCGTACTACGACTACTACCAGCCCGAGGCGTACGTCCCGCAGTCGGACACCTACATCGAGAAGGACTCCTCCATCAACGAGGAGGTCGAGCGGCTGCGCCACTCCGCGACCAACTCGCTGCTGACCCGCCGCGATGTGATCGTGGTCGCCTCCGTCTCCTGCATCTACGGCCTCGGTACGCCCCAGGAGTACGTGGACCGCATGGTGCCCCTCAAGGTCGGCACCGAGATCGACCGGGACCAGCTCCTGCGCCGTTTCGTCGAGATCCAGTACACGCGTAACGACATGGCGTTCGCGCGCGGCACCTTCCGGGTCCGGGGCGACACCATCGAGATCTTCCCGGTCTACGAAGAGCTGGCCGTCCGCATCGAGATGTTCGGCGACGAGATCGAGGCCCTCTCGACGCTCCACCCGCTCACCGGCGAGGTCATCAGCGACGACCGCGAGCTGTACATCTTCCCCGCGAGCCACTATGTGGCCGGCCCCGAGCGGATGGAGAAGGCGGTCAACGGCATCGAGCGGGAGCTGGAGGAGCGCCTCGCCGAGCTGGACAAGCAGGGCAAGCTGCTGGAGTCGCAGCGGCTGCGCATGCGCACCACGTACGACATCGAGATGATGCGCCAGATCGGCTCCTGCTCCGGCATCGAGAACTACTCGATGCACTTCGACGACCGGTCGCCGGGCACCGCGCCCAACACCCTCCTCGACTACTTCCCCGAGGACTTCCTGCTGGTCATCGACGAGTCTCATGTCACCGTCCCGCAGATCGGCGCGATGTACGAGGGGGACGCGTCCCGCAAGCGGACCCTCGTCGACCACGGCTTCCGGCTGCCCTCCGCGCTCGACAACCGGCCACTGAAGTGGGAGGAGTTCCAGCAGCGGATCGGACAGGCCGTCTATCTCTCCGCCACGCCGGGCACCTACGAGATGTCGCGCTCCGACGGCTTCGTGGAGCAGATCATCCGTCCCACCGGCCTGGTCGACCCGGAGGTCGTCGTCAAGCCCACCGAGGGGCAGATCGACGATCTTGTGCACGAGATCCGCGAGCGGACCGCCAAGGACGAGCGGGTCCTGGTGACCACGCTCACCAAGAAGATGGCCGAGGACCTCACCGACTACTTCCTGGAGCTGGGCATCCAGGTGCGGTATCTGCACAGCGATGTCGACACCCTGCGCCGGGTCGAGCTGCTGCGCGAGCTGCGCGCCGGGGAGTACGACGTCCTCGTCGGCATCAACCTGCTCCGTGAGGGCCTCGACCTGCCCGAGGTCTCCCTGGTGGCGATCCTCGACGCCGACAAGGAGGGCTTCCTGCGCTCCGGCACCTCGCTGATCCAGACCATCGGCCGGGCCGCGCGCAATGTCTCGGGCCAGGTCCATATGTACGCGGACAAGATCACCCCGGCCATGGAGAAGGCCATCGAGGAGACCAACCGCCGCCGGGAGAAGCAGATCGCGTACAACACCGCCCGCGGTATCGACCCCCAGCCGCTCCGCAAGAAGATCAACGACATCGTCGCGACCATCGCGCGCGAGGAGGTCGACACCGAGGCGCTGCTCGGCACGGGGTACCGGAAGGCGGGCGGGGCCAAGGACGGCAGGGCGCCCAAGGCCGCCGTGCCCGCGCTCGGTACGAAGGCCGCGAAGGGAGCCGGGGCGGGCGGCAGGACGGCGGTGCTCAGCGACCGTCCCGCGGCCGAACTGGCCGGGATCATCGAGGAGATGACCGACCGGATGCGGGCAGCCGCGGCCGAGTTGCAGTTCGAGGTCGCCGCACGGCTCCGCGACGAAGTGAGTGAACTGAAGAAGGAGTTGCGGCAGATGAGGGAAGCGGGGCTGGCCTGACATCCAGAAGAACATGGTGTGTTGCAAGACCGACACAAAAACGGTCCAAGCCTCCTGCACCGCCCGCGCGACTGCGTAGGGTGCTGCGCAACCGCACGGACGGTTGCGGGGGAACCATTCGAGAGGGGACAGCGCGTGGTGGACGTATCCAAGGGCAGTGCGCCCGGGGGTCCTGGCGTCAATCTGACCAAGGGACAGGCCATCAGCCTGGAGAAGAAGGGCGGCGGCAGCCTGACCGCGGTGCGTATGGGGCTCGGCTGGCAGGCCGCGCCGCGCCGGGGTCTGTTCGGCTCCCGTACCCGTGAGATCGACCTGGACGCCTCGGCGGTGCTGTTCGCCGACAAGCAGCCGGTCGACGTGGTCTTCTTCCGCCATCTCGTCAGCGACGACGGCTCGGTACGGCACACCGGTGACAATCTGGTCGGCGGCGCGGGGCAGGGCGGGGACGACGAGGCGATCCTCGTCGACCTCCAGCGGGTGCCGGTCCATATCGACCAGATCGTCTTCACGGTGAACTCCTTCACCGGCCAGACGTTCCAGGAGGTGCAGAACGCCTTCTGCCGCATCGTCGACGAGACCAACGGCCAGGAGCTGGCGCGGTACACGCTCGACGGCGGCGGGCAGTACACCGCGCAGATCATGGCGAAGGTGCACCGCGCGGGCGGGGGATGGCAGATGACGGCGCTGGGCACTCCGGCCAACGGCCGTACGTTCCAGGACCTGATGCCGTCGATCCTGCCGCACCTGTAGGACGCACCGCACAACACGCGCAGCTCCCGGACGTCGGATCGCCGGGAGCTGCACGGCTGCCGTACGCCGGTACACCCGTGCGTCCGTACACCCGTAGAGCAGCACCATTCCGACACGACATCCGTATCCGTAGCCGGACGACGAAGAACAACTGACGAGGGGACAGAGGCGATGACGGCCGAGTTGGTCCGGGGGCAGAACCACCCCCTGCCCCACACCCGCCTGGAGATCCGGGTGACGGCCGGCGCACCGGTCATGGCCTGTGCCACGCTCGCCGACGCCCAGGGCACCGTGCGCGGCACCGAGTGGATCGCCCACCCCGGCTCGCCCGCCCTCCCGGGCGTGGAGGTGTCCCGGCAGGCCGCCGCCGGGCTGCGCTTCCACATCGACCTGGAGGCCGTGCCCGCGCAGGCGCATCTCGTGCGTGTGCTGCTCGCCCTGCCCGAGGGGGTGGGCGGCCCCGACCGTTTCGGCGCCACCGCGGCCCCCTTCGCCGCCGTCACCTCGACCGACGGCACCGAGATCGCCAGCTTCACGCTGACCGGTCTGGACGCCGAGTCCGCCGTGGTCGCGTTGGAGCTGTACCGCCGCCAGGGCGCCTGGAAGGTCCGCGCCGTCGGCCAGGGGTACGCGGGAGGGCTCGCGGAGCTGTTCGGCGACCACGGCCTGCCTCAGGCCCGGGCCTTCGCCGCCGGTATCCAGGAGGCGGTGGCCCGGCATCTCGCCAGTACGGTGCAGATACCGCGGCCCAGTACGCAGGACGGGGTACGGATCAGGCCCGAGGGACTGCCCTCGTCCGCGGCCCCGGGCCCGGCCACGGCACCCGGCCCGGCCACCCAGAGCGGTGCCACGGTCCCCCAGCCACTGGCCCCCGCGCCGCAGCCCGCGCCCGACGCCGTACCGCAGCAGGCCGGCACCCCGGGGCCCGGTACGGGCGGAACGCCCGCGGTGGGAGGCTCCGGCGGCACCGGCGGCGCGGTCAACTACACGCATCCGGGACGACGAACCTCCGCGCCGCCGACGCCGCCCCCGGC
>NZ_LATD01000233.1 GCF_000981895.1 Streptomyces odonnellii | reverse complement strand
GTGATCAGCGGGGTGATGCCGGGTGGGCGAGGAGCGCGGCGGAGCCCTCCCGGCCCGGGGTGATTGCGGGCCAGCGACGGCTCAGGCGGTGGCGTGGGGCTCGACGGCCAGGGTGAGCTGGTCGGTGAGGGACGCCAGGCGGGCCTGCACGTCACCGGGATTGTCGGCGGTGACGATGAAGAAGCCGATCCGGGCGGCGCCGGGGATGGCGGTGGGCGGGAGGCAGACCTGGTCGCCGACGTTGCGCAGCCAGGTCACCTGCCGCAGCCACGGACACAACGGGCCCGGTGCGGCCGGGAGGTGGCGAGCGGTGAGAGTGCCGGCGGTGGGCGGGTAGAGCAGTGTGATCGCGGCGGTGGTGTGCGCGGTGGGGGTGAGGTTCGGTGTGTTGCCGCAGGCGATGTCGGCGGCGATGCGGGGCAGATCGAGGCCGGTGGCGAGGCGGACGAGTTCGCCGATCATGTCGCCGCCGATACGCGCGTTGACCTCGACGATCCTCGGCCCGGTCGCGGTCAGGCGCATCTCCACATGCTGCACCCCATCGGTCACACCGAGGGCGAGCAACGCGCGGGCGGCGACCGAGGCGACGTCGGGCAGGCGTGGGTCGCTGACGGTGACGGTGTGGCCGACTTCCTCGAAGTACGGCGCGAAGCCGACGTCCTTGCGGGTGACTGCCACGACGGTGGTCACGCCATGCCGGGTGACGCACTCCACGGATATCTCCGGCCCGTCCAGATACTCCTCGACCAGGACACCGCTGCCCTCGCGCCCCTGCGCACCGGCCCCGGACACGGCGAACTCCCAGCCGGCCGGGAGGGCTTCGGGGCTGTCGATGCGGATGACGCCGATGCTCCCGGCGTGGGAGGAGGGCTTGAGCACGACGGGGAAACCTGTACGGTCTGCGGCGGCGGTCGCCTCGGCAAGGGTGTGCACGCGGGTGGATGTCGCGGATGGCACGTTGTGCTGGGCGAAGTGACGGCGGCTGGCGGCCTTGTCTCGGGAGGCGTTCATCGACGCGACGGTGTTGGCGGGCAGTCCGAGCCGGACGGTGAGGTGCGTGGTCGCGACGAGGGCGTATTCGTCCCAGGTCAGGACGTCGGCGATGGTGTGGCGTTCGGCGAGCGCGAGTCCGGCGGCGATCACCGACGTGGGGTCGCGGGGGTCGGCGACCTCGTGGTCGACGACCAGGTCCTGCTGCCATGTCGGCGGCTTGGCGTCGATCAGCGCGACCGGATACGCGGCGGCGGCCCGTTCCATGCAGTAGCCGCGCAGCACCGGGTCCGTACCGCCGACCACGATCAGAACCGGATCAGCGACAAGCGTGGACCGTGACATGGAAAAGCCTCCGTGG
>NZ_LATD01000232.1 GCF_000981895.1 Streptomyces odonnellii | reverse complement strand
GGGGCGGGGCTCTGGGGGTGGCGCTACGGAAGCTGTTCCTCGATGGCCGCGCGGCCCCGCTCGGCCAGCCGGCGCCTGGCCCACTCGATGTTCTCCGGCGTGAGATCGCGGCCCGAGGCCAGGGCGAGATCCTCCGCGGTCACCTCGTCACCGGCGGTGTGCAGCAGCCGGTCCGGGGTGATGCCCTCGTGCTCCTTCGGCCGCGCAGCGGACTCTGCGTTCATGCCGCCTCCTCGTTCGTCCGGTGTGTGGCCATTCTCGTTCCCGGCCACGCCCACCGCATCCCCGGCGCCCCGCGGCCGCCGGCCGGACAGGCCCGGTGATCCGGGCCATGTCCGGTGAACGCCCAATCGATCTTGGAACCGGTACGGCTTTCTTGATCGTTTGGCGGCGTGGGATGTGGTGATCCGACGAGCAGCCCCCGATCCTCCCCTTCAAAGGGACTGCGTCCAATAACGATTCGCCGGACACGGCCTAAGGGTTGTCCCGATTGATACCGGGCACGCGGACGTCAAAGAAGTCCAGCATCATCAAGGTGCGCGCCCGCGTCCGGTCCTTCATGTAGGGCCAGGCGGCCTCCAGCAGGCCGTCGGCGTTCAGGAGCTGTTCGAGCACCTCGAAGTACACGGCGCCGCCGACATGCCCGGAAGAGTGGGACACGATGCGTTCCACGAAATCCCAGCATCGCTCCAGCACGTCCGCATCCGGGCTCACACTCTCCAGCTGCGGCATCAGCACTGGCGTCGCGAAGCACTCGGTCAGCACCTCGTACAGATCGAGGAGGGCGTCCCGGGTCAGGACGGCCGCTTCCGCGGGCTCGTCGTACTTCTCCGCGATGAACCCGGTGGATTCCGGAATCATGCGCAGCAGCAGCGCGGGAACCTCTTCCTCGGGGGTCTCCTGGGCGGGGACGTTGCTCATGTTTCCTACCTGTAGTGCGGTGGCTGTGATCGTCGTGATCGTTGGTGCGCGGTCGCCGGGGACGGGGCCCGTCGTGCGAGACGCACGCCGAAGACCTGCTCACGCCGAGCCCGAACCGCGCGCCGCACTCACCCAGGGCCCCTCGTTTGGATCATGCCGGGCTCGCGGAGCAAGGCCGCCGTGTGCGCGTCCGCGGGAAAGAACGTCTCGATGGCGATCTCGTCCAGGGTCACGTCGCGCGGCGACCCGAACACCGTCGTGGTGTACAGCAGGGCGAGTTCGCCGTGCGCTGTCGACAGCCTCAACGGAACGACCAGGTCGTCCGGGAAGACCACGTTCCCCGAGGAGGCCCTTGCGTCCCCGGCCCCGGCCCCATCCCCGTACCTGTCTCCATCACTGTTCCCGGCTTCCCAGGACTCTTCCGCGTCCTTGTCGGGGAGCGGGTAGCCTTCCAGCTCCGCCAGCAGCTCGGCCAGGCCGGACGCCGAGGTGCGGGCCAGCTGGCGGCGGACCCGGCGCAGCACATGCGCACGCCACTGCGCGAGATTCCGGATCCGTCCCGCCATGCCGTCAGGGTGCAGGGTCGCCTTGAGCACGTTGAACGGCTGCCGCGACGGCTCCCCGCCCGCGTCACCGAGAAACACCCCCATGGCGCGGTTCGCGGCCAGCAATTCCCAGCGCACGTTGACGGCGAGGGCGGGATTCGGCTCGTGCCCGGTCAGTACGGCCTCCACCGCGTCCCGTGCCGCGCCGAGATCAGCGAAGGGCCGCTCGGGATGCACCGGGGCGAAGCCCGCACCCAGATAGAACGCGTTGCGTTCCCGCAGCGGCACGTCGAGTTCGTCGCACAGCCGCCTGATCATGTCCCGGCTCGGATTGGCCCGGCCGGTCTCGATGCAGCTGAGGTGCCGGGTGGACAGCTCGGCGGCGAGCGAGACGTCGAGCTGCGAGCGACGGCGACGCTCGCGCCAACGCCGTACGAGCACCCCGACCGGTTCGGTGGTCGTCGTCATGTGCCCAGGCTGCACGGGTGTGCGGGCGACAGCAATGACCCGGCAGGTCATCGACAGTGCTCGCCGACGGAGCCACAGTCGGGCAGGAGAACGGTTCGTACCAGCTCGATTCCTGAGACGAAGGGACCCACCGCCATGACCGGGACGACACCGCAGGCCGAGCAGCACGCCGAAACCACCCTTGAGCGATACCTGCGGTTCTGGAACGCTGCCACGGAGCCGGAGCAGCGCCGCCTTGCGGCTTCGACCTTCACCGACGGCATCGAATACCGCGCGGAGATCGGAGTCCTCAGCGGCGCCCAGGCGTTGATGGACTTCCGGAACCAGTTCGTCGCTCACGTCGGCACCGCCTCCCTCCGCCACCGCGAGCGGCCGCAGATCCACCACGACCGCGCCAGGCTGAAGTGGGAGATCCTGACCGGCGACGGCGAAGGCACGTCCTTCGCCATGGGGACCGATGTGATCGTGCTTGACGAGGACGGCCGGATCGCCTCCTCACCACGTTCCTCGACCGGGCGCCTGAGGGCTTCGACCCCGCCGCACATCACTAGGGCGTGTCTTCAAAGTCCCGTCTGCCCGGCGACGCCTGGCACGCACGCTCGCCGCGTTGTCGGGATCATCCAAGTACGTCCAGTACAAGGACGCCCCTCCGCCTTGCGATCGCACGCACCAGACGCCGCCGGGCCCGCCCTTCGGGCGGACGACGCTACTTTGAAGACACGCCCTAGGCCCTGTCCGGTGTACGGCGGGACGGGCGGCGGCCGAGCAGTTCCGCCAGGCCGCGGCGGGTGGCCGCCACGACCACTCGGTCCCGGGCGTGCAGCACATAACCGGGGTGCAGATCCCAGACCAGCCCCGCGGGCCGGCGGCCCTCGCGGTCGAGCCGGGTGTCCGCGAGATCGGGCACCCGGTCCCCCGGCTCCGCCGTGTCCAGCGCGATGATCCGCCAGGCTCCCGGCCGGAACACCTCCGCGACCGTACGCCCTTCCAGCCGTGGATGGCCCGCCACATCGATGGCCGCGACCAGCAGCACCTTGCGCTCCACCGGGATGGCGCCCAGGATCTGACGCCCCATCATGGCGATGGCGAAGGCGGGTGCGGCCAGGGTGGACACGCTGCGGCTGCGGGTGAGCGCCTCGGGGTGGGCGGCGCGCAGGGTGCGGTAGACCGCGGTCGCGAAGTCGTCGTCGTACACCCGGAGCGCCACCCGCAGGCCGGGCGCGAGGGAGCGTGCGGAGAGCGCGGCTTCGAGATTGGTGGTGTCCGCGCTGGTCAGGGCGAGCAGGGCGTGCGCCCGCTGGATCTTGGCCTGCTCCAGCACGCCCTCCTGGGTCACATCGCCCAGTACGACCGGCACCCGCAGCCCGCGGGCGAGCGCGATGCCGCGCGCCTCGGGGTCCTCCTCCACGCACACCACCGGGATGCGCAGTTCCCGCAGCCGGACCAGCACCCGGCTGCCGATCTTGCCCAGTCCGAGCAGCACCACATGCCCGGAGATCCCGCGCGGCGGGCGGCGCAGCGCGGATGCCGTACGGAAGGTGCCGAGGGCTTCCAGCACCGCCGCGATCACCACCGGCAGCAGCAGAAGTCCCGTGGCGCCGGAGAGGAGTTGCAGGATCTGGCGGGGCGCCGGCTCGCCCTCGGCGGGATCCCCTATGGCGAACAGGTCGAGCAGGGTGAGATAGGTCGCGCGCAGCAGATGGACCCCAGTGAAGATCCACGAGCACATGGCCAGCACCAGTACGGCCAGCACGATCCCTGCGAACGACCAGCGCAGCCGGCGGGAGAACAGCGAGCCCAGCGGCGCCCCGCGCCCGCCGAGCCGGCGTGCGGGCAGATCGGGGCCCGCGTGGGTCACGGCTTCCAGGACCACCATGCCCCGTCCGGTGGCGGCGGCGGCGCTGGCGTCGTCGGGCAGCAGCCGGGGTCCTTCCAGCCCGCTGTTGTCCGAACCCTCCGCGCCCGCCGGGTCGTTGGTGGTGGCCGAGAGCAGGGCGAGGGTGCAGAGCCCGGGGTCGGCGACCTCGCCCGGGCCCGGCGGGGTGCGCTCCACGGCCCGGAGCAGCAGTCCATCGGCCCTGACGACCTTGCTGGTGCCCGCGACGGCGGTGGCGGCCAGCGCCGGCGCCGCGGTGTCGGCGTCCGAGAGGACCGTGGTGGAGGCGTCGAGGGCCGCGGCGTCGATCCCGGGGGTGGCGACGGCGGCGGCCTGGTCGAGCAGCGCCTCCAGATGCTGGCCGAGCTTGCGGTTGTACAGCCGGATGACCAGGCGCAGTTGGGGATTGAGGCGGCGGGCGGCGAGGGCGGCGCGGATATTGATCCCGTCGTCGTCATGGACGAGGGCGAGCGCTGCGGCTTCCCGTACCCCCGCCTCCACGAGGACGTCCTCGTCGGGTGCGGGCGCCTCGATGACCCTCGGCCCGTCGGCCCGCCCGGTGCCGTCCCCCGCGGGCGGCGCCACGGCCGTACGGTTCACCGCCGCCGACATCCGTCCGATGAGGGCGGAGGCCCTGCCGCGCGCCACGAGCGGGGCGGCGGGCGGAAGGTGTCCGCGGGCGGGCGGGACGACAAGCGTGACCTGCTCGCCGTACACATCACGCAGCTCGCCCGCGAGCCGCTGGGCCAGGGTGTCGTCGCCGCAGACGATCATATGGCCCGTGGGAATGCCGAGTTGCACCTGGTGAGGAAGTGAGGTCACACGAACAGTGTGGAGGGCAGGGGAATTCGGGGCCACCGCGGGGGCGCGCGGTGACCCCTGTGTGACTCGTCGTCAGCTCTTGACCGAGTAGGAGTGCGCTCCCACTCCGGCCAGCGCGCCCTTGTCGACGATCAGGTACTCGTCACGCTGCGGAGTGCCCGCGAAGAAGTTCTCCAGGATCTCCCGGGTACCGGCCGCGTACCGCGCCTGCGCCGAGAGCGACGAGCCGGAGATGTGCGGGGTCATCCCGTGGTGCGGCATGGTCCGCCAGGGGTGGTCGGCGGGTGCCGGCTGGGGGTACCACACATCGCCCGCGTACCCGGCGAGCTGTCCGCTGCGCAGCGCGCGGTCGATCGCGTCACGGTCGGCGATCTTCGCACGGGCGGTGTTGATGAGGTACGCGCCGCGCTTCATGGTGGCGATCAGCTCGTCACCGAAGAGACCCTCCGTCTCGGGGTGGAGGGGCGCGTTGATGGTGACCACGTCGCAGTGCGGGACCATCGCGGCGGCGCTCTCGTGCCAGGTGAGCCCCAGCTCCTGCTCCACGGACTCGGGCAGCCGATGCCGGTCGGTGTAGTGCAGCCCGACATCGAAGGGCGCGAGGCGGCGCAGCACGGCGAGGCCGATACGCCCGGCGGCCACCGTGCCGACCTGCATGCCCTCCAGGTCGTACGAGCGCGAGACACAGTCGGCGATGTTCCAGCCGCCGTCCAGGACCCACTTGTACGAGGGCAGATAGTTGCGTACGAGCGACAGCGTCATCATCACCACGTGCTCGGCGACGCTGATGCTGTTGCAGTACGTGACCTCGGCGACGGTGATGCCCTTGGCGATGGCGGCGTCGAGGTCGACATGGTCGGAACCGATGCCCGCCGTGATGGCCAGCTTGAGGTTCTCGGCCTTGGCGATCCGCTCGGCCGTCAGGTAGGCGGGCCAGAACGGCTGGGAGATGACGATGTCGGCGTCGACCAGTTCCTGGTCGAAGACCGAACCCTCCCGGTCCTTGTCCGACGTGACGACCAGCGTGTGGCCCTGGGACTCCAGGTAGGAGCGCAGACCCAGTTCACCGGAGACACTGCCCAGCAGATGGCCGGGGGTGAAGTCGATGCCCTGGGGGGTGGGGGTGGTCTGCCCGCCGGGGTAGTGGTCGATCTTCGGGAGGTCGTCCCGGGCGTAGGTCTTGGGGTATCCGTCGACCGGGTCGTCGTACAGCACGCACAGCACCTTTGCCATGACTGCGGCTCCTCATCGATTGCTGCGGGAAGGTGCTTTCCACCCTGCTCCGAGCCGCGACCATGGTCAAAATGAACCTTTCTATGTCGGGATAGAGCCCGGCTATCCCGACGCCGTACCGGTGCTGTCCGGACGCTGTTCCGTCGCATCCGCGGTGCTGTCCGAGCGCTGTTCCGTTGCCTCCGCGGTGCTGTCCGAGCGCTGTTCCGGCAGGTCGGCGGGGTGCAGATAAGTGTCGAGGAGATCGTCGAGCACCTCTCGTACGCCTGCTTCCCTGGCGATCTCCAGCAGGGCTCTGGCCAGTACGGGTTCCGGGCTGCGGTCGGCGATGACCAGGCCGACCCGGGGGCCGTGCGACGGGTGCTCCAGCGGCATCACCCGCATCCCGTCCGGGACGCCGAACATATGGAGCCAGGCGTGCGAGATCACACTGGACCACCGTCCGGCGGCGAGATGCGCGTACAGACCGGCGACCGTATCGGTCTCTATCGCGGGGGCCACCGCGGCCACCCCGTCGGCGGCGAAGTACTCGTCCATGATGAGGCGGTTGCGCATCTGCGGCGAGAGCAGACAGAGCGGCAGATCGGCGATCTGTGCCCAGCGGGCGGTCCGCCGGCCCTGCATCGGGCCGTCGGCCGGGGTCAGCAGCAGGTAGCGCTCCTCGTACAGCGGGGTCTTGCGTACCTGGCCGAGGCTCTCGTCGTCCAGATAGGTGAGCGCGATGTCCAGCTCGAATTCGGCCAGGCGCTGGGTGATGTCGCGCGAGGGAAGCGAGTCGAGCGAGACCCGCGCCCGGGGGTGGCGTTCCACGAACGATGTGGTGAGCAGCGAGGCCGCGGTGAGCGCGGTGGGGATGGCGCCCAGCCGCAGCGTGCCGGCCAGACCGCCGCGCATCGCGGACAGTTCATGGCGCAGGGCGTCACGCTCGGCGAGGATACGGTGCGCCCACAGCAGCACCCGCTCGCCCTCGGGGGTCAGTCCCTCGAAGCGGCGGCCCCGGCGCACGATGGGCACGTCCAGCTCGTGTTCGAGCTTGCGGATCGCCGCGGAGAGGGACGGCTGGGACACGTAGCAGGCCGCCGCGGCGCGGGCGAAGTGCCGTTCCCTGGCCAGTGCGACCAAGTACTCCAACTGACGCAGCAACATCGCTCGCTCCCTGCTCTCCGGTACGGCCCTCATACGGCTGGCACCGCACACACCGCACATACAGCTCACATGGCTCGGACGGCTCACATGGCGACGAGCGTCACCTCGGTCGCCTTGACACTGGTCCACACCGACGAGCCCTCGGCCAGGCCGAGTTCCGCCGCGGCCTCGGGCGTGATCTCCGCGACCAGGTCCGGTGCCTCGTCCGAGGTGATCAGAACACGCAGACGGCTGCCGAGGGCGGTGATCTCCCGTACCGTTCCCGTCCAGACGTTGCGGGGGCTGCCGCCGGGCCGGTCACGGTGTACGGAGACGGCCTCCGGGGCGATGACGGCGAGCGCGCCCGTACCGTCGGCCGGGGATTCGGCGTCGGCGTGCGCGGCGACGACCAGCCGCCCGCCCCCGCTCAGTTCGAGCCCGCCGGGACCGTAGGTGCCCGGCCAGGCGTTGCGGCCGAGCATCCTGGCCACCCAGGGCGAGCGAGGATGGCGGGTCACCTCGGCGGGCGGCGCGTCCTGGAGGGCGAGCCCTTCGTCGAGTACGAGGATCCGGTCGGCCAGCGAGAGGGCCTCGACCGGGTCATGGGTGACGATCAGGCAGACTCCGCCGAAGCTGTCGAGATGGCCGCGCAGGGTGTGCCGTACGCGCGCACGGGTGGTCTGGTCGAGCGCGGCCAGCGGCTCGTCCAGGAGCAGGAGCCGGGGCCGGGCGGCGAGTGCGCGGGCCAGCGCGACCCGCTGGGCCTGGCCGCCGGAGAGCTGGTGCGGTCTACGGTGGGCGAGACGGCCGACGCCGAGCAGGTCGAGCCACCGCTGAGCGGTACGGCGGGCCTCGGCCCGGCGCACGCCCTGGGCGCGCAGACCGTACGCGGTGTTGGCGAGCGCGCTGAGATGCGGGAAGAGCGCGCCGTCCTGGGGGACCCAGGCGACCCCGCGCCGGTGCGGCGGCAGGGCGGTCACATCCAGATCGCCGAGGCGCAGTTCGGCGTGGGCACGCGGGGTGAGCCCGAGAAGGGCGCGCAGCAGGGTGGTCTTGCCGGCGCCGTTGGGGCCGACGACGGCGATGGTGGTGCCGGGGCCGGCGTCCAGGGTGAGCCGGTTGAAGCCGCTGACCTCGGCGTGCAGCCCGCAGGGCTCGGGCGGCGCGGGTATGCCGGCGAGGGACGGGCCGGTAGACAGGGACGGGCCGCCAGGCGGCGCCTTCGTACCCGCCGTACCTGCCGTACCGGCTGTGTCCGCGGCGCCGGCTGTGTCGGCCATGTCGGCTGTATCGGCCGCGTCGTTGCCGGAAACGGGTTCCGGCCGGGGCGTACGGTCCACGGCGGCGCCCGGGGTCCAGCGCCCGCGCAGGGCGATCAGCACGCCCATGGCGATGGCGAGCAGCAGCAGCGACACGGAGGTCGCGGCCTCCGGCGAGTCCTGGAGCAGCAGATAGACCTGGAGCGGCAGGGTCTGGGTGGTGCCGGGCAGATTGCCCGCGAAGGTGATCGTCGCGCCGAACTCACCGAGCGCGCGGGCCCAGGTCAGCGCGGCGCCCGCGGCGAGCCCGGGGGCCACCATCGGCAGAGTGACGGTGAGGAACACCCGGAGCGGTGGCGCGCCCAGGGAGGCGGCGGTCTCCTCGTACGCGGGCCGCAGCCCGGCGAGAGTGCCTTCGAGGCTGATGATCATGAACGGCATCGCGACAAAGGTCGAGGCGACCACGGCGCCCGAGGTGTGGAACGGCAGGGTGAGCCCGAATGTCTCCTCCAGCCAGGGCCCCAGCAGCCCGCGCCGGCCGAAGCCCAGCAGCAGCGCGACACCGCCCACGGTGGGCGGCAGCACCATCGGCAGCAGGACCAGGGTGCGCACCAGCGACTTGCCGGGGAGCCGCACCCGGGCGAGCAGCCAGGCGAGCGGCACCCCCAGCACCAGGGACAGCCCGAGCGAGCAGAAGGAGACCAGCAGCGACAGTTCGAGCGCCTGGACGACCTCCGGGCTGGTGAGATGCGTACCGAGGTCGGCCCAGGAGGTACGGGCGAGGATCCCGATCAGCGGCAGCAGCAGAAACGCGATCGCGAGCACCGCGGGCACCGCGAGTGCGAGGGGGGTACCGGTGCTGCGGGTGCGTGAGCGGCTCATCGGGTTCCTGGGCTGGGGGGGGCTGCGGTGGTGCGAGGGCGGTGCGGTGCGCTGGTACGGGTCGGTGGCACGGGCGCTGCGGATGAAGAACAGGCTTGCCCGGTCCTACGTCCCGGACAAGCCCTGTGACACGGTGAGAACGCACGTACGGCCCGTATGACGCACGCATGGCTCGTATCGAGCGTCTCCGTACGACACGCGTACGACACGCGCTCCCGCGGCCGGCGCCCGCGCGATGGCCGCTCGTACCGCGGGGGCAGCGGTTTTCGTACCGTGCGCCGCGGTTACGGCTGCTGGAATCCCGCGTCCTGGAGGATCTTCTGCGCCTCAGGACCGCTGAGCCAGCTCACGAACGCCGCGGCCGCCTCACTGTGCTCCGAGGTCTTGAGTGTGGCGGCCGGGTACTCCGCGACGGCGTTCTGAGCGTCGGGGATCTCCACCGCGTCGACCTTGTCGGGCGCGGTCCCGGCATCGGTCTTGTAGACGATGCCCGCGTCGGCCTCGCCCAGCTCGACCTTGCTCAGTACGGCGCGGACGTTCGGCTCCTCGGAGACCGGCTTCACCGTGATGCTCTGCGCGTCGAGCACCTGCCTGCTGTAGCGGCCCACCGGCACGTCGGGCGCGGCCAGAACGACCTTCAGCTTGGGGTCGGCGAGGTCCTTGAGGTTCGCGATCCCCTCCGGGTTGCCGTCGGCGGTGGCGATGACCAGCCGGTTCTTCGCGATGACCGTCGGGGTGCCGGTGTCGGCCTTCAGTCCGTCCATGGTCTTGGTGTCGGCGGTGACGAGCGCGTCGGCCGGGGCGCCCTGCTCGACCTGGGCGGCCAGTTCCTGCGAGCCGGCGAAGGAGAAGGTCACCTTCGTACCGGGGTGCGCCTTCTCGTACGCGGCGCCCGCGGTCTTGAAGACATCGGTCAGCGAGGCGGCGGCGAGCACGGTGAGGTCCGCTTCGGGGACCCCGCTCGCCGAGGCGGACGCCGTGGACTCCTTCTTGGAGTCGGCCGTGCTGTCGTCGCTGCCGCACGCGGCCAGCAGCGGTGCGAGCAGGGCTGCGGCGGTGAGAGCGGCGGCGCGGCGACGGGTGAGGGCGAAGGACATGGGTGGACTCCTTGGCGTTACGGACCGGGACAGGCCCGTGAGCGGACGGTGACAGGAGCGCCGGGGACGGACGACGCCGGTGGTGCCGGGTGGTGCCGGGAGAACGAACAGCCGGAGAGCGGGCGGACCGTCGGCGCGGGGCCCGCGGCGGTCGGCCCGAATTCAGGTGCGGTCCGATTCAGGTGCGGTGGTGCGGTCGGGGTCAGGTGCGGTCGATGTGCACGCTGGTGGCCTTCACACGGGCCGTGGCCTGCATACCGACCTCCAGCCCCAGTTCCTCGACGGCCTCGCGGGTGAGCAGCGAGACCAGCCGGTGCGGCCCCGCCTGGATCTCCACCTGCGCAGCGACATCCCCGAGCTTCACGGCGGTGACGATGCCCGGGAACGCGTTGCGGGCGGAGGTGTACGGGATGTCGTCCTCGCCGCCGCTCTGAGCGGCCTCGACCGAGAACGCGGCGAGCGCGCGGCCTTCGATGAGACGACGCCCGCCTTCGTCGCGGTGGGTCGCGACCCGGCCGCCGTCGGCCCAGCGGCGGACGGTGTCGGGGCTCACCCCGAGCAGACGGGCCGCCTGACCGATTGTGTAGGACTGCATGTGCGACAAGATATGCGTGATCAGCTCGCATTTACAATGTCGGAGCTGCCCTGGCAGCCGCTTCTGCGGCTCAGCGTTTGACGGCCCGCAGGATGACGAACTTCGGATCACTCGTGACCGTCTCGCAGTTGCCGAAGAGCCGCCGCAGCTTGATGTGGTAGCCGAGATGCCGGTTCGCCACGACCCACAGCTCGCCCCCCGGCCGCAGCGCCGCGCGTGACCCGGTGAACATGCGCCAGGCCGTCGCGTCGGTCGTCGCCTGGTGGGAGTGGAACGGCGGATTGTTCAGCACCAGGTCGACGGTCCCCGGCGGTGTCTCCGCGAGTCCGTCGCCGAGCAGGAACTCCGCCGGGGCGGCGGCGTCGACGTTCTTGCGGAAGGTCGCCTCGGCCGAGGCGAGCGCGGAGAACGACTCGTCGATGAAGGTCAGCCGGGCCGCCGGGTTGTCCAGCGCCGCCGCCGTACCGATCACACCGTTCCCGCAGCCGAGGTCGACCACATGTTCCGGGCCGTTCCGGTGCGGGAGATTGCGCAGCAGGAAGCGCGTACCGATGTCGAGCCGTTCCGCGCAGAAGATCCCCGCGTGATTGACGACGGTACGGCCCGACACGGCGCCGAGTCCCTCGGGCAGCGCGTAACTGTGCGGCCATGGGCTGGGCGTCGGCGCCCGGTCCGGCGCGGGCTCGCAGAAGATCAGCCGCGCCTTCCGTTCGGCGAGCGAGGTCCTGGTGGGACCGAGCAGGCGCTCGAACAGTTTCAGGGTGGAGGTGTGGATCTCGGTGACCCGTCCCGTACCGATGACCACGGTGCCCGGGTGCACCGCCGGGGCCAGCCGGTGGAGCTGGTCCTCCAGCAGCGCGAGGCTCTTGGGGACCCGGACCAGCAGGACGTCGATCCGTTCCGGCGGGGTGTCCCTGACGGACCTGAGCCGTACCGCGCCCGGGTCCGCGCCGCCGCGCCGCAGATTGGCGCGGGTCGCCCGCTGGGTGAGATACGAGTCGGTGATCTGGACGAGCGGGTCCGCGCTGTACTGGTCGAGCCGGTGGGCGGCGAGGGCGGTGGTCAGGGCGCCCCACCGGTCCCCGAGGACGACCACGGTGCCCGAGAGGTCGACCGGCCGGCCGGCCGGACCCCGCTCCGTCGCGTCCTCCGCCCCGGGCGCCGGACGCGCTCCCGCCGCCGGCCCGGTGCCGGTTCCCGCGAGATGCCGCAGCAGATATTCGTCTGCGGTGTCCCAGGCGCGGAGGGGGTCACGTGGCTGCTCGGGGAAACGCGTGAGGCCGAACTCGCCCCAGGGTGTCGTCAAACGGTTCATCGTGCCTTCAGGCTAACCGCCCTGCGGGGGACCGTACGCCACGAGGATCATGCGGGTGCCTGCGGAAACGTACCTCCGCGGGGCTTCCGCCGAGTCTTCCCTTTCCTCCGCCGAGCCGCCACCGAGGTGACGATGCGTCAGCAAACCGCCGGGCACGGCCCGCAGAAGCCACCGCCTCCCTGCCCCGGAGCCACCCGAATGCCCGCCTCGCCGGGCCGCCCCGCCGCCGGGGCGGAATGCTCGTACCACGTCCCGTCGTCGAACCGCCGCCCGCCACGCGGCGGCCACTCGCGCTCGCCGCGTTCTGGTCCTGTCCGGTCGGCGACCGGGCCCGGCGGCCGTGCCGCGGCCATCCGACACCGGAGCGAGAGGGGCCGTAGATGACCACCCCCGCCGACCGGGCGGCACAGGGCAGAGCCGCTCGGAAGGAGGCGTCGCGCTCCTCGCACGGGCTGTGGATACCGGCGGCCGACCGGCTCGACCCGCTCACCGTCCTGGCCCGGCAGACCGCCACCCGGGTGCCCGAACTGCTGCCGCTGCGTTACGAGCGGATGGCCGCCTCCCCGTACGCCTTCCTGCGCGGCGCCGCCGCCGTGATGGCCGCCGATCTGGCCACGCAGCCGCGCTCGGGCCTGACCGTGCAGCTCTGCGGGGACGCCCAGTTGCTGAACTTCCGCGCCTTCGCCTCGGCCGAGCGTGCCCTGCACTTCGATCTCGACGACTTCGACGAGACCCATCCGGGCCCGTTCGAATGGGATCTGAAGCGGCTCTCGGCGAGCATCGCGGTCGCCGCCCGCGACAACGGCCAGTCCGTGGACGAGACCCGGCAGGCAGTACGCGCCGCGGCCGAGGCGTACCGCACGTCGATGCACCGGCTGGCCGATCTCGGCGAACTCGACGTCTGGTACGACCACATCGACCCCGCCGACATCCTCACCCTCGTACGGTCGAGCCGGCGGCAGCAGCATGACGAAAACCGGGCCCCCTCGCAGACCCGGCCGCGCACCACGCTGCGGGCGCTGGAGGAGCTGACCGACACACCGGACGGGCTGCGCAGGATCACCCCGGACCCTCCCCTGCTGCAACCGGTGGGACGGCTCGACACGGCCGTGCTCCGGCGCATCTTCATCGGCTACCGGTCCACGCTCCCGGAGGAGCGGCGGACCCTGCTCGACCGGTTCCGCTTCGTCGACGCGGCCAGCAAGGTGGTGGGGGTCGCGGGTGTCGGACTGCGCTGTCACATCGTCCTGCTGGCCGGGCGGGACACCGACGATCCGCTCCTCCTCCAGATCAAGGAGGCGGAGCGGCCGGTGCTCGAACCCCATCTGCGGCCGAGCACCTATGCCCATCAGGGCCACCGGGTGGTGGCGGGACAGCGGCTGCTCCAGGCGGGCAGCGATCTTCTGCTCGGCTGGGTCACCGGGCCGGAGGGCCGCCACTTCTACTGGCGCCAGCTCCGCGACACCAAGGGCTCCACGGCGGTCGAGGGCATGTCCCCCTCGCTGCTGCTCGACCACGCGTGGCTGTGCGGCAAGGCGCTGGCCCGCGCGCATGCCCGCTCGGGCGACCGGATCGCCATCGCCCACTATCTCGGCACCTCGGACGTCTTCGACCGGGCCATGGCCGATTTCTCCCTGCGCTACGCGGACCGCAACGCGGCCGACCACGCGGCACTCGCGACGGCGGTCACGGCGGGCCGGATCCCGGCCCCGCACCCGGCCCCGGCGTGGCGGCTGTGACACGGTGCGGTGCGAGCAGTACAGCCGCCGCCTCCCGCGCCTGGAACGCAGGTTCGGCGGTGCCGAAGACCGCCGACGTCACCATGGCGCCCTCGGCGAGCAGCTGCAACTGGTCGGCGAGGCCCGCCGGAAGCCCGGCGTCGGCCACCAGCCCGGCCAGATACCGCATCGCGGTGCGCTTCCAGTACGAGAGCCACGACCGGGACGGCCAGTGGTGGCGCTCGTACGGCAATGAGCTGTGGGAGTTCACGGAGGACGGTCTGATGTCCCGCCGCGAGGCCAGCATCAACGACGTACGCATCAGCGAGTCGGACCGCCGCGTCTTCGGCCCCCGACTCCCGGCGAACCACGGGGTGCCGTTCCCGCTCCACTGAGTCCGTCAGGACTCGCGAAGCGGAAACAGCAACCTGCGGCGGGTGAATCTCCGGGCGGCTCAGGGCGTGCGGCGCACCGGATTCACCGCGTCGAACAGGACGATGCCCCGGTCGGTACTCAGATAGAACGTGCCGGTGTATTCGCCCCCCGTCACAGCGGCGTCGAATTCGGCGCTGCTGAGCCAGCCGGCGTCCTTCGGCACCTCGGGCGAGAGGTTCTTGGGTACGGAGAAAGCCGGTTGCGCTTTCTTCCACGCATACGCGTCGGACAACTCGGCGAGCGCTGCGGCGGACAGAGACGCCACTCCCGTGAGCCTGACGTCCGAGGGCGCCGGCACTCCGGAACCGCCGTCATTGAGAACATCGGACACCCAGGAGGTGCCGCTGATCTCGCCGAACTGGGGAAAACGCTCCCGGATGGGCTTCTCTTCGTGCCGCACGGCGCTCGGCGCGGTCTCGCTCGCCTGCTCCCGTCCCCGGGAGGCGTTTGCCGCGGTGTCCGCCGGGGCGGCACAGCCTCCCGCCATGACGGCGGCCAGGACGGCCCCCGTCACCCACCCGAGAAGCACCCCCCGCCGGCTCCGCCCGACTGCCCGTCCGTTACCGAGTGCTGACATGCGTCACCTCTGTGCTCTGCTGGATGTCACCGCGTGTCCAGGTGACGACGCGTGTCAGGGAACCGCTGACCATGAAGGGCTTGGCCCAGCCAAGGGTCGCGAATCTGCCGTTCTCGTCGTCGGACGCGCCCGACGCGATGTCGGCCATGCCCTTGTTGAAATCGTATCGGTCCTTGGCATGGACGGTCACCCTCATGGAGATCTTGTCCCCCTTGACCTTGACGTCGGCGCTCCCCCATATCCGGTGCCCGCCCAGTGCCTTCTGCCAGTTCTCGGTGACCGGATACTTGCCCACCTTCACCGCGCTTCCCGTCATGCTGAACTTGCGCTTGTTCTTCCCGAGGATTTCCGCGGCCTTCTGCGCCTCGGTGATCTCGGCGTCGACGGCACCGCGAATGGCGTCGTCCTCGAAGTACGCCTCGTCGTAATTGACTTCGTAGTCGTCGCCGTTGCCTTCGCGGTAATGCCAGTACGTACCGATCGCGTCGTCCAGCGCGCCGTTCCCGTAGAAGCCGAGGGAGGCGAAGAGTCCGCCGCCGGCCATTTTGCTGCCCCACTTCGCCCATGACAGGTGGTCACCGAAGGTGGCCTTCGCCTTCGGGTCGTAGGGGAAGCTGTCGTCGTAGTGCACATACGGCTCGGCGGGCGCGCCCGTCCGGTAGTGGCCCGATGTGGCGGGCGGCGGAGACGACTTCTTTCCGCCTCCCTTGCCCTTGGAGGGCTTGTCGAAGACCGGCTTGCCGCCCTGGCACTTGATCTCGCCCGTCATGCATTCCGGGATGGCCAGGCCCGTGGGGTCGCTGTAGGTCGTCGGGTTGTTGTCGGCGTACGCGTAGCCGTTGATCTGCTGGGGGTCGGCCAGGTCCATGACCGGGTCAGCGCTGATGAACCGGCCGGTGGACGGGTCGTACTCACGGGCGCCGAGGTGCGTCAGCCCCGTGGACCTGTCCACCGTGCCCCCGACGAAGCCCTTCGACCCCGGCCAGGCGGACGGCTGCGCGACCCCGCGTGCCGCGCCGAACGGGGTGGTGCGCCGCTGCTGGAGTCCCAGCGTCGAGGCGTCGACCGCGAGTTGGCCGGTGCCCAGGTGGTCGGGCAGGATGAAGGACACCTTGTTGTCGTCGGTACGGATCGCCTGGGCGCCGCCGAGGTCGTAGTAGCGGGTGGCCTTGGCCTTGGTCGCACCCTTGGTGAGGACGATCTCGCTGGCACCGAGATAGAGCGTGGTCTCGGCGTCCGTCCGCTGGAGGAGCCGGTTGCCGTCCACGTCGTACACGTACGACGTGGTCCTGGTGCCGCCCTTGCCGTCCGGCTCGGTGACCTTCTCCAGATGGCCCTCGGCGTCCCACACCAGTGTCTGCTTGCTGCCGCGGACCGTGCGGGTCTCGGTGTTCCCGGTCGCGTCGTACGTGTAGTCGTCCCGGGCGGTGCTGCCGCCGGGACCGGCCGTGTCCACCGACCCGAGTGTGTGCGGCCGCTTCTGGCCCGCCCCCGGATAGTTGTAGGTGTACGTCACGTCCTTGGCCGTGTCACCCGTGGTGTCGTGGACCGTCTGACTGGCGCGGTTGCCGATCGAGGCGCCGTTCGATCCGACGTCATAGGTGTAGGAGTGCCAGTACGGAGCGGGACCGCCCAGGACCGGCACCGAGGGGGCCGCGGCACAGGAGGCGGTGCCCTGTGCCCAGGTCTCGGTGGTGCGCTGGAGGTAGTCGTACTGGAAGCACTGACCGTCCGTACCGTCGCGTGACGTGTCCGCGATGGAGAGGATGTTGCCGGCCTCGTCGTACTTGTAGGCCGTGGAACGGTCCACCCCGGCGACGTCCTCGCGGTCGACCCTGGAGGTGGCCAGACGCTGGGTGCCCCACTCGTAGGTGCTGCTGACCCAGGTGTGCTTGCCGCCGGTGACGGCGAGTTCGAGCTGCTGGGGTTTGCCCGTGTGGCTGTATTCCGTGTCGGTGAGGTAGGCGGAGGTCCCGGTGACCCGGACCCGCCGGTGGCCCGCGTCATAGCCGTAGACGACCGCCTCCGCGGGCAGCGATCCCGCGGCCGGGTAAGAGGTCCCGGTCGGGGTGCCGTCCGGGTTGTAGCGGTTGTTGTACTGGTACGAGCCGCCGAGCGCGCCCTCCGACGCCGGGATGGTGACGGTACTGCGGGTCGGCCGGTAGAGGGCGTCGTAGGCGTTGACGGTGGTGGTGTATTCGTTGCCGTTGTCGTAGCGCGTGGTGGTGGCGAGCTGGCCCTTGGCCCCCGGGACCGTGTCGTAGGTCCACTTCGCCCGCAAGGTGCCGGTGGCGCTGCCGGAACGCAGCTCCGTCTTGCGGCCGATGCCGTCGTAGAGGTACGCCAGCGTGTTGCGGGCGTCGGTCATCGAGGTGAGCAGCCCGCGGTCGTCGAAGACGGAGGTGGCTTCGCCCTTGTCCGGGTCGCGCGTCGTCACCGTACGGCCGAGCTGGTCGTACTCGTACGTCCAGGTGTTGCCGACCGGGTCCGTGACCTGGGAGAGCTTGCCGGCCGGGGTGTAGGTGTAGCTGGTCGTGTCATGGGCGCCGGTCGCCGCCGCGCCGCGGTACTGCCACAGCTCGCGATTGTTGCCGCGCGCGTCGGTGACCGTGGTGGTGGGGACGGCGCCCTTGGGCGGGGTGACCGTGGTGCGGTCGCCGCCGTACACCGTCTTCGTGGTGGACAGCACCTGCTCGGGACCGCCGTCGCCGTTGCCCGCCACCTCCTTCTTCTCCGTCTCACGCCCCAGACCGTCGAAGCTGAACCAGGTCTGGCTCTCCACACTCAGCGCGTCGTCCAGCTTCAGCGGAGTCGCCGAAGGAGGTGAGGTGTTGTAGTACGCGGCGAAGGTCTTGGCCGTCAGACCGCGCTCGTCGTAGAACGTGTCCGTCAGCAGGCGCCCGCCCTCCGGGCCCGGCGACTGTGTCTGGCGGGGTCGCAGGAAGCCGTCGTAGATGGAGTATGTGCTCTCCTGGCTGCTGTCGTTCCTGAGGGTCTTGGTGACGACCGCCGGGGCCTCGTTCTCCTTGATGAGATAGGTGTACTCGTAGTTCGGGGTCTCACGGTTCGCCTGGGAACGGTCCGCCAGCCAGACCTTCAGCGAGCGGCCGAGCGCGTCATACGTGGTGTCGGTGCGCCGGCCGGTCGTGTCCACGACCGACAGCGGCTGGCCGCGCACCGGGTCCAGTGTGGTGGTGACGGTCTGGGCGGTGGACATGTCGCCGGTCTTGGCGGGTGGTCCGGTGACCTTCACCGTCGTCGGCGTGCCGGTGGCCGGCACACGGTCGGTCGTCGTGGTACGGCCGTCCGTGCGCGGGGTACGCGTGAGCGTGCCGGATCCGTTGACGGTGACATTCGCGGTCAGGTCGGTGGTCGCAACCACCCGGCCGTAGGTGTCGTACTCGGTCCCGGTCTCCAGATAGGTGGCCGTGGTGCCGTCATGGTTCTTCAGTGTGGACACGAAACGGGCCGCGCCCTTGGTGGGCGCCGTACCGTAAACCGGTCCGTCGTAGGCCGTGCGTGTGTCGGAGATGACCTGCTTGGCGCGGTTGGGGGTGGTGTCGCAGTTCACCGCGACGGTCTCGACCCGGGACGGCAGCGACAGCAGGTTCGCCGCGGTGTTGTCCACGTACTCGGTACGCGTGCAGCGGTCGTCGTCGGCGACGGCGGAGTCGCCCAGGTCATTGGTCCGGGTGATACGCCCGGTCGCGTCGTCGAACGTGTTGTACGTCGACGTGCGCCGCCACCTGGCCCCCGCACCCTCATCGAGCGAGACATATGTGACAGTCGACGCCGTACCCATGTGATCGGCGGTCGTGGTACCCCAGTCACGGACACGGCTCGCCGTCTCGTGGAACCAGCCGTGATTGACCGTCTTCTCCAGAACCCTGCCACCAGGACCCGAATACTTCTCCGTCCGGTATTCGAAACCCTGAAGGGCCTCCCAGTCGGAGAGTGTGCCGCCCTCCCCGTCGTCCAGGGTGACGGTCTTCGTACCACCGGCCTTGTTCTGACGGTCCCCGTGCATACCACGCAGGTAGTAGTGGTCCGTCTGCGACTTCATACCGGACATTCCACCGGTCTGCACCCGCACATGCCGATAGCCCCGCCACTGCGACCAGGTCTTGTACTTCTCCTTCGTCAGCCCGTCGTCATCGTCGTAATGCCACGCCGCACCGTCCAGGTAGGAGTACTGCGTGACCATGTCCGGCGACTGACCGGTCCGGTCCGTCTGCGTCACCGACGTCACCACATACTTGTTGAACCACTGCAGGGTCGGATCAGCGTCACCCGACGCCGTGTAATACTGCGGATAACACCGTGTCGTATTCGACTCCGGAACCGGCAGCGCCTCCCACGAACACGGCGCGGCCGAGTAGTTGACATCGGTCTGGCCGCCCGACTCGTCCGACACCGTCGACAGCCGCGCCTTGATGAACGGCGCAGTCCCGTCACCCTGCCGGTCAAGCCGGTTCGCATCCTGGTGATAAGCGAATGTGACCTTCGGCAGCGTGATGTTCGGAGTCGCGGACCTGCCGGTGTGCTGCACCGAATCGAGCAGCAGGGCGTAGTCGATGTCCGCCATCCCCCATCGCTGCCCCAGACTCCACGCATCCACATCCGTATACGTACCGTCGGACTTCAGCGTCTGGGTCACGACCCCGGTCAGGCGCTTGCGGGTCCAGAACGTCGGCGCGTACGAACCCGTACAGTCCGTCCCCGCCTTGCAGTTCTGGTCCCACGGCGTGTCGTACCAGTAGAACGCCTTGTCGTCGATCGTGTCCGCCGCGCAGGTCACCCCCGTCTCCGGCAGACACCGCTCGGCCGACGTGAAGTTCACCCTGGCCAGAGGCTTCGCCGAATAGACGGCGGTAGAACGCAGCCCGTATTCGATACGGTCCAGAGTCCCGCCACGCGTGTACGGAGTGTCATCGGCCGCCTTCAGATTACGGCCATAACTGTTCGTCTCCGCGTCGTAGTAATACGCGATCGCGTTGCCGTCGACATCCACGACATAATCGAGATTCCATCGCCACGCCTGCTGACACCACGAACCCGCGAACGTACTCGCGTGGCAGGGCTCGTTGTCGTCGTCCCCGTACACCGGGACGGTCCACGTCGAGTCCGTGGTCTCCTTGCCCGATACCCAGCCCGGCAACTTGTGGTAGCCGAAGAAATACTGTGTACCGTCGGTCGTGGTGACCTTCCAGTACTCCTGGTCGTTGTCGCCGTTGTCCCTCACATCGGTCGAGGAGCCCTTCAGCTTCTCCACCCGCGTACCGTCGTCGTTCTTCAGCCGCCAGGTATTCCCACCGGCCGGGATCAGCTCGCCGCCCTTCCCGTTGAACAACAGCGTCGCGTTGTCATAACCCCAGCACTGGTCACCCGGCTTGTTCCCGTCCGTGGTGATCCCGTCGTCCGAACACGCCTTGTACGAACGCTCGATGTAGCCGGGCCACAGATCGAAACCGTCGCCGACCCACGACGACTGGTTGTTGGTCGTCGTCGTACGCCCGTCGATGGCACCCGACGAATAGGAGATCCCCACCTCGGGCGCCAGACTGCCGGGCACGTCCGGTACCGCCATTCCGTACGACCACGTGAAGTCACCGGTGTTCAGGCTGGTGTCCCAGGTGGCGGACGGGGCCAGAGTGGTCGCCTTGTAGTCGCCCTTCGGGCTCTCCGCCTCGGCGGTGACCGCGAGCACGGTCGCCGGGGCGGCCGCCGTCCGCGCGGCCCCGTCCGGCCGGCCTTGTACAGGCACGGCGTCCGCGGTCAGCACCTGACGGTCGGTGTCGTTCGCACCCTCCACCGGTTCCGCGACACGGCACGAGCCGATGCCGGGAGTCGTCAGGGCACAGGCGGGCAGCCGCACGAGCCGCAGCCGCGAACCGTAACCACCGCCGTACGCCTCCGCGAAGCGGCTGTAGTCGACGTCCAGCCCGACATCACCCGCCGTGCCGGCGTCGGTCCGCTCGACGGTGAACAGCAGGCCGTCGATGCCGGCCGCGGCAGCCGCGGCGCGGTCGAGCACACGTACCCTGGCCCCGGCCGGCGGCTGCGCCGCCCGGTCGGTGTCCGCCGCCTTCTTCCGCGCCGATGCCGCTGTCGGGCCCTGGGCCGCGCGCAGTGAGATCGGCAGCGTGCCCGCGCGCACCCGAGCGGGCTTGCCCTCGGCCGTCGTACGCGTGGTCGGCACGGCGGCGGCCGCGGTGCCCGGCGCGGGCCAGGCCGCCCTGGGGTCCCCCTCGGGGGTCACAGGCGTGGAGGTACGGACGCGGGGGGCGACCGTACCGTCATGCCCGGAGACCGGTTTGTCCGCCTGTCCGCTCGGGGGACGGCCCGCGCTCGGGTCCGCTGCCGCGGTCCCCATCCCCACACCCTGGACCACCGTGGCGACCAGTACCGCCGACAGTCCGAGCGCCACGCGCCCCCGGACGCGTCTCCACCGCTGTCTGTCCGTCCGCTGCCCGTTCACCGCTGTCCCACCCCTTGATCCGCCGTGTGCCCGGTCCTGGTCGTACCGCCGAATACCGCCGTGGCCCCCACGGCCCTCCCCTGTTCGCGCCTCATCGCCGCTCATGCGCCCGGCACCTTCGTCGGCAGGTCGGCCGCTCCCATCGCCAACTGCTGGATCTGGTCCTGACTGAGCGTCCCCTGGAAGGCCCAGACGTCGTCGATGGAGCCGGACCAGTTGCCGCCCCAGACGCCTGCCGTCTTCGAGCGCCCGATCTGGAGGGACTTGGTGGCGTTGAACGCCGTGACATCGGACGCCCACGACACGTCATCGGCGCACTCGCCCTCGCCCACCGTTCCGTCGTCGCACGCCGTCTGCTCGAGCTGGCCGTTGACGTACAGCCGCATCTCGTCGGCGAAGGCGTCATGGACCAGGGCGAGATGGTTCCAGCCACCGGCACCCCAGTCGTCGAACATCGCGTTGGCAGCGCTCGACACCGCCGCGCCCGCCGTGTCCGCCTTCGGCATCTCGATCCGCCACCCGGCGGGTTCCGTCGCCGTCGCCGGCGCGTACTTCACCATGAACCCGCTGTTGACGGCGCCTTCCTGGCTGAGCACGGTCGCCGCCGTCTCGGGCCGTCCGGACGGGGCCAGCGCCCATGCCGTCACCGTGAAGCTCTGGCTGGTGTCGATCGGTACCGAGGCAGTCGCCGCGTAGTCGTCCTGGCCGTCCAGTTGGAGCGCGCCGGAGTCGACCCAACCGCCACCCGTCGAGGCCCCGTTGTAGAGAGTCACCGGACGGTTGCCGGGCGAGGCGTCGGGCGACACAGCGGGCGAGCCCGACGCGGACTCCAGCTTCCAGCGTGCCTTGATCACCGGGCGCTGGGCGAAGAGATCCTTGATCTCGGCATCGGAGATGACCCGGTCGTACAGCCGCGTGTCGTCCAGGTCTCCCTGGAAGAACCCGCCGACGCCGGTGGGGTACGGGGCCGCGCCGAGGGTGAGCGGGCCTGTCGCGTTCCACCGTCCCGTGAACGGTGTGGTGGCCCGCAGGACGCCGTTGACGTACAGCCGGATCTCGTTCGCGTCCATGTCGTGGACACCGACGATGTGCGACCACTCGCCGAGACCGCCGGCCGCGCAGTTGGTGTGCGCGGGGCAGGCCGCGTAGACGGCCCGTGCGTAGACCGAGGTCGCGGTGTCCTCGTTCGCCCGTACGAAGACCCAGCCGCCGTACGCCGACGAGTGGTAGATCTCGAAGCCGCTCTGTTCCTTGCCGCCCTGAGCGGCGATGGTCATCGCCTTGTCCGCCTTGTCCTTGGGCAGCCGGGCCCACAGGGAGACGGAGAAGCTCTGGTACGTGTCGAGGACCGACTGCCCGGTCTGGGCGTAGGCGTCGGTGCCGTTGAAGGCCAGGGCGCTGCCCTGGGCGCCCGCGCCGCCGAGAACGGTCCCGCCGTGCAGGTTCGCGGTCACCCGCTGCCCGCGTCCGGTGACAGAGGTGGCGGTGGCGCCCTCGTCCATCGTCCAGACCGCCTTGGCCGGGCGGCCCGTGGTGACGGGGTTTCCACTGTTCACCGTGGTCACCTGAGCGTCCGTGAGCGGGTAGTCGAAGAGCCGTACGTCGTCCAGGTCACCGGCGAAGTAGCCGCCGGCTCTGCCGAGCAGATGGCTGGCGCCGAGGTGCAGGGACCTGCGGGCGTCCCACGCGTCGGCGGCGCTGTAGGGCGAGGTGGCGACGAGCTTGCCGTCGACGTACAGCCTCAACTGGTTGGTGACCTTGTCGTACACGCCCACGAGATGGGTCCACCGGCTCACCCGGGCCTGGGCACAGGCCGTGTCCCCGGCGGGACACGCGGGCTGGGTGGCCCGGACCGCGCCCGCACCGGACGCCGCGTCCGAGGTCTGGCGCAGGAAGGACCAGCCGCCCAGCGCCGAGGAGTAGTAGATCTCAAGACCGTGGGTGTTGTTGCCGGCCTGGGCGACGGCGGTCATGGGCCGTCCCTGGTCGGTACCGGGCAGCTTCGCCCACAGCGATACGGAGAAGCTCTTCGACGTGTTGAGGACCGGGGAGACCGTGGTGGCCTCTCCGTCGACGCCGTTCAGATGCAGCGCGCCACCGGTGACCCCTTCGCCTCCGGCGCTCGCTCCGCCGGAGAGGCCCGCGGGCCAGGCTCCTCCCTGTCCGCTCACCGCGGTGGAGCCGGCCGGCTCGTCCAGATCCATGGTCAGCCGGTCCGGCTGTCCCGCGCGCACCCGGAAGTAGTAGGTCGCGACGCTGCTGCCGTTGCCCGCGGCGTCGAAGGCCTGCGCGGTGATGAAGTTGACCCCGGGCTTCGTCGGCATGAAGGTCGTGGTCTTCGCGACGCCGCCCGAGGTGGCCAGAGTGTGCGCGCTGGTCGGATTGGCGTTGACACCGAACCAGTACTTCGTCACATCGGTCTGTGTCGCGTCGATGGTGAAGGTGCCGTACCGGCCCACTCCGTCGTGCCACGGATCATCGGGGTTCTCGGCGTCCGAGGGCGGATACTCCCCCGACGCGATCCGGGGCGCGGCGGGCACACTCGTGTCGTAGACCGTGACGCAGTCCGTCGCGGAACCCGCGTACGACCATGGGGACCACTGGGCGCCGTCGTAGGAGCGGGCGTGCCAGCCGATGGCAACGTTCTTGGTGATGCTGGACGGCATCGGGACCGTGAAGTCCGAGCCGGACTTCTTGAACGAGGACCGCGCCGAGGTCCACCGTACGATCCGGCCCTTGCCGTCACCTGAGTCCCACGTCCCCTGGAACTGTACGGCCACACTGTCGCCGTCCGGGTCGGTGACATCGTTCGCGCGCAGCGTCGGCAGAATCCGCACCCTGCGGGCCGTCGACGAGCAGGAACCGCCCGGGTCCTGGGTCAACTGGGACATCTTGATCTGGGCCGGCGGCTTGTTGTACTGGACACGCAGATAGGCGTCGTCCGAGAACCTCTTCCACGAGTACCGGTCGGTCTCGCTCTTGGCCATCAGCCCGAAGGTGGTCGTGGACCAGCCGTTGGCCGCGGCCTGCTGTACGGCGCGGAGCGCCCAGAACTCGATGTCACCGCCGGGGCAGGTGCCGCTGTAGCCCTTGGCCTCGGACCGGGTCTGCAGGAGATCGACCCAGAAGCCGTCCGCGAGCTGGGAGTTCCAGGTCGTGGTCTTGGAGATGCCCTTGGTGCGCCAGAGCTGCACATCGGTCTTGTCGCAACTGTAGGAGTGCGTCTCGCGCACCACGAACTCGGCGGAGAGGATCGTCTTGCCGGCGAACTGCGACGTGGGGATGGCGTAGAAGAGACGCTTGACGTCCTCGGGGGCACAGCGGGCGTCTCCCGCGCAGTACCCCATGCCCGCGTCGGAGTCGCCGTTGAAGCGCCACTGCGGTGACGAGGCCCAATAGCGTGACGCCATGGTCCAGTTCGACGCCTTCGGCGAATACCACTGCGGGTCGATATAGACCGGGTATGTCGCGTTCTTCAGCAGTTCCCGGTCCGGCGTGAGTACGAGGCTGTCACCGCCGGCCGCGACATCGACACCGATCGGGGCCACTTTCGCCGACTCGCCGGGGACGAGGGGCGCGCCCTGGTCCTCCGCCGGTACGGCCGACCGGGCGGTGTCCTGCTTCATCCGCCGGGTGAGCGGTGCGGTCTTCGCGGAGGCGGTTTCCGTACCGGCAGCGATGCTGGAGTCCCACATCAGCGGCTGCTGCGCCTCGAACACCGGTCCGCCGGAGCCCTGGTCGGTCGCGACCAGCCCGCCGTCGGGCGTCTCCTTGACGGTCATGCCATCGGCGTCCACGGCCATACGCAGCGAGGCGAGCCTCGGATCGGCCCCCGCCTCGGCCGACTTGACCACCAGGATCTGTGAGATGCCGTCCGTGTCGGCCCGCACCTGAAGGTCCACATCCGGCAGGACCGAGGGATATGTGGCCGTGGAACCGTCGATCACCGGCTCGGGCAGAGCGGTCGGCCAGGACAGGGAGAGTTCGCGCCCGGCCCGCTCCAGCGCGATCAGCGGTGCGGTGGCGCCGCCGCCCGAGAACGCGATACCGACCGTGGCCACGGCGGGAGCCAGGGAACCATCGGGCCGCTTCCGCAGCGAGGTGTCGATATTCCGCCACTCGCCCCCGACGCGGGCCCGGACGGGGCGCAGATGCTCGACGGCTTCCATCCGGCCGTTCGGCTTGGCGAAGACCTCGCCGGTCTCGCTGCGCAGCGCGGTGACCTCGACATCCTTGCCCGTACGCCGGGCCTCGGCCAGTGCCGCTTCCTCCGTACCCGCGCCGGGCCCGGACGCGGTGGCCGGGCCCGCGGCGGCATCGGAGGCCGGGCGCGGTGTGCTGTCCGGCGCCACGGCCAGCGCCGGGGCGGCACTCAGCAAACCTGACACCAACAGCGCACTGAGCAGTCCCACCAGACCTCTCGCTGCCGGACCTTGACACAGACGTCGTCGACCCATTGCGCTCCCCACCCCTGGCCCTCACATATCCCACACATCGCAGGACGGACGGAATCTAGAGAGCGGGCGACAGTAACGTCCACGGAGATCTTTTTGGGCAAACAGCGAGCTTCGACCAACATCACCACAAAAACCGATCAGTGACTCATGTCACAGATGAACAACCAGAGTCATTAAGACTTCCACAAGGCTTCCGCAAAGCCACTGATCGGTTTTCTGCGGGTGAAGTCGCAGGAAAACGGGCCCGATTCACACGACCGTGCCGAGCCCAGGGCGATCCGGTCGCGCGGCGGATATGGCGGGTACGGAGGATGGGCCATGGTGCCGGCTCGCCGGTTCCGTACCAGGACGGATACCGGGACCGCCGTGGTGGGGCCCATCCCTTCGACGCCGCTCCGGCGGCAACGTACGGGCGACGTGGCGGTGGCCGCCCGGCGGACGGCTTCGCGCGGTCCCGTGAACCCGCCGCGGCGGCGGTCCGGCGCGTGATACCTCTCCCTGTCATGGATGATCTTGTGACGGAGCGGCTGGTGCTCCATCCGCTGAGCGTTCTGGAGGCCGAGCGGGTCGCGGCGGGTGAGCCGGACCCCGAGGACCGCTGGGCCCCGGGATACCCCGCCGAAGGCGACATGGTCGGCGCCAGGCGCTATCTGACGACCTGTGCGATCACTGGGGATCCCCGGCCCTTCGGCGCGTACGAGATCCGGCGGCGCGAGGACGGCCGGGCCATCGGCGGGCTCGGATTCCACGGCGCCCCGGACGACGATCTCCGTGTCACGGTCGGCTATGGACTCGTGCCCTCGGCGCACGGCAAGGGCTATGCCTCCGAGGCGCTGCGCGAACTGCTGCGCTTCGCGCGGGCCCGCGGTGTGAGCGCCGTACTGGGCGACACCGACCACGACAACACCGCGTCACAGCGTGTCATGACGGCGGCGGGCATGCGGCTGGTCGGGGAGGACGAGCACCTGAAGTACTACCGGATCAGCTGGGCCGACGACCGACGGGCCGGGTGATCCCCGGCCCGTCGGTCGTCCCGCGCGCCCTCGTGCCGTCGGCCCGTGGCCGCCCGCCCTACCCTCGGCGCGGAGCGGAGGTACGGCGCCGTACGGAACCCCTGTCGGACGACCGGCCGGACGGCGAGCGGTCGGAGGACGACCGCCCGAAGCCGGAGGACGACCGGTCGGAGGTGGCGGGCGACCGGTCGGGGGCGCTGTCCGCGGCGCCGTCCTCGTCCTCCCCCTCACCGTCGTACAGAGGGGGCAGTTCGACGGTGTAGCGCGGCTCCAGAAAGATGCCGTGGTGCTGCGGACGCGCGTACTGCGCGGACGCGGCGGAGGGTTCCCGCAGCGGATCGCGGCGGGACGGTGAAGAAGGCATGCACAACCGTTCGGTGAGTCGGGCGGCCGCGCGGCCCGAATGCCGATCGACCCGCTGGAGAGGTGTTTACCTCATCCGCCCCCGTCCTGCACAACCGCCGCTCCCCTGCGCGCCTCCCGCTCCCCTGCCGCACGCTCCTGCGCCGTCCGCTCCTTCGCCATCCGCTGCGGCCGCACCGTGTACACAGGGTCCTCCGCGGAGGCGATCCCCGCCGCGAAGATGCCGAACCGCGTACAGGCCGACCCTGCGAGCAGCATGGCGCCGCTGCCGACCGCCACCGTACGGCTCTGCCGGCCGAAGACGGCCGCTCCCGCCGCGCCGGCGGTCGTGAGCACACGGGCGGCGCGCAGAAGCCGGCCCGCACGCCCCTCGCGGTAGGTCTCGGCGACCATGCCCAGGCTGCGCTCGGCGGCCGACATCGCCGACATCTCCCCGGCCGCCGCCAGTACGGCCGCGCACCGGGCGGGGCCGTTCTCCCGGACCGGTGCGAGGACCAGCGCCATCCCGGATGCCGCCGCGGCGGCCGACGCGACGAAGACATACGGGAGTTCACGGTGGGCGCCGTGCCAGGCGGGTACGGCGGTGTCCGCGGCGAGCACCGCCGTATACGCGGCCACCGCGGGCCCGGTCACGGCCGCCCCGGCGGTGGCGGCGGCCCCGGCCCCGGGCAGCCGGCCGGTGACGGCGCAGAACGCGGCGGCGCCCGCGCAGGGCCCGTACCCGGAGAGCAGCCAGGAGCCGACGCTCATCGGCGAGGTCGGTTTGAAGACCCGCAGCATGTTGACGAACCGGCCGGGCCGCCCCAGGTCGTTGACGAGCGCGGCGTAGGAGAGCGTGATCGCGGCGAGCGAGGAGATCTTCATCGCCTTCGCGGTCGCCGGGCGCCGCGTGAGCTGCGCGCCCGCGGCCAGGACCGAGCCCGCGCCCGCGAGTCCGCCGAGGAAGAAGTATCCCGCGATGTCACGGGCCGACCAGCCGGGTGCCTTGATGACGGGCCGTCCGTAGTACGAGTCGAAGTCGGCCCGGGGCACCATCGGTTCCTCGCCGTTCCGCTTGTGCCGGCGCGTGCCCCGCGTCCCGTCCGCGGTCACATCTGCCCTTTCCCTCACGGCAGTTCCTTCCTTCCGGCGAGCGCTCCGGTGAGCCCTTCGGTGAGCGTGGAGGCCGCGAACGACAGGGCGATGCCACCCGCCAGGGAGAGCGCGGCCATGGCCGCGTGCCTCCACATCGCGGGCAGATCACGGGTGGTGACCACGGGGTCCGGCGGCAGGCCGTACACCTCGGGCCGGTCGAGGAGCAGGAAGAACGCGCCGTCGCCGCCGACCCCGTCGTCCGGCTCGTGCCCGTACAGCCGCGCCTCGGTGACACCGGCAGCGTGGAGCCGGCCGACCCGCCGCGCGGCCCGTTCGCGCAGTTCGTCGAGCACACCGAACTGGATGGACTCGGTGGGGCAGGCCTTGGCGCAGGCGGGTTCCTGGCCCGCGCCGAGCCGGTCGTAGCACATCGTGCACTTGAACGCCCGGCCGTCCGAGGGCCGTTGCTCGATGACGCCGTAGGGGCAGGCGGGCACGCAGTAGCCGCAGCCGTTGCAGATGTCGTCCTGGACGACGACCGTGCCGAACTCCGTACGGAAGAGGGAGCCGGTCGGGCAGACGTCCAGGCAGGCGGCGTGGGTGCAGTGCTTGCAGACGTCGGACGACATCAGCCAGCGCACCTCGCCGTCGCCGGAGGCGAGCGGCAGTGTCGTACGCCCGTCAGGGGCCGGCACACGCCCGTCCGGAACCGACGGAGGCACGGAAGCCGATCCCGGACCCGATACCGAATCCGGCAGCAGGTCCTGACCTGGCGCCGGAGCCGTCCGCCCGGCCGGCACGGACTGCTCGATGAAGGCCACATGCCGCCAGGTCGAGGCGCCGAGGCTCTGGGTGTTGTCGTACGACATCCCGGTGAGCGACAGCCCGTCCTCGGGAATCGCGTTCCACTCCTTGCACGCCACCTCGCAGGCCTTGCAGCCGATACAGACCGAGGTGTCGGTGAAGAACCCGACGCGCGGCGGCGCGTCCTCGTGGCCCGCGTCGCGCGCGGGGTCCGCCTCCGGTCCGCTGAGCAGATGGCTCGTCATGTCCTGGCCTCCATTCCGGTCTTCTCGGTGATGCCGGCACGCTGCCGGTACGCGGCCACGAGCCGGAGCAGATCGGGGCCCCGGGGACGGCGGCCGGCGATGATGTCCGCGGTCAGCGCCTTGTCCTCCTGGATGTGCGAGTTGGGGTCGAGCGCGATGGCCACCAGCTCGTTCGCGGCGTCGCCGGTGGAGATCCCGTTGGGGCCCCAGTGGAACGGCAGCCCGATCTGGTGGACCGTACGGCCGTGCACCGTCAGTGGTCTGATCCGCTCGGTCACCATCACCCGTGCCTCGACGGCGTTGCGCGCGGTGATGACGGTGGCCCAGCCGCCGTGCCGGAGCCCGCGCTCCGCGGCGAGCGCCGGGGAGATCTCGCAGAAGAACTCCGGCTGGAGTTCGGCGAGATAGGGCGACCAGCGGCTCATCCCGCCCGCGGTGAAGTGCTCGGTGAGCCGGTGGGTGGTGACGACGTACGGGTAGACGCTGGAGCCCGGCTCGTCGCCGCTGGGGTGGTAGCGGTTGCCCTCGCGGTCCATCAGCCGCCGTACGGGCGAGCGCGACACCATCGGGTACAGCGCGTTGGTGAACGGCGAGTCCTGCGGCTCGTAGTGGGTCGGCATCGGGCCGTCCTCCAGGCCGGTGGGCGCGAACAGCCAGCCCTTGCCGTCAGCCTGCATGATGAACGGGTCGTCACCGCGCAGCGCGTCGGGGCCCGTCGCGCCGTCCGGGGGCACGTAGCCGGGGGCGCGGTCCGGGATGAAGTCCGGGACGTCGTGGCCGGTCCACCGGCCGCGCGCGGCGTCCCACCAGACGTACGCCTTGCGCTCGCTCCAGGGGGTGCCGTCGGGGGCGGCTGAGGCCCGGTTGTAGAGGATGCGGCGGTTGACGGGCCAGGCCCAGGCCCACTCGGCCGCCACCCAGTCCTGCTCGGTGTGGGGCTTGCGGCGGGCGGCCTGGTTGACGCCGTCCGCGTACACCCCGCAGTAGATCCAGCAGCCGCAGCGGGTCGAGCCGTCGTCCTTCAGCTCGGTGTACGCGCTCAGCGGCGAGCCGTCCGCGGCCCGTCCGTTGATCTCGGCGAGCACGGCCTCCGCAACCGGGTCGTCGAAGCGGCCCTCCACCGGATAGTCCCAGGTCAGGTCCTGTACGGGCCGGTCCATCGGGTCGGTGGAACCGGCCAGTCTCGCCTTGATCCGGCGGCCGAGGTGGTACATGAACCACAGATCGCTGCGCGCGTCGCCCTCGGGTTCGACGGCCGCGTGGTGCCACTGGAGCCAGCGGTTGGTGTTGGTGAACGAGCCGGACTTCTCGGTGTGGGCAGCGGCCGGGAAGAAGAACACCTCGGTCCCGATGGACCCGGTGCGCAGCTCGCCCGTCTCGATCTCCGGGCCGTCCTGCCACCACGTCGCGGACTCGATGAGTGAGAAGTCCCGGACGACCAGCCACTCCAGCTTGGCCATGCCGAGCCGCTGGAGGCGGGTGTTGGCGGAGCCGACGGCCGGGTTCTCGCCCATCAGGAAGTAGCCCTTGCAGACCCCTTCGAGCTGCGCCACGACCGTCTCGTACGTGGAGTGCGAGCCGGTCAGCCGGGGCAGATGGCCGTAGCAGAAGTCGTTCGCGGCGGTGGCGGCGTCTCCGTAGTACGCCTTGAGGAGGCTGACGAAGTACGACCGCGCGTTGCCCCAGAAGCCCTTCTCCGTACGGCTGGCCCCGATGTACGCCTCCAGGTCGGGGTGGGCGTGCGCGTGGGGCATCGGCAGATAGCCGGGGAGCAGGTTGAACAGCGTGGGGATGTCGCTGGAGCCCTGGATGGACGCGTGTCCGCGCAGCGCCTGGATACCGCCACCGGTGCGCCCGATGTTGCCGAGCAGAAGCTGGAGCACACTGGCCGCGCGGATGTACTGCGCGCCGACGGAGTGCTGGGTCCAGCCGACGGCGTAGACGAAGGCGCTGGTGCGCTCCCGGCCCGAGTTGGCGGTCAGCGCGTCGCACACCTGGCGGAAGGCCTCGCGCGGAACTCCGCAGGTCCGCTCGACCAGTTCGGGGGTGTAGCGGGCGTAGTGGCGCTTGAGGATCTGGTAGACGCAGCGCGGATGCCGGAGCGTCTCGTCGCGCAGCGGACGCGAGGTGGCCTGCGGGCCGCCGGAGCCGAACGCCTCGGCGCCGCCCGCCTCGTGGATGCGCGCCTGCGCGATCCGGTCGGCCGCGTCCCTCGCGGGCTGTCCGTTCTGTCCGCGCCGGTCCGGGCGCCCGCTCCGGCCGTCCGGACGGCCGCCGGGAGCCGCTCCGGCCGTCCCTGCCGTCGCTGCTGTCTCTTCGTATCGCCAGCTCGTGTGGTCGTAGTGGTGGTGGTCGTCGTCGAGCCCGGAGAAGACCCCGTCGAGATCCTCGGTGTCCCGGAAGTCCTCGCTGATGACCGTGGCCGCGTTGGTGTAGGCGAGCACGTACTCCCGGAAGTCCTTCTCCTCCGTGAGCACATGGTTGATGATCCCGCCGAGGAAGGCGATGTCGCTGCCCGCGCGGATCGGTACGTACTGATCGGCGAGCGCGCTCGTACGGGTGAACCGCGGGTCCACATGAATGATCCGGGCCCCGCGTGCCTTGGCCTCCATGACCCACTGGAATCCGACGGGGTGCGCCTCGGCGTAGTTGGAGCCCTGGATGACGATGCAGTCCGCGTGCTGGAGGTCCTGCATGAAGGTGGTGGAGCCGCCGCGTCCGAACGAGGCACCGAGACCGGCGACGGTGGAGCTGTGGCAGACCCGGGCCTGGTTCTCGACCTGGACCACCCCGAGGCCGGTGAACAGCTTCTTGATGAGGTAGTTCTCCTCGTTGTCGAGGGTGGCTCCGCCGAGGCTGGCGATGCCCAGCGTGCGCGCGGTGCGCACCCCGTCGCGCTCCCACTCCCAGGTACGCCGGCGCGTCTCGACCACCCGGTCCGCGACCATGTCCATGGCCGTGTCCAGATCGAGCGGCTCCCACTCGGTGGCGTACGGGCGCCGGTACAGGACCTGGTGGCGACGGGCCGGTCCGGTGGTGAGCTGGAGCGTCGCCGAGCCCTTGGGGCAGAGCCGGCCCCGGCTGACCGGCGAGGCTGGGTCCCCCTCGATCTGCACGACCCGGTCGTCCTTGACGTACACCTGCTGGCCGCAGCCGACCGCGCAGTACGGGCAGACGGACTGGACCACCCGGTCGGCGGTCTCGGTGCGGGGCCTGAGGTGCTCCGTACGGGAGGACATCGCGGCCCTGCCGCGGCCGAGCGGGTCGGAGCCGGTGAACTGGCGGCGGACGGGCCAGTCGTGGATCAGTCTGCGGACACCCATCGCTTCCTCCCGTGTCTGTGGAGCGTGGCCCCGGCTTTCCGGGGAGGCGCTCCTCCAGACTCACCCGGCGAGCCCGGGTCTGCGACCGGTCGGGGCGCCGAAGGCGCGTTCACCGGGTGCGGGTCATCCACACGGCCCTATCGGCGGCCCCGCCGGGTCCGCGCGGACCGGGTGCGGGAAGGGAAGTCCCCGTGGGAGTTGTCCGATCCTCGGTGAGCGCGCCGGTGGCCGAACTCGTGAAGCGGCGCCGCGAGCCGGCCGTGGCGCAGACGCTGCGCTCCACGGCCGCGGCGACCATCGCCTATGTGGTCGCGCTCCAGTTGAGCAGCGAGGCCGCGCCGCTCACCGCGCCGCTGACCGCCCTGCTGGTCGTACAGGTCACGCTCTACTCGACGCTCACCACCAGTATCCGCAGGGTCAACTCGGTGGTGGCGGGGGTGCTGGTGGCCAGCGCCTTCAGTGTGCTGGTCGGGCTGTCCTGGTGGAGTCTGGGGCTGATCATCCTGGCTTCACTCGTGGTCGGGCGGCTGGTCCGGGTGAGTGAGTTCGTGCCCGAGGTGGCGATCAGCGCGATGCTCGTGCTCGGGGTCACCCGGGTGGCGTCGACGGCCTGGGACCGGGTGCTGGAGACGCTGATCGGCGCGGTGGTGGGACTGCTGTTCAACTTCCTGTTCGTACCGCCGGTATGGGTGGCCAGCGCGGGCGAGTCCATCGAGGACCTGTCACGGCGGATGCGCAGGCTGCTGCTGCGGATCGGTGAGGGGCTGACCGGGACGATCCCGGTCGAGCGCGCGGCGGCCCGCCTCCATGAGGCGCGCCGGCTCGACCACGACATCAGCGAGGTGGACGCGGCGCTGCGGCAGGCGGAGGACAGCCTCCGGCTCAACCCCCGGGTCAGGGAGGGGCTGCTGCACCGGGTGGTGCTCCGTACCGGTCTCGACACCCTGGAGATCTGTACGGTCATCCTGCGGGTGCTGGCCAGGACATTCACCGACCTCGCCAAGGAGCGCAGGGAGGAGGCGCTGTTCCCGCCGGAAGTGGGCACCGCGCTGGAGGACTTGCTGGAGAGCGTCGCCGACGCCGTGGTGAGCTTCGCGGTCCTGGTCACCACGGAGGCGAGCGAGAGTGCCCGGGTGGCGGAGGCACGGCTGTCCGAGGATCTCGCGGAGGCGGCGAGGAGCCGGGAGAAGGTGGCGCGGCTGCTGCTGGAGGGCGTCCAGCGGCATCCTCGCCAGTGGCAGCTCCATGGCGCGGTGCTGGCGGAGATCGACCGGATCCTGTACGAGCTGGACATGGAGAACCGTTCGCAGCGGCTGATGGAGGAGCTGGACCGCGCCTCGCGCGAACAGCGGGAGCGCCATCCGCGGCTGGCCGCCGCCCGGCAGTGGGTACGGCGGCGGGTCCCGCGCCGCGACCGTACGTAGGAACGCCCGGGCACGGGGTACGGGGTCGGAGCACGCGGGTACGGAGCACGCGGGGCACGGGGTACGGGGAGCGCGGACGGGCATCGCGGTACGGGTACGGAGCGCGCGGAACGGTCCGTGCCGCGGCCGTAATTCCGGTGCGCGCGCATTCCGAAATCCGGCCGCCGTCCTGGCGCGATTCGCTCGTTTTCGCCGCAACCGGAAACTCGCGCCCATTAATTGACGCAAATTTTGCCCAATCTGCAATGATCCCCACGGTATTCAGGGAAGGGCCCCGGCACCCACCGCCCAAAACCCGGCGGAAAAGGGCGCCATCAGCGATGACAGCGCGATCCGGCCGCCCGGCCCGATGTGATCATGGTCATGCGCGCGGAGCTGGCCGGACCGGCCGCACGCCTCTCACCAGGGACATGAGGCGCGTGGAGACGGTGAGTTGGGTGGGGCGGTTGATGGGGTCCTGGCAGATGGCGGTACTGTGCCGCCCGCGCCGCCATCGTGGGCGGCGCGGTTAAAGCGGAGGAATCTGTGACTCTATTCAGCGGATCATGGCGGCGCAGAGGCGCCCTCATAACAGTCGCGACGGCGGGTGCGATCGTCGGCCTGTCGGCCGTTCCCGCGGTCGCGCACACGCCCAACTGGTCGGTGACGTGCTCCGAGGTCAGTGTCGACCTCACCGCGTACGGCAACAGCGACCAGAACACCGTGACGATCACCGCGGACGGCAAGGACCTGCTGCCCACGGAGAACTTCAAGAACGAGTTCCACAAGAAGCTCGCGCTTCCTGAGCACTCGACCGAGCTGAGCATCCGGCTCGTGGTGAAGGCCGCCGACGGCGAGCGTTACAACGTCGACCAGGAGAAGACCGCTCCGGTCTGCGAGGGCACCACCCCGTCGCCGTCGGAGTCCACGACTCCGCCGCCGGCGGAGAGCCCCTCCACGGAGGTCCCCACCGAGGCTCCCTCGGAGTCCGCTCCGCCCTCGGAGGCGCCGACCGAGGAGCCCACCAGCTCCGAGGCCGCGGTTCCCTCGTCGGAGCCGAGCCCCGCCGGTGACAACCTCGCCGAGACGGGTTCTTCGAGCGCCACTCCGGTGATCGCCGGTGCGGCCGCTGTTGTGGTGGTCGCGGGAGCGGGCATCATGTGGGCCGCGCGCAAGCGTCGTACCGCACAGAACTGACCCAGCGCCCCACGTACGACCCCGCCGCCACGCCGGCTGCCGTCCACTCCTTTCGCCGCCACCATGCGGCGGCCCGGACGGCGCTCGCCCGGCCGAGAGGCATGGACCGGCCGATGACCGCCACCAGGCCCTGCCTGTGGTGTGTCGGCCCGGACTCCGTACGGCGGGACGCGTGCGCGTCGTAGCACCACCTCGGTGAACGACGGGCCACGGTCGAGGCAGGCCCCGCGGCAATCCCCCGTCTGCGGGGCCTTGCCATGCGCGGAGCGCCGCCCCCGCCGAGAATGGGCGGGACGCGACCGACAGGCTGGGGGCGCCCATGGATCCGGTGGAGGCTCTCGACAGGATCGCCTTTCTGCTGGAACGCTCGCTGGCCGAGACCTACCGGGTACGGGCGTTCCGTACCGCCTCCGCGGCAGTGGCGGGCATGCCCTCCGACGAGGTCGCGCGGCGAGCCGCCGCCGGGACACTGGGCCGGGTACGGGGCATCGGCCCCAGGACGGCCGAGGTCGTGGCGGAGGCGGTCGCGGGCTCCGTCCCCGGGTATCTGGAACGGCTGGAACGGGAGGCGGGCGCGCCGCTCGCGGACCATGGGCAGGCACTGCGCGCCGCGCTGCGCGGCGACTGCCATCTCCACTCGGACTGGTCGGACGGCGGCGCTTCGATCGAGGAGATGGGGCGTACGGCCGCCGCGCTCGGCCATGAGTGGGCGGTGCTCACGGACCACTCCCCCAGGCTGACCGTCGCACGCGGCCTGACGGCCCAGCGGCTGCGTGAACAGCTCGACGTGGTCGCGGAGCTGAACGAGCGGTGGGCACCGTTCCGACTGCTCACCGGGATCGAGTGCGACATCCTGCCGGACGGTTCGCTGGACCAGGAGCGGGAACTGCTGGACCGGCTCGATCTGGTGGTCGCGTCGGTGCACTCGAAGCTCCGGATGGACTCCGCCCCGATGACCAGGCGCATGATCGCGGCGGTACGGGATCCGCTGACCGACGTCCTCGGGCACTGCACGGGACGTCTGCTGACACCGCGCCGGGGTACGGGGCAGCGCGGCCGGCGCGCTCAGGGCGACGGCACCAGGCCGGAGTCGGTGTTCGACGCGCAGGCCGTGTTCGCGGCCTGTGCCGAGTCCGGTACGGCGGTGGAGGTCAACAGCCGTCCGGAGCGGCTCGATCCGCCCCGCCGGCTGCTGCGCGAGGCGGTCGCGGCGGGGGTCTTCTTCGCCATCGACACGGACGCGCACGCGCCGGGGCAGCTCGACTGGCAACTGCTCGGCTGTGCGCGGGCGGAGGAGTGCGGTGTACCGGCGGACCGGGTCATCAACACCTGGACGGCCGACGGGCTGCGGGAGTGGACACGCACCCGGCGGGCGCCGTCGCGTGAGGCCCCGTCCCGCGAGGCCTCGTCCTCCGACTGAGTGCCGTCGCGCCCTCGGTGGCCCTCGGGTTCAATGGCCTTCAGGTTCAGCGGCCCTCGCATTCAGCGGCCTTCGAGTTCAGTGGCCTTCGAGTTCCGCGAACAGGCTGCTGTCGAGGCGGGCGAGCAGCTCGGTCGGGTCCTCGTAGACCGCCGCCGCGCCCGCCGCCTCCAGGGCGTCGCGCGGAACACCGCCCGACAGCAGGGCGACGGCGCGGACCCCCGCCCGGCCCGCCGCTTCCATGTCCCAGACGGTGTCCCCGACGAACACCGCGCGCTCGGCCGGCACCCCGGCCAACTCCAGGGCCCGGTGGACCGGGTCGGGCAGGGGCTTGCCGGTGGCGCCGCCGTTGGAGCCGATGGCGGCGGAGATCACCTCGTCGGCGTCGATGGCCCGGCGCAGCGCGGTCAGTTCGGCCTCTCCGGCCGAGGTGGCGAGTACGACCCGCCAGCCGCGGTCGTCCAGCGACCGCAGAAGATCGCCCGCGCCCTCCAGTGCCGGCAGCCGGCCGAGGTAGGTCCCGTAGAGGGTGGTGTGCGCGGCGCTGATCCAGGCGTCCTGGTCGGGATCCCGCTCGTCGCCGAGGAGATGCGTGATGAGTTCGTCCGCGCCGAGTCCGACGGACCGGTGGATCTCGGACATCGGCACCGTGTGACCGGCCTGCCGGAACGCCTCCCACCAGCAGGTCACGTGCAGATGATTGGTGTCGACCAGGGTTCCGTCGACGTCGAACAGCGCCGCGCGCGTGGCCATGGGTGTCGCTCCCGTTCCGGTTCAGGGCCCCAGGGCCCCGGGCCTGGAGCAGAACCTCGATCATGCCGCCTCCCCCGGCCGGGACGCCCTCATCCCGTACCGCTTCGGCGCGTCCCCGGCGGGCGGCCACCCGGCCACCCCGGCAGCCGCCTCCCCGCTCCCTGACCTCGGGTCACGCAAGGACCTCGGGGCACGGAAGCCGGGAGGCGGTTCCATGTGGTCTACGCGAACACCCCGTCGAGCCAGCTCTGCCACGCCCCCTCGATCCGCTTGGCGTCGGCCCCGGGGGCGAAGTCGTGCACGCTGATCCCGACCGGCGCGCCGAAGTGGTTCCTGCCGAACACCCGGTACATCGCCGTGTCGGTACGCAGCCCGATGAAGTACCGGTTGCGGTAGTCCACGACCGCGTCGGCAGCCGCTTCTCCGGGCAGTTCGACCCGTACGGTGCTGCCCTCAGCCACGTCGTCCGGCAGCCCGAGGCCCCGGCTCGCCACCTCCAGCGCGTCCGGCGCGGTCGAGGCCGCCGGTCCTTCGGCGCCGGCGAACACGGCGGGCCGCCCGGTGAAGTGCAGCAGGTACTGGCGCAGGGTGTGCAGATAGAAGTCGGTGTGCTTGTCGGCACCGTCGTACTGGTTGTCCCAGTCCTCGACGAGGATGCCGCTGTGGACGTAGCGCACATGGGAGCCACCGCCCTCACGGGGCCGGATCACATGGTCGAGCTGGTTCAGCGTCTGCTGCGACATGCCCTCCACGTCCTCCGTGCGGGCAGTCAGCCGCCTCGGCGGGTCCCAGGCGGTGAGGGTGCCGCCGAACGGCGCGGCGCCGCCCTCGCGGGGCTCGTACTCCATGGGCCACAGCCAGCCCGCCGTACCCGCGGTGACCGCTTCCCAGACCTGCTCGGGGCTCGCGTCGACGTCGAACTCACGGACGATCTCGAATTCTTTGGACATGTCTTCCTCGGACATAAAGGTGACTCCTTACGGGCGCGCCGTGGCGCGTGGGTGATGTGCTGAACACCGTTGAAGCCGAACGCCGGCGAAGGCGCTCATCCGGCCGTCGTGGCGGCGCCTTCCGGCGGCACGGCCGGCACGGCGCCGCCCGGTTCGACGCCCGGTCCGGCGGTGTCGACGGCGGGGTCGATCTTCACAGTGGGGTGGAGCGCGACGACGATCCGGTGGTCACGGCCGGACTCGGCGTGGTCGTCGTGGTACTTGGCGACCAGCGCGGCGAGGCCGTGGGTCAGCTCCTCGACGAACGCGGCGCGTTCGGCCGCCGAGCGGAACCGCACCTCGGCGTCGAGCGCGTAGGTGGCGAGCCCCTTGCGGGCCTTCGCCGCCCCGGTGATCAGGGCGCCCACATCCCGTACGAGCCGCGCGGCGAGCGCGAGCAGCCAGCGCGCGGAGAGCTGGTCGCGGAACCGGCCCGGGTCGGGCTGCACGTCGGCCAGGGCGAGCGGCGAGATGACGTACGAGGCCGCGGTGGCCCGCATCAGCCGCTCGGTGACATTGCCCTTCCTTCGCTCGCCTGCCAGCTCGACCAGGCCGTGCCGCTCCAGCGCCTTGAGGTGATAGTTGACCTTCTGCCGGGGCAGTCCGACCCGGCCGGCGAGCATCGTCGCGGAAGCCGGCCCCGAGGCCAGCTCGGCGAGCAGCCGGGCCCGCATGGGGTCCAGTGAGACGGCTGCTGCCGCCGCGTCCTCGATCACGGTCACATCCAGCATGGCCCCACACTCTCACCGAAAACTTTTTTTGTCCACGACGGATTGATTGTCGGTGAGAGCGGTCCTTCAGGGGCGGCTGGGAGCGGGCGGCAGCCGCAGATGGGCGAGGTCGTCGGGGACCGGGCTGTCGGGCCGGAACAGCGGCGCCGACTCGCCGTCCGGCGCGGTGGCGGGCGCGTCCGAGAGCCGGAAGCGCTCACGCAGCCTGGTGTAGAAGTCGACCGGCCCCAGCCGCACCAGCCGCAGCCGGTACGCCGCCCCGTACACCCCGACCCAGTCGCCCGGGTCCAGTACGCCCCGGAGCTGGCCGTCGATGCTCAGCGCCGCCTCCCCCGAGTGCGGCAGCACCCGTACCGCCACCGGCTCGTCCGGCGCGGCCACGACCGTGCGGTCGAAGGTCATGTGCGCGGCCACCGGCGTGAAGACCACGGCGTCCATGTGCGGGGAGAGCACCGGTCCCCCGGCGGCGAAGCTGTACGCCGTCGAACCGGTCGGGGTGGCCACGATGACCGCGTCGGCGGAGTACGAGGCGAGCAGCCGGCCCGCGATATAGATCCCCAGATTGACCTGGCGGTCCCGGGCGAGCTTCTCCACCACCACATCGTTGACGGCGGTGATGTCCAGGGCCACGCCCCAGCCCTCGCCCTCCGTGGTGTCGGGCCTGACATGCGGCGGAGGCAGGGCGGGCCCGCGGCCGTAGCGCAGCAGCGCCTCCATGCCGGTCGGCATCTCCAGCGCGCGCGAGGCCCGCATGGTGAGGGTCATCCGCTCCTCGATGGTGGCGCGCCCCTCATGGACGGCGTCCAGCGCCCGTGTGACCTTCTCGGCCGGAACCTCCGTCAGAAAGCCGACCCGGCCCAGATCGACCCCCAGCACGGCGGCGCCGTTCTCGGCGGCGATCCGCGCGCCGCGCAGGAACGTACCGTCACCCCCGAGGGTGACGACCAGGTCCGGGTTGCCGGCCGAGGACGCCTCCTCCTGGCTGTCATGGCGCCGCTCGTGCCCCCGCCACACGTCGATCTCCTTGTACGGGACGCCCTGCGCGCCGCACCAGGCGTGGACGGCGCGGGCCGCCTCGACGGCCTCGGAGCGGCCGTGGTGGACGATCAGACCGATCCGCTGCACAGCCATGTTCCCGCTCTCCGTCCTCCATGCGTCCGCCTCCGGGCTCCGTCCGTCACGCGCGGTGCCCGTCGGCTCGGAATCCGGCCGCCCCGCCGTCCAGGATCACCACGCCGGGGACGATTGGTCACATCAACTGAAGAATACGGATCAATCGCTTTTAATTCACCCGAATGGCCGATAACCCCAACGTGTCGCCACCCCCGGTGAACACCGCTCGAACGGCGTAAACGGGCTGTATGGACTTGACGTCCCGGCTCTCCCCAGGTTGCCGCCCGTGCCCGACGGAGGCGCGATGGTGTCGTGCGCGCCTGACCGTGAGGGGCCAGACCCGCAGACGCGCTTCCCCCACGCGAGGAGTGATCGCTGATGTCAGCCGATGGCGTGTTCAACGACCCCAGCAGGCTCACGGGGCTGCCCGTGTACGACAAGGACGGCGACAAGATCGGCAACGTCGGCCAGGTCTATGTGGGCGACCGCACGGGCCGCCCTGAGTGGGTGACCGTGAAGACCGGTCTGTTCGGTATGAACGAGACACTCGTTCCGCTGGCCGGCGCCCGGCGCGCCGGTGAGGACATCCATGTCCCGTACGCCCGGGAGACGGTCAAGGAGGCACCGCGCCTGGCGGCCGACGAGCATCTCGACCCGGGCCAGGAGAAGCAGCTCTACCAGCACTACGGCCTGGCGACAGCCGACTCCGGCATGAGCATGGCGGAGGGCCCGGGCACGGCCGCCGGGACCAGGACGGAGTCCGGTGCGGGTACGGGGATGAGTACGGCGCCGCGCCCCGGTATGGCCGGCACCGCCGCGGGCGCGGGCACGCCCGCCGGGACCGGGCAGGCCACCGCGGGAAGCCAGGACAGGGCCATGGCGGGGATGCGCGGAGCCGAACCGGGCGAGGGCAAGGCACCGCAGACCGAGGAACTCATCCGGTCCGAGGAGCAGCTCCATGTCAGCACCGAGGAGCACGAGATCGGCCACGCGCGGCTGCGCAAGATCGTGGTGACCGAGAGCGTGACCACGTCCGTGCCGCTCAGCCATGAGGAGGTCCGGGTCATCCATGAGGCGATCGCGCCCGAGGACCGTTCCCGGATGGGCCGTTCCGCCATCAGCGAGGCCCAGACCGAGGTGACGCTCCACGCCGAGCAGCCGGTCATCAGCAAGGAGACCATCCCCGTCGAGCGCGTACGCATGGAGACGGAGAAGGTCACCGAGCAGAAGGAGGTCTCGGCGGACGTCCGCAAGGAGCGGATCGAGTACGACACCGACCAGACGGGCCAGGACTTCGGCGGCCGGCGCGGCCGGGGGCGCTGAGGCCCTTGGGCGCCGGGCTCCCTGTGGAGCCTGAGCTTCCTTGACGCCGTACGCCGGGACCTGTGCCGTACCTCCACGCCCCCGCCTCCACCACGGTTCCCGTGGCCGGCGGGGGCCTGGTCGGTCCGTTGCCGTACGACTGACTCGGCGGTCCGCACGGCGGGGCTCACACACCGTGGGGAGACCGGAGGTCTTGAGGAGGGTCAGCGGACGGTACCGGTGCCGGCACGACGGTGAGGGTGCCGGGCGTGTACCCGGAATCGCCGCTGACGACCTGTTCCTGCCCGCCGCCGAAGGGGGATGCCGTACCCAGCGAGGGAGTGGCGGAGCCTGTCTGCCTGCCGCCGTCGCTGTTGGAACAGCCGGCCAGGGCGCTCACGCGGACTGCGGCACGCAGGGCGGCCGGGGATGTCCGGCCGGTGCCGTGCGAGAGCGGCGTGGTGTGTCCGAGCTGTCGGCCCCATGGAGACGGTCAGGATTCGGTTGCGGTGGTGGTGGGGGTGGCGCCCGGGCTCTTGGTGGCGCTGGAGACCGGGGTGGTGATGGCCTTGCCCGCGGTGTCGACGACGTACCACTTGGCGCCGAAGTCGGTCAGGCCCTGGCCGTTGGTCTCACCGGGCTTCTTGTCGCCCTCGAACCGGTACAGCGGGTGGTTGTTGTACGTGACCTGCTTGGTGCCGTCGCTGCGGGTGATGGTGGAGAGCAGGTTCTCCCGCACCCCGCCGGTGCCGGCCTTCGGCGTACCGGTGAGCACGAGTCCGGGAGGCCAGGCCTTGGCGCAGGCGTCCTTGCAGGTGGACTGCTTGGTCTTGTCCGCCTCGAAGAGGTAGAGCGTACGGCCCTTGTCGTCGACGAGGATGTCCCCGAGCGGCCCGCGCTTGGCGGAGATGGTGCCCACCTCGTCGGAGGGGTTCACCGAGGGACTGTGTGTCTTCGTGGGGGCGGGGGTGGTCGGGGCCGCCGCGAAGTCCGCGGGAGCCTCGGCCTGGGACTCGGCGCCGCTGTCGCCGCTGCCCGAGCATCCTGCGAGCGCCGCGACACAGAGTGCGGCGGCGGCCATGGCCGCGGCTGTCCTGGTGTTGGTCCTCATCAAGACTCCTTTGGTCCGGCCGCCACAGGGGCAGCAAGTCCGACCGCCAGATCGCGGCCACAGCACCCACTACACGACAGACCCCGATACCGGGCCACCGGACAGGGCCGTCCGGGTGGCACACCGCGGGCGGCGGCGGCGTGGAGCGCCGATGGCGGAGGCGTGGTGCCCCGGTCGTGCCCCGGTGCTCGTGGGGCCACGGCCTCCGTGCCGTACCGGCCGGGAGACGGCCTCGGGCGGTGGGGTAGTGTTGTTGACCGCGAAGGGGAGTAGCCCCGCGAACCGGTCGTCGACACACTGGAGCCTTCGGGTTCCCGGTGGCCGGGCCCGTCGTTGCGGCGGGCGGGCGAGACCTTCGGTCAGGCATGACGCACCCGTATCCCGCGGGCGCGCCGTCGTGCCGGACCGAGAGGTCGTCCCGCTCCGTACGGCGCGTCACGAGGACCCCGGTCCGGCCCTCAGAGAAAGCCACCCGGAATGTCTCTCGACCCCCTGGCGATCGTCACCGCCTTCGGGCTCATCTTCCTTGCGGAGCTGCCCGACAAGACCATGTTCGCGTCCCTGGCCATGGGCACGCGCATGCGTCCGCTCTATGTCTGGTTCGGTACGTCGACGGCGTTCCTCGTGCATGTCGCCATCGCCGTCGGTGCGGGAGGTCTCCTCGGGCTGCTTCCCGGCTGGATCGTCAAGCTCGTCTCCGCACTGCTCTTCGCCTTCGGCGCCTTCATGCTGCTGCGCGGCGGGGGCGGTGAGGAGGGCGAAGAGTCGGCACCGAGGACGGTCACCGGGTTCTGGCCCGTCTACTCGACCGCTTTCATGGCCGTGTTCATCAGTGAGTGGGGCGACCTCACCCAGATCACCACCGCCAACCTCGCGGCAAGCAACGGGCCCTGGTCGACCGCGATCGGTTCGGCCGCCGCGCTGATGTCGGTCTCGGCACTGGCGCTGCTGGCGGGCCGTTTCATCGCCACGCGTGTCCCGCTGAGGACGGTCCAGCGGATAGGCGGGCTGTGCATGCTCGGGCTGGCGGTCTGGTCGGTGGTCGAGATCTTCATCGGCTGACACCCGCTCACGCGTGTGAGCCACGAGCCCCCGCCCGGCACGCCGGACGGGGGCTCGTACTCGGCTCGACGGGGCGAAGGATCAGCGAGTCGGCCGATCAGGGCCGCGACGGCGTCGAGGATCTCCGCCGGCTCGCTACGGGTGCTGTAGTCCGGGTGGACATCGATCCATCGGATCGTTCCGCCTGCGTCGACCAGGACAGTGGCCGGCATCGGGAGGGTGTCCGTACCGTCCGCGTTCCCGCCGACGACATCAAGGCCGAGCGCGGCCTGGGAGGCGCGGCTGCCGTCGGTGGGCGCGGTGAGGATGCCCAGCTTGCCCGCGATCTGGTTGCCCGGATCGGAGACGACCGTATACGTCAGCTCATTGGTCTCCCGCATGGTGAGCGAGCCGTCCGGCTTCTGCGGACTGATCGCGATCAGGGCGATGTCCCGCTCGGCGAGGGCCGGTACGAGCTGATGCTCTTAGGCGCGCAACGCCAGATTGCAGTACGGGCACCACGCACCGCGGTAGAAGACGACAACGGCGGCGCGCCCGCCCCGTGCTCCGTCGAGGGTCGTCGGATCTCCATGGACATCGAGGAGGTTTCCGTCGGGCATCGCGGTGCCGGGGGCCGGAATGCCGGCGGGCCGCCCCGCCGCGGCGAGGCCGGTCTGCTCCTCGACGAAGGGGACAAGCAGTTCGGCCGGGACTTGTGCGGCCATTTCCTGGGTCATGACGGCGACTTGCTCGGCGATGGTCGGGGCGATGGTCGGATCGCCGCTCTGCCTGTTGGTCTGCTCGCTGCGCACAGGAGGCCCTTCGGTAGGGGCGGTACGGAGACTCCGGCCGGCCGAGTTAATGGACCGCTTACTCCATTCAGCGTGTTGTCACTCATTTTCTGGAGGGTCAACTCCAAAGCGCGGTTATCCTGAGTTCATGTCCACCGAAGAAGCCACCGCCGCCCCTCGTCTGACCCGGAAGGGCATGGCGACGCGCGGCCGGATCGTCACGGCCGCGGCTGAGCTGATGTTCGAACGCGGGGTGGCGGGGACGAGTCTCGAAGACGTCCAGAAGGCCGCCGGGGTGAGCCCCTCGCAGGTCTACCACTACTTCGGGGACAAAGGCGCCCTGGTCAGGGCCGTGATCGCGGTTACGACCGATGCCGTACTGGACGCGCAGGAACCGCTGCTCAGCCGGCTCGACAGTCTGGAGGCACTCCGGGCGTGGCGGGACTTCGTGGTCGCGCTCCAGGCTGGGCGGGGCTGCGCGGGCGGCTGTCCGATCGGCTCGCTGGGCAGTGAACTCGCCGAGACCGACCAGGCGGCACGCGAGGATGTCGCCGCCGGTTTCGCGCGGTGGGGGCAGTCCATCCACGACGGACTGCAGGCCATGTACGACCGGGGCGAGCTGCGCCGTGACGCCGATCCGGGCCAGTTGGCGCTCGCCACACTCGCGGCACTCCAGGGCGGGCTGCTGCTCACCCAGATCCGCCGGGACACGGTGGCGCTCGAAGCGGGGCTGGACGCGATGCTGGACCATATCGCCGCGCTGTGCGTGACCGCACCGGAGCCGACCGGACCGTAAGTACGGAAGTAGCTACCGAAGTAGGTACCGAAGTAAGTAAGGAAGCAATCGGGGGTCGAGGGGCCGGACCCGCCCGCCGGGCATGGCTCAGTGGGCGGGTCCAGGGACGGTGAGACGTTAAGGGCTCAGCCCTTCGTGGCCAGGTGCTTCTTGAGTACGGCCAGCACATCGCGGGCCGCCGTGGGCCCGGTGTTGAGATAGAAGACATCGTCGTCCACCGGGACCGCCGTCCCGCCCGCGACGGCGGACAGGGTCGGCCACAGCGGCGCCCCGGTGAGCGCGGAGGACTTGGCTCCGGCGTCCTGGACTCCGTAGAACAGCCAGTCGGCGTCGGCCCGGTCGAGCTGCTCGTTGCTGATGTCCTCCGACGTCTCGTCGAACCGCTGGCTCTCCGGCCGCCCCAGTCCGGCGTCCTCGGCGATGCCGCCGGTGAACGAGGGCACCCCGAAGACCCGCAGGCGGTCGCCGTTGAGCCGGAGGAAGGACACCGTGACCGGCTTGTCGAGACTCTTGCCCAGCTCTGCGGCGTCCGTGTGGAAGCCGTCGAGGATCGCCCGCGCCCGGGCGGTCCTGCCCAGCCCGTCGGCGACGAGCAGGAAGTCCTGCTTCCAGTAGAGCCCGGTGCCCTGGGTGGCGATGGTGGGCGCCAGCGCGCTCAGCGCGGTGTAGAGGCCCTTGGCGTTCTTGCCCGCGATGTTCATCAGGATCAGATCGGGCTTGACATTGGCGATGGTCTCCAGATCGGGATCCACCCGCGACCCCACATCGGCGACCTTCGCCAACTGGGCGGCGTACTGCGGGAAGTCGTCGATCAGATACCGGGGTACGAGATCCGCGCCGTCACCCCGGGTGGAGCCCGCCGGCACCGTACCGAGCGTGAGCAGCGCGTCGGCCTGGCCGGTGGAGATGACCACGACCCGCTTGGGCTCGGCCTTGACGGTGGTCCGGCCCTCGAAGTGGGCGACCGTACGCGGGAATTCGCCGTCCGGTCTGCCGCTGCCCATGCCCTTGGGCACGGAGCGTGGCGCGGTATGGACCGACGTGTCGGCCGGTTCGGCCGACTGAGCCGGTTCGGTGGCCGAAGAGCCGGCCGAGTCGGTGGAGCAGCCGGTGAGCAGCAGGGCTCCGGCCAGGGCGACACCACGGACAACACGGGTGAGATGAAGATCACGGAAGCGGTACACGAGCGCTTAGCTTAGGCTTCCCTAAGTGTCGATGAGTAGGTATGGCAGCAATGCGATAGATCACATATCCGGAAGCGCGCACTCCGCACAGCCGGAGACAGAACGGGCGGAGACGGAGCAGCCGACGGCGGGGCAGCAGCAGACGGCACAGCAGCAGGCCGGGCGTGCGGCGGAGGGGAAGCCCGAACAGAGGCCTCAACTGCCGCGCGGCGCACGGCTGTTCCTGGCGCTCGTGCTCTGTCTCGGTGTCGTCGCACTGCTCGTCCTGGTCAGCCTGGGGGTCGGCGCGCGGAGCATCCCGCCGGGAACCGTGGCGCATGTCCTGGTCCATGACGACGGAAGTCCGGAGGCCATCATCGTCCGGCGGCTGCGGATGCCCCGTACCGTCCTGGCGGTGGTCGTCGGCGCGGCGCTCGCGCTGGCCGGTGTCGTCATGCAGGCCGTCACCCGTAACCCGCTCGCCGAACCGGGGCTCGTCGGGGTCAACGCCGGCGCGTCGTTCGCCGTGGTGATCGCGATCACCGGATTCGGGGTCACCGGCGCGTCCGGCTATGTCTGGTTCGCCTTCGCGGGCGCCATTCTGGCCGCCCTGCTCGTGTACACGCTGACCTCCGGCGCCGCCCGCGGCCACCATCACACCCGGCTCGTACTGGCGGGGGCGGCGCTCTCGGCGAGTCTCGGGGCCTGTACGGGCATCCTCACCATGTTCGACACGGAGGCCTTTGACTCGTACCGCTTCTGGGTGGTCGGCGCGCTGGAGAACCGCGGTACGGAGGCGCTCACCGCCACCGTCCCCTTCGTCGCCGCCGGAACACTGATCGCGCTGGCGCTCGGCCCGGCCCTCAACGCCCTTGCGCTGGGCGACGAGACGGGCGCGGCGCTCGGGCTCCGGGTGAGCCGGGTCCGCGCGGCCGGCTTTCTCTCGATCATGCTGCTGTGCGGTGCCTCGACCGCCGCCGCGGGCCCGATCGCCTTTGTGGGCCTGGTCGTTCCGCATGTCCTGCGGCTGCTCATCGGCCCCGATCTCCGGCGGCTGCTGGTCTTCTCACTGCCGGGCGGGGCCGTGCTGCTCCTGGTCAGCGATATCGCCGGACGTGTGATCGCTCCTCCGGGCGAGATCGAGGCGGGCATCGTCACCGCGTTCATCGGCGCCCCCGTGCTGTTGTGGCTCGTCGTACGGCGCCGGGAGGTGGCCGCGTGAGTGCCCCGACGCGTGTGCTGCGGGTTCCGGGCGGGTTCACGCTCCGCTGGTCGGCGCGGACGGCGGCCGTCATGGCCGTACTGCTGCTGGCCTGCGCGGCGGTGTGGGTGGTCGCCGTGTTCACCGGTACGTACCGGATCGGTACGGGCCGGATCCTGGACGTGTTCGCGGGCGGCGGCTCCGGCACCGACCGGTTCATCGTCATGGGCCAGCGGCTGCCGCGCGTCTGTGCGGCGCTGCTCGTCGGGGCGGCCCTCGGGCTGTCCGGGGCGCTGTTCCAGAGCCTGTCGCGCAATCCGCTCGGCAGCCCGGACGTCATCGGCTTCACCACCGGCTCCACCAGCGGCGCGCTCGTGGTGATCCTGACGGGCGGCGGGGCAGGCGGCGCGGCCGGTACGGGTGTCGGGGCGGGCTCGGTGCTGGGCGGTCTGGTCACGGCCGGGGCCGTGTACGGATTCACCGCGTCGCGCGGGGTGTCCGGCAGCCGGCTGGTGCTGGCGGGTATCGCCGTCGGCGCCATGCTCGCGTCGGTCAACGACTTCCTTCTCACCCGGGCCGATCTGGAGTCGGCCGAGAGTGCGAAGGCCTGGACATTCGGCAGCCTCAACGCCGTGTCCTGGCCGCAGGTCACCCCCTTGGCGCTGGCCCTGCCGGTTCTCGCGGTGATGGCGCTGGTTCTGGGACGGCCGCTGCGGCTGATGGAGATGGGGGACGACACCGCGGGCGCGCTGGGGGTGAATGTCACCCGGGTCCGCGCGCTCGCGCTGCTGCTCGGTGTCGCGCTCGCCGGTACGGCCATCGCCGTCGCGGGCCCCATCGGTTTTCTCGCGCTGGCGGCGCCTCAACTGGCCCGCAGGATCACTCGTTCCCCCGGTGCCCCGATCGGTTCGGCCCTGCTCACCGGAGCGCTCGTGCTGGCCCTGGCCGATCTGCTGGCCCAGCGTCTCCTCTCGCCCTTCCAGATCCCGGTCGGCCTGGTCACGGGGGCGCTCGGCGGTGTCTATCTGCTGTGGCTGCTGTCGAGGGAGCGGAAGAACGTACGCCCTGCGTGACGCAAGGCACTTGGCCGGCCGTCGGGCCTTCCGGAACGAGGTGCGCGGTTCGGCGAAGCATCCGGTCTCGGCTTACGATGATCGCATGAGACGGCCACCACGCGGATTGGTACGGCCCGCTCGGGTGCGTGCCCTTCTGCTGCTGGTGCTGACCCTGGCGGCGGGAGTGCTGGCCATGCACGGCCTGGCCCCGGTTCCTCCGGCGGCCTCGTCCACCGCCGCACCGCCGACCGCCCATGTCATGCCGGACGGTGCGCGGGACTGCGTACAGCCGGGCCATGAGGACGGCGGGCATCTCGATCACGCGGACGGCCTGTGCGCGGCGGCCGGTACCAGTACCGGACCCGCGCTCTCCACTCTGGCGGCCTCCGGTCTCCCCTCGGGCCTAGCCGATCCGGCGACCGGCCCGCGGCAGGCGTCCGGAGCCGCTTCGGCCGGCCCGGCCCCGCCGTCCCTGAGCGAACTCCAACTCCTGCGCATATAGGCCCGCACCACGGCCGACCCCCGTTCTCCGGGCCGTGGGCCGACTCGGCATGCGTTCATTCCGCCTTTTCGTACCTCTCGCACAGGAGTCGCTTCACCATGACCTCATTCCGCACCCCCGCCCGCCGGGCAGCGGCCACCGCGGCCGTCACCGGCGCCGTACTGGCACTGGCCGCCTGCGGCGGCAACGACACCAACCCATCGGGACAGGCCGGCCACGGCTCGTCGCACTCCGCTTCGGCCTCGGCCTCCGGTACGGCGGCGGCCCCGGGGTCCGCGTCGGCACCGGACACGGCCCACAACGCCGCGGACACCGCGTTCGCGCAGAGCATGATCCCGCACCACCAGCAGGCGGTCGAGATGGCCGATCTCGCCGCCACCCGCGCCTCCGCGGCGGAGGTCATGACACTCGCCGCCGAGATCAAGAAGGCCCAGGACCCGGAGATCAAGACCCTGTCGGGCTGGCTCAAGGGCTGGGGCGAACAGATTCCGGCCGCAGGCGCGGATCACTCCGGTCACGGCATGGCCGGGATGATGGGCGAGGACGACATGTCCGCGCTGGAGTCGGCGTCGGGCGCGGAGTTCGACACCGCGTTCCTGAAGCTGATGGTCAAGCACCACGAAGGCGCAGTCACCATGTCGAAGACGGAGCAGTCCCAGGGCGCCAACCCGGCCGCCAAGGACCTGGCCGGCCGTATCGTCACCGCTCAGAGCGCCGAGATCACCCGTATGAACGGTCTCCTCGACCGGTAGCGATGAGCAAGCGGCGGGGAGCAGACAGCACCTAGGCCCTGTCCGGCCGATCTTCGCGGGCCCGCGACGCCTGGCACGGCACCTCGCTGCGTTGTCGGAGTCGCCCGAGTACGTCCAGTACACGGGCGATCCTCCGCCTTGCGATGCTCCCCCGTGGCCTGAACGGCACGGGAGGGACCCCCTCCACCAGACGCCGCGGTCTGATCCACGAAGATCGACCGGACAGGACCTAGCGGGTAGTACCAGCCGCAGGGCCGGGGGCCGCGCACAAGCCGCGGTCCCCGGCGCCGGGCCCGCGCTCGGTCGGTGCTCTCTGTGCTGTCAGTGCTGTTCCGCGCCGCTTTCGCCGGCCCAGATGCCTCGTACGTGGCCCATATGACGCCGCATCAGTTCCTCCGCGCCGTCCGTGTCGCCCGCCTCGATCAGGTCGAGCAGTTCCGCGTGCTCTTGCGAGGAGGGGACGAGCTGGTCATGGGCGGCCAGGATGCTGAGGCCGTAGATCCGCGACCGGGAGCGGAGAGAGCGGACCGTCTCGACCAGATAGCTGTTGCCCGTCAGGCCCAGCAGCGTGAGATGGAACTCCATGTCGATGGCGACATGCGCGATCAGGTCCTGCCTGCGGGCCGCGTCCTCGATACCCGCGGCCAGCGGGCGCAGCCGTTCGACGACCGCCGGATCGACCCCGTCCTCGGCGATCCTCCGCACCGTCGGGATCTCGATCAGGGCACGCAGATGGGTGATGTCGTCGAGATCCTGCTCCGACAGCTCGGTGACCCGGAAACCCTTGTTCCGAACGGCCTCCACCAGGCCTTCCCGTACAAGATCGAGCATCGCCTCGCGCACCGGCGTCGAGGACACACCGAACTGCTCGGCCAGGCTGGGCGCCGAGTAGACCACGCCGGGGCGTAGCTGCCCCGAGATCACCGCCGCGCGCAGCGTCTCGATGATCTCCTCGCGAAGATTGCGCCGGGCGCTGAACGAGGGCAGTACCGGTGTCATGGGGTCGCCCACGCTCATTTTCCGTCTCCTTCACTGATGGCCTCGTGCACCGCACTGGCCACGACCAGATCCTCCCACGCCATGCCGACGCTCTTGAAGAGCCGGGGGCGTCGGCCGTCCACGGGGACGGTGCCGTTGACCAGGTCGGCCAGTGGCACCAGGCTGTCCGGGCCGATGCTGCCGTCCGCCAGCTCCGGGATCAGGTCCCCTGCTTCCCGTACGGCCGCCGCGCGGGACTCGACCACGACCGTCGACCGGTGGACCGTGGCCGGGTCAACCTCGCGGGCGTCCGGTTCATGGGAGCCGACGGCGATGACGGTCACACGGGGCGGGAGCAGCGCGCCGTCAAAGAGCGGTGCCCTGGCGGTCGTACAGCACGCGACGAGGTCGGCGCCCGCGACATCCGCCGGAACCCCCGGCCCGATGTCGAGCCCGGTTTCCCGGCGCGCGGTTTCGATGAATTCCGCGGCACGGCCCGGCGTACGGCCCACCACGGTCACCCGGTTCAGCGGGCGGACGGACCGCAGCGCGTCGAGATGGCCTCGGGCCTGGGGCCCCGTACCGAACAGCACCAGGTGACCCGCGCCGGGTTCCGCGAGGTGATCGGCGGCGAGGGCCGAGACCGCGGCGGTGCGTACGGTCGTCAGCGCGCCCCCGTCGAGCAGCGCGAGCGGGGTGAGGGTCGGGGCGTCCAGAAGCAGATACTGCCCCTGGACACGGGGCCGCCCCGCCGCCGGATTGCCCGGTGCGACGGTGGCGATCTTGACCCCGGCGTACCGCCGCTGATGCGCGGGCATCAGGAGGAGCTGGCCGTACGCCACGGGCACGACCGTACGGGGCGGATCGGACTCCGGGTCCAGTCCGCCCCGCAGCGCGCGCCGCAGCGCCTCGACCGCCGACGCCATCGGCATGGCGCGGAGGACATCGGCGGCGCCGAGGAGCCGGGGCGCGCTCTCGGCCGTGACAGCCGTCGTGGCACTCACAGTTCGAAGCCCTCGGGGAAGGGGTCGTCCGGGTCGTAGTGGTACTGCGCGGTGCCGGTGATCCAGGCGCGGCCGGTGATGAGGGGTGTCACGGTGGTGAGCGTGCCGGGTGCGCCCGGCCCGTCGCCCTGCCCGCCGGCCTGTCCACCGGGCTCCTGCCCGTCCTGTCCGCCGAGTTGGCCCTGCTCGACGAGGCGGCCCGTGAAGTGCGTCCCGATGAACGACTCGTTGTCGAAGTCGGTGTCCAGGGGCAGTTCGCCGCGCGCGTGGAGCTGGGCCATGCGGGCACTCGTACCCGTACCGCACGGCGAGCGGTCGAACCAGCCGGGGTGGATGACCATCGCGTGCCGCGAATGCCGGGCGTCCGAGCCGGGGGCGGCCAGATAGACATGGTGGCAGCCGCTGATCTCGGGGTTGCCCGGGTGGACGGGAAGGTCCTGCTCGTTGATGGCGGCCATGATCGCCAGACCGGCGTCGAGCAGGCGCTGCTTCTCGGCACGTTCGAAGGGGATGCCCAGTTTCTCCAGGGCGACGATGGCGTAGAAGTTGCCGCCGAAGGCCATGTCGTACGGGACGTCGCCCCAGGGCTCCACCCGTACCGTACGGTCGAGACCGAGCGCGAACGACGGCACATTGCGCAGGGTGACCGCCTTCGCGGCCCCGCCCTCGACCCGTACCTCGGCGACGACAAGTCCGGCCGGGGTGTCGAGACGGATGGTGGTGACCGGTTCCACGACCTCGACCATGCCGGTCTCGACCAGGACGGTGGCGACGCCGATCGTGCCGTGTCCGCACATCGGGAGACAGCCGGAGACCTCGATGAAGAGCACGCCGTAGTCGGCGTCGGGGCGGGTCGGCGGCTGGAGGATGGCTCCGCTCATCGCCGAGTGGCCGCGGGGCTCGTTCATCAGGAACTTCCTGATGTGGTCGAGGTGTTCGACGAAGTACCGGCGCCGGTCGAACATGGTGGCGCCCGGTACGACTCCGACGCCGCCGGTGATCACCCTGGTGGGCATCCCCTCGGTGTGGGAGTCGACAGCGTGGAAGACCCTGCTGCTGCGCATGCCTGTTACCCGAGCCCTTCCGCGAGCGCCTTCTCGGTGGCCCGCCGCACGAGTTCCTCGTGCTCGGGGGTCAGGGGTACGCGCGGCTGGCGGCACGGGCCGCCGTACCGGCCGGCGAGATCCATGCTGAGCTTGATCGCCTGTACGAACTCGGTCCTCGAATCCCAGCGCAGCAGCGGGTGCAGCGTCCGGTAGAGGGGCAGCGCGGTCTCCAGATCGCCGGACGAGGCCGCCCGCCAGAGCGCGACCGAGGCGCGCGGGAAGGCGTTGGGGTAACCGGACACCCAGCCGGGGGAACCGGCGACGGCCAGTTCCAGCGCGACATCGTCGGCGCCGCACAGGACATCGAGACCGGGGGCCAGTTCGGCGATCCGGTAGGGGCGCCGGACATCGCCGGAGAACTCCTTGACGGCGACGATCAGCCCTTCGGCGTGGAGTTCGGCGAGCAGTTCGGGGACGAGGTCGACCTTGGTGTCGAAGGGGTTGTTGTACGCGACGACCGGCAGGCCCGCCTTGGCCACCTCGCGGTAGTGGGCGATCACCGCACGCTCGTCGGCGCGGTACGCGTTGGGCGGCAGGAGCATCACGGCGTGGGCGCCGGCCTCGTGGGCCTGCTCGGCCCAGCGGCGGGCCTCGTCGGCGCCGTAGGCGGCCACGCCGGGCATGACGGTGAAGGGGTCCGTTGCGGTGCCGGCCGGGGCTGCTGCTTCGGCCGCCCGGGAGGCCTGGCGGGCCGCTTCGACCGCCGTGGTCACCACACGGGAGCGCTCCTGGGGCGAGAGGGTCTGGTACTCGCCGAGCGAACCGTTCGGGGTGACACCGTCGCAGCCGTTCTCCGCGAGCCAGGTGACATGCGCGGCGAAGCCGTCGTAGTCGACCTCGAACCGCCCTTCCGCGCGCTCGCGCAGGGGGAGCGCCGTCGCCACCAATACGCCGTGCCACGGTTGCGCGCGCACGCTCGTGCCCATGCTCATGCGACCTCCATGGTTCCCGTTCCGGTGTCCGGGAGCCCCCGGGCGTGTGCAGTGTGACATTCCACTGAGGGTGGGTGCAATACGGCATGTGACATTCTATTGACCGGATTTCTGGCCCGGGGCGGAGTCGTCGACGGTGGAGTCGTCCGGGGCGGAGTCGTCGGGATCAGGGGCGGGGGC
>NZ_LATD01000231.1 GCF_000981895.1 Streptomyces odonnellii | reverse complement strand
GTGTGTGTCTGGTATCAGACCGCCCACCCCGCCGCGCGCGCCCGTACCGCCCGCCTCCACAATCACATGCGCATTCGTGCCACCGATTCCGAAGCTGCTCACCGCCGCCACCCGCTCGCGGTCCTCCGGCCATGGCAGCGAACGCTCCGGGAAATAGAACGGCGTCGCGTCCTCGCCGATCTGCGGATTCAGCCGGCGGAAGCCCAAAGCCGGGGGGATCTCGGCGTGGTGGAGGGCGAGGGTGGCTCGTATCAGACCGATGACTCCCGCCGCCGCGCCCAGGTGGCCCAGTTGGCTCTTGACCGAGGACAGGGCGCAGCGGGCGGCGGTGCCGGTGCCGCCGGTGGTGCCGAAGGCCTGGCGGAGGGCGGTGAACTCCACCGGGTCGCCCAGGCGGGTGGCGGTGCCGTGGGCTTCGACGTACCCGACCTCGGCTCCCGTACGGCCGCTGCGCCGCAGCGCGGAGCGGATCACCTCGCGCTGGCCGGCCAGTGAGGGGGCGCTGTAACCGAGCTTGTCGGCGCCATCGTTGTTGAGTGCGGAGCCGGTGACGACCGCGTACACCGTGTCCCCGTCGCGTTCGGCCAGTCGTAGCGGCTTCAGCACCACCACGCCCACCCCGCTCGCCCCGATCGTGCCCGCGGCGTCGTCGCTGAACGGGCGGCAGTGTCCGTCCGGGGAGAAGATGTGCTGCGGGCGGTAGCGGTAGCCCTCGCTCAGCCCGGTGTCGACGAGCACACCGCCGGCCAGCATCACGTCGGCGTCGCCCTGCCGCAGCAGACCGGCCGCCACATGCACGGCCACCAGCGAACTCGCGCAGGCCGCCTGCACCGTGAACGCCGGTCCTGTCAGACCGAGGTGGTAGGCGGCCTTGGTGGCGAGGAAGTCCTTGTCGTGGTGGAGCGCGAGCTGGAACTCGTCCGGCAGGCCGGCGGGGTCGGCCTCGCGGAGCATGGCCCGGTAGTACGTGTTCTCGCCGCAGCTCGCGACCAGGCCGACGCGCGCGACACGCTCGCCCTGCCGCCGCTCGACCGGGGCGCCCCGCCGCCCGTCCGATACGACACGGCCCCGGTCAGAGGTGGCGATACCGGCATGTGCCAGCGCCTCGACGCAGTTCATCAGCAGGTGCCGCTGCTGCGGGTCCATCAGCCGGGCCTCGTGCGGGCTGATCCCGAAGTGCCCGGGATCGAAGGACAGCAGACCGTCCATCTGGCTGCGGGCGCCTACGAGCCCCTCGGCGGCCTCGAAGTGTTCGATACCGCTGCCGCCCGTCCGTACGAGGTCCCAGAAGGCGGCCAGGTCCGGGGCACCGGGCAGTCGTACGGCCATCCCCACGACGGCGATCGGTTCGTCCGGCGAACCCACTGGACCGTCGGCAGAAGCTGAAGCCGGTTCCGGTTTCGGCTCCGATACGGATACGGATCCCGAGGCCGGGACCGAGGCCGACACCGAGGCCGACACCGAGGCCGAATCCGGAGACGCCGTCCCCTCCAGAAACCGCGCCAACCCCCTTACCGTCACATGCTCGAACAGGTCGGCGACGGAGAACGCCACCCCCAACTCAGTCGTACAGCGCAGATGAAAACGCATCAGGTCCAGGCTCGTCGCCCCCGCGTCGAAGAACCGCTGGTCGGGCCCCACTCGCTTGCCCGTCACCGCCTCGAACAGCCCGGCCAGCCGCGTTTCCCCCGCCGACAGCACCGGCTCGTCCGACCCGTACGCCTCCAACTCTTCGCCCGGCGCCGTCAGTACCGCCCTGCGATCCATCTTGCCGCTCGGGGTGCGCGGCAGCGACCGTATACGGCGGAAACGGCGTATACGCACAAAAGATGGCAACAGTGGGGCGAGATGCTCCGCCATCTCCTGTGCCGTCGGGGCGGGATCGTGGCACTCCAGGCACGCCACGAGGTCCTCGCCGTCCCTGGTCACCACCGCGTTGACGATCCGAGGGTGTTCGAGCAAAGCCGCCTCCACCTGGCCCAGTTCGAGCCGGTGGCCGCTCACCTTGATCTGCTCGTCGTCACGGCCCATGTAGTGGAGCAGGCCCTGCCGGTCGAAGCGCGCGAGGTCGCCACTGCGGTAAAAACGCACCGCCCCTTGCTCCGGCCCGGGCTCCGCCAGCTCCACGAACCTCGTGCGGTTCAGCTCCTCGTCGCCGAGATAGCACGGCGCGACCATCGTCCCGCCGATCAGCAAGTGCCCCGTACGCCCCGGCGGCACCGCCTCACCCGCCTCGTCGACCACCCGCAGCCACGCCCCGCCCACCGGGCGGCCGATCGCCGGACGGGCCGGCCACAACGCCGGGTCGCCCTCCAGGCACAGCCCGCTGACCACATGGGTCTCGGTCGGACCGTAGTGGTTGAACAGCCGTGCCCCGGGCAGTCCGGCGAACCACCGCCGGATGGCATCGGTGCATACGAGCTGCTCGCCCGCGGTGATCACCTCGCGCAGCCGCGAGGGATGACGCCCCAGCCGGGCACCGTGCTCCGCCAGGAGCTGGAGCGCCACGAAGGGCATGAAGAGACGCTCGACGCCCGCGGTTTCGAGCTGCTCCAGCAGCGCCGGGACATCGTGCCGCCAGCCCGGCCGCACCAGATGCAGATGCCCGCCGCCGCACAGGGTCGTGAAGATCTCCTGGAACGAGACGTCGAAGGACAGCATCGAGAACTGCTGCGTCACCGCGGGCCCCGCCAGTCCGCCCGCCCCCGACTGCCACTCCAGCAGATTGCACAGGGTGCGGTCGGGTACGTCGACGCCCTTGGGCGTACCGGTCGATCCCGAGGTGAACAGGGTGTACAGCGGCCGTCGGCCCTCATGAGACGTCGTGCTCCCATGGGCCGCGACGGGCACGGCCGGCGCGACGGCCGCCAGTGTCACCGGATAGCGCGGCAGATCGTCGGGCGAAGCGTCGAGTACGTCCTCGCCGCCCGGCGGTACGAGGACACACAGCGGCCGTGCCTGATCCAGGATCCGCCGCAGCAGAGCCGGCGGGTACGCGGGATCGAGCGGTACGGCGGTGAGGTTCAGCCGGGCCAGGGCCAGCAGCGCCACCACGTGTTCCGGCGACGGCGGAAGGTGCAGCGCGACCCGCGCCGGGGAACCGTCGTCCAGCGGCACCGGATGACGAGCCCGCAGGACCGCGGCCAACGCCTCGGCCTGCGCGTCCAGTTCGGCGTAACTCAGGGTCCGCCCTTCCGCCGTCACCGCCGGCGCGTCCGGGGTCCTGCGGACCTGCCGCGCGAACCCCTCGGCCACGGTCGTGAACGAGAGCGGTACGGAGGGGCCGCGCCCCGGATCGGCCAAGCCGCGTCGGTACGGGGCGATCAGCTCGGTGAGCGTGGCCGGACGCCCCTGCGCCAGCCGCTCGACGCCCTGCCGGAAGAGCAGGGCCGCCGCCTCGGCCCCGGCGCGGTCGAAGTGATCGTCGGCGTACTCCCACAGGCAGTCGAAGCCGGACTCGTGCTCGACCATCGACAGGGTCAGCGGGCACTTGGCCTCGGCGGGTTCCGGCCACTCGGGACGGATCTCGCAGCCCGGCAGTGCCAGCGCGCCGAACTCGGTGTTCTCCAGTACGAAGAGGAAATCGAAAGGGGGCCCGTCCGTACGGAAACGATGGTCGGCCAGAACATCGGCGAGGACCACGTCCTGCCGGTCCAGTACCGCCCGCGCCTCAGCGCCCTGTCTGATGAGCTGGGCCCTTAGATCCTCCGCCGGGCCCAGTTCCAGCGGCACCAGCGCGGTGTTGGCGAACATGCCGACCGACGACTCGAACGCGCGCAGCGGCCGGTTGGCCACCGGGGTGGCGATCAGCGGCCGGGCGTCGCCGGTCACCCCGTACAGACTCCACGCGAAGACGCTGAGCAGGAGCTGGAACCGGGTGAGGCCCAGTTCGGCGCCGAGCCGGTCGAGCGCGGTGCGGTGGTGCTGGCCGAGGGAGGTACGGAGGAGGCGGCCGGCGGCACGGTCCGGCGGGCGGACGGGCCGTACGGGAAGCAGGGGCGGCGATACGGCCGGGCGGCCCGCGTAGTGCTCCTTGAGGGCGGTGCGCTGGTCGAGGTACGGGGTGCGGGCGAGCCAGTCCGCCTGCCAGCCGGCGAAGTCGAGGGGGGTGGGGGCGGTGCCGGCGTCCTCGGGCGGGCCGGACTCCTCGCCGTGCAGCACGGCTCGGTAGTACGCCGAGAGGTCCCGGAACAGGACAGTCAGCGACCAGCCGTCGACGGCGATGTGGTGCAGACGCAGCAGGAGCGTTCCGCCGTTGCCTTCCGGAGCGGGCAGCCAGGAGGCTTGCAGCATCCGCGGTTCGGCCAGGTCGAAAGACGCGTCGAAGAGGAAGCGCCCGGCGGAGCCGTCCGAGCCGCCCGCCTCCGGCGCCGCGTCCCGAGGATCCGGCGCCGCGATCCACGGGTCGTACGGTTCACCCACCTCCTGGCGCAGCCCCTCCGGTGTCGTCCGGAACGACGTCCGCAACGCGGGATGGCGCGCCACCAGGCGCCGGAGCGCCTCACGCAGCGCCGCGATGTCGAGGGCGCCGCGGAGCCGGAAGGCGAGCGGCACGTTGTACGCGCGCGAGCCCGGGTCCCGCTGCTGGAGCAGCCACAACCGCTGCTGCTCGGAGGTGGCGGGCGCGGACCGGGCCCCGGACGGCGTCGGCGCGGACGGATACCCGGGCTCGCGCGGACCCTGCCGCCCCTCGGCGATCGCGGCGGCCAGAGCGGCGAAGTCGGCGCGCAGGACGAGCGACTGCGGCAGGTCGCGGTCCCAACGGCGGCTCACCTCGTGGCGCAGCCGCAGCGCCTTGAGCGAGTCGCCGCCCTGCGGGATCCAGCGGTCGTCCGGACGCAGATCCGGTACGCCGAGGACGCCCGCGGCCAGATCGAGGACCTCTTGCTGCCAGGCGGAGACCGGCTCGCTGTTGCTGTTGCTGTTGCTGTTGCGGTCGCCTTCGTTGGAGCCGGTGGCGAGTCGGCGCCATGGCTCGACCCCGCTGCTCAGAAGCGCGTCCTGGTCGACCTTGCCGTTGGCGTTCAGGGGCAGCGCGTCCATCACATACAACCGGTGGGGTCGCATATAGACCGGCAGTCCGGCCGTCAGATGGCCGTCGAAGTCGTCGAACGACAGGTCGCCGCGCGGCACGAGATACGCCAGCAGTTCGTTCGCCCCGGCGGTGTCGCGGCGGGTGCAGACGTATGCCTGCCGCACCGCCGGGTGCGACAGGATGTGCCGTTCGATCTCGCCCGGTTCGATCCGGAAGCCGCGGACCTTGACCTGCCGGTCGGCGCGTCCGACGTAGGTGATGAGCCCGGTGTCGTCGCGGCGCACCAGATCGCCCGTGCGGTACCAGACCCGGTCGCCGCCCTCATACCACGGCAGTCGGACGAAGCGGCGCTCGGTCTCCTCGGGCAGATCGCGGTAGCCGGCGGCCAGCCCCTCCCCGGCGAGGTGCAGTTCGGCCACCTCGCCGGGCCCGGCCGCGCGCGTGCCGTCGGCGACGAGCAGCGCCTCGGTGCCGGGCAGCGGGCCGCCGATCGGTACGACATCCGCGTCGAAGCCGCGCGGAACGGGGTGGCAGAGGGCGAAGGTGGTCGACTCGGTGGGGCCGTAGACGTTGTGGAGGCGGGTGGTGCTGGTGGGGTTGTCGCGGTACCAGCGGCGGATCAGAGCCGCGTTGAGCTGCTCACCGCCGATCAGGACCCGGTCGACGGTGGCGAAGCAGTCGGGCACCTCGTCGACGACCGCGTTGAAGAGGGCGGTGGTGACGAAGAGGGTGTCGACGCGCTCGCGCTCCAGGGCCGCCGCGAGCAGACGCGGGGTCTGGACCTCGGCGTCGCCGAGGATCACACAGCAGCCGCCGGTCAGCAGGGGCACCCAGACTTCGAAGCTGAGGGCGTCGAAGGCGGGGTTGGCGAGGCAGGCGTAACGGACGCCGCCGGCCGGTTCTGTGTAGCCGGGCCGCGCGAGTCGCAGAATGCCGGCGTCCCGGACCTCAACACCCTTGGGGCGGCCGGTGGTTCCGGAGGTGTAGAAGAGGAACGAACAGGCCGGCCCGGCGCCGGACCCGGGCTGCCCGCCGGCTTCCGGGGCGCCGGGGTGGGGCTGCCCGCCGGGTGCCGCGTCGCCCGGTTCGTACGGTTCGGACCGCGGCTGCTCGTACGGTACGACCTGCCCGTACGGCTCCGGCTCCGGCTCTCCGGGCCGTAGGACCTGCCCCTCCGCACCCGCCCCCAGCAGCGTATCCGCCGCCAGTGACACCACAGTTGGCGCGAGTCCGCCGGGCGGTTCCTCGCCTTGGCCGTGCCCGTAGCCGAAGCCGTGCCCGTGGCCGTCTCCGTGCCCACGCGCGTGCACGAGCGCCACGCTCGCCGAATCCTCCAGCATGTGGCGCTGCCGGGCGGGCGGGCTCTGCGCGTCGAGAGGTACGACCGTCGCCCCCGCCCGCAGGATGCCGAGCATCACGCACACCAGGGACCACGAACGCGGCAGGCACACCGCGACCGCCTGCCCGGGCCGTACCCCCTCGCTCCGCAGCGCACGGGCGACGGCCGCGCTGCGCCGGTCGAGTTCGGCGTAGTCGATCCGCCGGTCACCGTCCACGACCGCGGTGGCCGACGGCGTACGGCGCGCCTGCGCGAGGACCGCCCCGGCGAGGCTCCGGGGAACGGCCCGGTCCGGAACTGCGGAAGCCCCATCCATCACGCCTGCCGCCCCTCGAACCGTACGACCGGCCGCTCATCGACCGCGTCCCGTTCATCGGCCGTGGCCCGATCACCGGCCACGACCGGAGACGCCCCGGCGCCGACGTCAGCCCGAGCCCCGGTCCCGGTCCCGGTCCCAGTCCCGTTCCGAGCACCGGCCTCAGCCTCAGCCTCAGCCCGGGTCCCCGCCCCCAGCCGCTCCAGCTCCTTCTCGATCACTGCCGCCACACGCACCACCTCGCCGCTCTCCAGCAGCTCCCAGTGGTCGCAGTCCACCGGCTCGACCTGCCAGCCCCCCTCGGCCCGCCGCCGCCAGAACTCCCGTACCGCGCGGTGGAACGGCGTGTCGTCGGCGGCCTCCACGGCCTGGACCAGCACCAGCCGGGCCGGTGAGGGCAGCGGCAGATGGTCGCGGGCTGTCATCCGGTTGTGGTTGTAGACGTGGAAGTAGCGCTCGATCTGCGCGTCGTCGATTCCGGGATACATGCCGTTGAACCTCACGAGCTTGTCGCGGAACTCCGCCATGTCCACCGGCGCGACCGCCGCGCGGTCGGCGGGATCGTCGCTGGCCTGCGTGTCGAGCAGGACCACGCTCACATCGTTCCTGCCGCCCAGCGCCAGCCGCCGCCCCATCTCATGGGCGACGAGACCGCCGTACGAGAGGCCGGTGAGGACCAGCGGTCCGGCGGGCAGCGGTTCGATCAGCCGCAGATAGGCCTCCGCCATGGCCTCGACGGAGGGCAGGAACGCTTCACCCGGGTTCAGTCCGGGGGACTGGATCCCGTACAGACCGATGGACCCGGAAAGCGCCTTGGCCAGTGACAGATAGCAGAACGCGGTGCCCCCGGCCGGATGGACGCACACCACCCGGCCCTGGCCCTCGCCCTCGCCACGGTCCTGGTCCTCGCCCGCGCGGAACTCGATGAGGCCGCTCTCCGGGCGGTCCGGAGCGCCGTGCCTGAGGAGTCCGCCGAGGGACTCGATGGTCGGATGCAACAGGATGTCGCGTACGGGGAGCGGCACGCCCAGGCTCTCGCGTACGGCATGCGCCATCTTGATCGCCGACAGGGAAGTGCCGCCGAGGTCGAAGAAGCTGTCCCCTATACCTATGTCGGGGTGCAGCAGAATGTCCCGCCATATCTGATAGAGCGTCAGCTCGATATGGTCGCGCGGACTGGCCTGGTTGACCTGTGCGGGCCCGTCGGCCCCGACGCTCCGCAGCAGGGCCGCCCGGTCGAGCTTGCCGCCGTGTGTGAGGGGCAGGGAGGGCAGTTCGACGAAGACAGCGGGGATCATGTAGTCCGGCAGGCGCCTGGCCAGCGCGGCACGCCATGCGTGCGGCCCGCGCGGTTCGGCGTCGCCGTGGCCGATCCCCGCCACCAGGCGCGGCTGACCGGCCGGGTCGTGGTCGGCCAGCACCGCGGCCTCGCGGACCCCGGGCAGCGCCAGCAGTGCCGCCTCGATCTCGCCCGGCTCGATACGGAAGCCGCGCAGCTTGACCTGGTCGTCGCTCCGGCCCGCGTACTCGGTGTTGCCGTCGGGCAGTCTGCGCGCGAGGTCGCCCGTACGGTACATCCGCTCACCCGGCACGAAGGGATTGGCGACGAACCGCTCGGCCGTCAGATCCGGCCGGTGCAGATACCCCCTGGCCAGGCTCGCGCCTCCCAGAAAGACCTCGCCCGTCACCCCGGCCGGCACCGGACGCAGCCGTTCGTCCAGCAGATAGAGCCGGGTCCCGTCCAGCGGCCGGCCGATCGGGCAGGGGCGGTCCAGGGGCTGCGGAGCGGTGTACGCGGTGCTGTAGAGGGTGGCCTCAGTGGGCCCGTACCCGTACCGGATCCGCAGACCGGGCAGCGCCCGGCACATCCGGTACAGCGCCATCTCGGGCAGGCTCTCCACCCCGGTCAGCACCTGGCGCAGGGCCAGACCGCGCAGCCGTTCCTCCGGCGCTTCGTCGATCCACTTGATGTACGACGGGGGCAGGAAGGCCTGGACGACACGGTGCTCGCGCAGCCAGCCCATCAGCGCCTCGGGGTCGCCGCGCAGCTCTTCGGGGACGAGATGGAGGGTGCCGCCGGTGGTGAGCGGCATGAGGATCTCGTGCACGGACGCGTCGAAACCGATGCTGGACCAGGCGGAATGCGCCTCGCCGGGCTCGTCGCCCATCAGCGCGCGCCAGGAGTCGAAGAGGTTGAGGACGCTCGCGTGGGTCACGGCGACGCCCTTGGGGCGGCCGGTGGATCCGGAGGTGTGGATGACGTAGGCGAGGCGGGAGGGCGGGACGGTGACGGCGGGGGAGTGGTCGGCCTGTCCTTCTTCTTCCACGGCGGTGAGGGCGAGCCGGCGCTCGGACGCGTCCACTGGTGAGGAGTCCGGGGCGGCGCGGGGGGTGGCGTCAGGGGCGGCGTCCGTGAGGACCAGGGCCGGAGCCGAGTCCTCGACGACGACCGACAGCCGCTCGGCGGGCTGTCCGGGGTCGAGCGGCAGATAGGCGGCGCCTGCCTTCAGGATCCCCAGGATGCCGACGACCAGTTCGGGCGACCGCCCGGTGTGCAGCCCGACGACCTGGTCGGGGCGGACTCCGCGGGCGATGAGGGCGTGGGCCAGCCGGTTGGCGCGCCGGTCGAGGGTGGCGTAGTCGAGCTGCTCCTCACCGGCGACGAGGGCGGGGGCGGTGGGGCGTATGCGTACCTGCTCCTCGAACCGTTCGACGAGCCCGGGGCTTGCGGGCTGTGGACGGGACTCTTCGCGCTCCGGCGACGGCGGCCGTGACGGCAACGGCGACCGCGGCTGCGACGGCAAGAGCGGCTGTGACGGTGACGACCCCAACTCGGCCAGGCCGTTCCAGTCCGCCAGCAGCCGCCGGCGCTCCTCCGCGTCCATCAGGTCGAGGTCGTCGACGGACCGGTCCGGATCCTCGGCCATCCCGGCCAGTACCTGCCGCAGATACCCCGCGTACCGCTCGGCCGTCCCGTGGTCGAACAGCGCGGTCGCGTAGTCGAGTTGCCCCTCGATACGCCCGCCCGTCTCGCTCAGCGACAGCGCCAGATCGAACTTGGCCGCCGCGTGCGGGATGGCGAGCGGCTCGGCGTCGATGCCCGGAAGGTCCAGCAGGCCCTTCCTGTCCGGGACCCAGGCGCACATGGTCTGGAAGACCGGGGTGTGCGCGGCGCTGCGCGGCGGATTGACCAGTTCCACGACCCGCTCGAACGGCAGGTCCTGGTGGTCGAGCGCCCCTCGTACCACCCCGCGCACCCGCTTCAGCAGCGCGGCCGAGGTCGGCGAACCGGACAGATCCACCCGCAGCGCAAGGGAGTTGACGAAGAAGCCGATGAGCTTGCGGACCTCCGGGCGGCGGCGGTTGGCGGCGGGAGTGCCGACAACGATGTCCGTACGACCGGTCAGCCGCGACAGTACGACCGCCCACCCGGCCAGGACCGCCACGAACAGCGTCCCGCCCTGCCGTCGCGCCACACTCGCGAGCCGCGCGGTCAGCTCCTCGTCCAGCGAGAAACTCACCCGGCCCCCGCGGTGGTCCTGCTCGGGCGGCCGGGGCCGGTCGGTCGGCAGTTCCAGCAGCGAGGGGGCGTCGGCCAACTGCTCCTTCCAGTACGCCGCCTGCGCGCCGGGCGCGTCCCCGGCCGCCCAACGCCGCTGCTCGGCGGCGTACTCGGCGTACTGGAGGGGCAGCGGCGGCAGCGGATCGCCGGTGCCCTGGGCCAACGCGACGTAGAGCGCACCGAGTTCGCGCAGCATCACATCCATGGACTGGCCGTCGTAGACGCTGTGGTGCATGGTCAGCAGCAGGATGTGGTGATCGGCGCCGAGTACGATCAGCCGCCCCCGCCCGAGCGGACCCTTGGCGAGGTCGAAAGGCGTGGTGAGTTCGGCGAGCCGCAGCCCGGCGACACGGTCCTCGGCCCGGCCCGCAGCGCGGTCCCCGGCCCGCTCCCCGGCCCGCTCCTCGGCGTGTCCATCGCCGCCGCCATCGCCGCCGCCTTCGGTGTCGCCCCCAGCACGGTCTTCGGCATCGGCCAGACCGGTGAAATCATCGGTTTCCAGGGCGAATCCGGTGTCCGGCGGATCGATGAGCTGACGTACCTCACCCTCCTCGGAAACCAGCCGGGTCCGCAGCGCCTCATGCCGCGCCACCAGCGCGTCGAGCGCCCGCGCCAGCACTTCACGGTTCAGCGGCCCGCGCAGCTCGAACGCCATGGCCTCGTTGTACGCCGTACTCGCCCCCGGCATCTGCGACAGAAACCAGAGCCGCTGCTGCTGGAAGGAGGTGACGGCCGACGCGTGGATGAGTTCTCTGGGCGACAAGCTGGCTCTCCTCGTCCGCGGGTGGCTCACTGGGGAGGGGCAACACGCGCCGGGCATATGACGACAACGTTGCCATCGAGTAACGGATCACCAGACACCAGCCGCCCCGAACGCACGGAACGACTGCGGCACGAGGCACCGCGACACTCCCGGAACCACATGCTCCGCGATAATCGATCACCCCCCAAGACCCTGTCAATGGGCCCTTGTTATAAGGGAGTTCCAGCCGAGAACGATCTTGAGCGGTGCCGGGCCTGAGGCCCTCCGGACTCCGGTCCGGTCCTCGTATGGCGTCCGGTTTCACCATTTGCCGAGTGCGGTGAGCGATTGTCGCTACAGTCTCTGCAGACGCTGATACGCAGGGTGGGGCGGATCTTTGGGACGGCGATTCTTCATCGCGTTGGGGAGTGGCCGGTACTGTCACCTTCCCGAGGGCGAGCAACTGGGCTCCGTGCCCGCCGACATGGGCGTGATGACGGAGCTGTTCACCGCCTTCGGGTACCAGCCGGTGCTCCCCGGGCTCGGTGAGTACGACGGAGCCGACCAGATCCGGCAGAAGCTGCGGCACTGGTCGGCGGATACCGCCCTCACCGGTGATGACGTGGTTGTCCTGTACTTCGCCGGTCACGGCGCCGTGGAAGCGCACGACCGGCACTATCTCTTCTGCTGGGACTCGACCCCCGACGACCTCGCCGCCACAGCCCTGGCCACCGAGGACCTGGTCCGCATTCTGGGCAAGGGGGACCTGAGGCACTTGCTGCTGATCCTCGACACCTGTGCGGGCGGCGCGGGCAGCGCGGAGGCGGCCGTGGTCGCCCTCCAGCGGCTCGCGTATCGCAGCCCCGGCGGCGAGGCTTCCACCGGACTGTGGTTTCTGGCCTCCGCCCGCCGCAAGGACATCGCCGAGGACGGCGGGTTCGTGACCGCGCTCGGTGAGGCGGTGACGACAACGACGGAACGCACTGGGCAGCGCCAGCAGTATCTCGACCTCACCGAACTGGTGAAGGCGGTCAACGAGCGCTTCGAGGCCGACGGCCGGGGGCAGCGCGCCGAACTCGCCAGCGGCCTGGTGACGGGACTGGCGCCCTTCCTGCGCAACGTCGGCTACCACCCCGAACTGCCCCCGATCGGCACCGATCTCGAAATCCAGCGCCGGGTCGCCGAGAGGGATCTCACCGAGCATTTCGGACCGCGCTCGCGCGGCGTGGAATTCGAATCCGAGCAGGGCCTGTACTTCAGCGGACGGGTCACCGTACTCACCGAGCTGGTCGACTGGCTGACGGCGGAGGACGGCGACGGGAGAGGCCGCATCGTCACCGGGAGTCCGGGCTGTGGGAAGTCGGCCGTCCTCGGCAGGATCGTGGCTCTGTCGGACAGCCGCTACCGGTCGAGGCTCGACCTCTCCGGTGTCGATCCGGCGACCGTCGTGCCTGAGGGATGTGTGGCTGCTGCCGTACACGCGCGGCACAAGCGGCTCGAAGAGGTGGTGGAGCGGATCGGCTCCGCTCTTGGCGTACCAGCGGACGGCGCAGCCGCGCTGCTCCAGGAACTGACACGGCGCAGCCGCCAAGGACCGCCGCTGGTGATCGTCGTGGACGCCGTCGACGAGGCGGGCTCGGACACCGCGGCGGACGCGGGGGGCCACGGCGAGCCGCGCCGTATCAGCCGTGAGCTGCTGCGCCCCATGTCGGAGATCCAGGGCGTACGGCTTCTCGTGGGGACCCGCCACGAACTCGTCGGCCCCCTCGGTCCCACCTTCAGCCGCATGGACCTCGACCAGCCCAAGTATCGCGCGGGCGACGACGATGTGGCGGGATACGTCGCCCGGGTGCTGCTCGCGGCCGAGGAGCCCGAGATACGCACCCCCTACCGCGGACTGCCCGATCTGGCCCGCACGGTCGCCCGTGGAGTCGCGGCCAAGGCCGCGGGCGTCTATCTCTACGCCAGGACCACCGCGCGCACCCTGCGTTCGGACCTCGTGCCGGTCGATGTGCGCAGCCCCGGCTGGGCGGAGAAGTTACCGAGCGAAATCGGCGGCGCCTTCGACGACTACCTCGAACGCTTCGGTACGGACGAGCCCAGGGTCCGCCGCATGCTGCTCGCCCTGGCCTTCTCCGAAGGCAAGGGCCTGCCCCGCGGCCGGGTCTGGACAGAGCTGAGTTCGGTGATCTCGGGTGTTCCCTGTACGGAGGCGGACGTCTCCTGGGCGCTCGATGTGGCCGAGGCGTACATCGCCGAAGTCATCGACGACGACCAGCGGTCGGCCTACCGGCTCTACCACAAGGCGCTCGCCGAGCACCTGCGCGCGACCGCGGACCGTCCCTCGGCGGAGATCCAGCGCTCAGTCGTCGAAGCTCTCGTCTCGCTCGTACCGGTATCCGCGGGCGGCCGCCCCGACTGGTTCGCGGCAGCGCCGTATGTGCGCCAGCATCTGGCCACGCACGCCGCCGCGGCCGAGATGCTCTCCGGGCTGATGGAGGACCCCGGATTCCTGCTCGCGTGCGAGCCGCTGGCGCTGCTACGGGCCTTCGCGTCGGTCGAGGGCGCGGAGGCACGTCGTATCCGTGGCGCGTACGAGCAGGTCGCACACCGGCTCACGGCCGACCGCCCGCTCGGGGAACGGGCCGCCGATCTGCAACTGTCCGCACGGCGGTGCGAGGCGGACCAACTGGCCGATCGCATCGGTGAACTCGGGGTCGCCATGCCCTGGTCGGCGAGCTGGGCCTGGTGGTCCACCAGCGGAGTGCACCGGCTGCTCAGCGGCCACACCAAGTCGATCCAGTGCACGGCGGTCGGCGAGCTGGACGGCCGTCCTGTCGCGGTGACCGGCAGTCTCGACGGAACGGCGCTGGTGTGGGACCTCGTCTCGCAGCGGAAGATCGGCGAGGCGTTGTCGGTGGGCGTCGCGGTGAGCGCCATCGCCATCGGCGACCTCGGCGACTATACGGTCGTCCTCACCGGCGGCGAGGACGGCAGCGTCAGGATCTGGGACCTCTCCGCCGGTCAGGAGTACGGCCGGCCGTTCATCGGCCACACCAACCGTGTCGAGAGCATCGTTGTCGGCACCCTCGGCAACCATCCGGTGGTGCTGACGGCGAGCGCGGACGGCACGGCCCGTATCTGGGACCTCGTCGGCCGGAAACAGCTCGGAAAGGCGCTCAGCGCGCACCGGCGTACGGTCAACGACGCGGATCTGGGAGAGCTGGACGGACGTCCCGTCGCGATCACCGGTGGTGACGACCAGGCCGTGTACGTATGGGACTTGAGCGGGCTGCTCGACGGGGAAGACGCGTGTGTCGACGGCAGCCCGCTGCTCGGATCGGCGGGCGCGGTCACCGCGGTGAGTGTGGCGCGGCGCGGCGACCGGACGGTGGCGCTCGTCGGTGACTCGACCGGTCTGCTGAGCTGTTGGGACCTGCGGGACCGGCGGCAGCTCGGCGAACCCGTCGTGGCTCACAATTCCTATACGGCCAGTGGAGTCTATTCGGTGGTCACAGGCCGGTTCAGGAGCCGGGCTGTCGCACTGACCTGCGGCGCCGAGGACGTCCGGCTGTGGGACCTGGACAGCCTTCAGCAGATCGGACAGCCGCTGCGCGGCCATGTGGAGGGCATCACGGCTGCCGCGCTCGTCGACCGGGCGGATGCTTCGCTGGCAGTCACGGTCAGCGGGGACCGCACGGCCCGTATCTGGGATCTCACCACGGAACAGCCGGAGGAGGGGCATATCCGAGAGGTGGTCGAGATGGCGTTCTGCGATGTCCGGGGCCGTCCAATGCTGATCACAGGAGCGGAGGACGGTACCGCCCGGTTCTGGGATCTCCGTACTCGCCATCAGGCGGGACCTCCCATGGAAGGCCACTCCGGCGCGGTCCAGGCCGTCGCGCTCCATACGAGCGGCAGCCGGGTGATCGCGGCGACGGGCGGTGCCGACACCACCGTCCGCCTGTGGGAACCGTTCTCGGGAAGGGCGCTGGGGGTCCTCACGGGGCACACGAACGTGGTGACATGCGTGGCGATCAGCGAGCTGGACGGTGAGCCGGTCGTGGTCAGTGGCAGCGAGGACGGCACGGTCCGGATCTGGGGCATCGGCTCCGGGGCGCAGATCGGCCCACCGATCGCAGGGCACATCGGCGGAGTACGGCGCCTTGCCGTGAGGCGGACGGGAGCGAACCTCGACATCCTGCTCGTCACCTCGTCGGGCCATTGCTATGTCCGGAAGGCAGCCGGTTCCGGGAGGGCCGTGCATCTCTCGCTGGAGGACTACACACCGTCAGCCAGGGCTGTGAGCGTGGCATTCCACGGCGATCGTCCGGTGGTCCTGTGTTCCCTTGAGGGCAACGACGTGTATGTGCTGGATGTGACAAACATGTCCACAGTCGCGGGGCCGTTCCACGGCCACACCGAGTTGGTCCTGTCATCTGCCCTCGGCCGGGTGGGCGGAAGGGCGGTCTTGGCCACTAAGTCATACGACAACACCGTGTGTCTCTGGGATCTCACAACCGCCTCGGTCCTCGGGCCCCCGCTGGAAGGGGACAATCAGTCCACTTACGCTGCGCCGGTGTTCGGCCAGGTCGACGGAGTTCCCGTGGCGGTAATCGCGCACCGGCGAGTGGTACGCATCTGGGATCTGGTGTCCGCACGCCCCATGGGCGAGCCCCTGTGCGGTGTGGACTGGAGAACGGAGTCGGTCAGCATTCTCAGGACCGCCGCCGGCCGTGCCGTCGTCGCCGTCGAGGACTACGACGGTGTGATCCGTACCCACGATCTGAACAACGGCCACCAGGTGGCCAGTCCGATCAGCGCGATGGCCTACTTCGGCCTCGGGATGACGACGGCGCCGACAGGCGGGGGAAACGTTCTGGTGCGTAGCGGGCCGGGGACGGAAGTGTGGAGCCTGGAGGACAGAAAGCGGATCGCCACCCGCCCGGGCTCCTCGTCGAATCCCTGCGTTCACACGATGGACGGCAGGAATGTGGTGGTGTCGGTGGGGAGCGACTACGAGCTCCACGCCTGGGACCTGGACACGCAGATCCCCGTCTGCAAGACGATGACCGGACATACGGCATTTGTGACAACCGTGCGGACATGGACCTTCGAGGATGTGGAACTCGCGGCGAGTGCGTCCATGGACGGAACGGTACGGCTGTGGGATCTGCGCACCGGAGCACCCTGGGGTGAGCCGCTCCCCGGTCATGAGAGGGGAGTGCGCGCACTCGAGTTCGCCCGCCTGGACCGTGACATCATCGTTTCCGGCACCGAGAACGGACGTCTGCGCTTCTGGGACCTGGCCGACTGCGGGGACACCGGTGTGGAACTTGAGACGTTCCCGTCCTCCGTCACCGCGATCCGCTTCGCGCACATCGGCGGCAGCCCCATTCTGGTCGCCGGTGACCGGTACGGACAGATGAGGCTCTGGGACACCCGGTCCCCGCGCTGGAATCTCGCACTCGACATCGGCAGCGGAATCAGTGACATCGCGCTCGACGACGAAGGACGTGTCTGTGTCGCGACGGACATGGGCGTCGTCGCCCTCCGTGTCAATGCCGCGGGCCGGACCAAGGAGTTGAGTGCCGAGTGACCCGTGTCGTCCTTGTCCATGGCATCGCGCAGGAACTGAAAGGAGCGGACACGCTCCTTGCCGACTGGTATCCCGCGCTGTGCGACGGCCTGGCGCTGGCTGAGGAGGTACGGCTGACCCGGCAGGAGGTCGGCATGGCCTTCTACGGTGATCTGTTCCGCCCGTCCGGCCACCGTGCCCTCGGGCTGCCCCGGATGGACGCGTCCGATGTTCAGGAAGGGCTGGAACAGGAGCTGCTGCTTCAGTGGTGGGAGTCGGCGTCCGCGTACGAGACTCAGGTGGCCGGTCCTGAAGTGATCGCCCGTGTGCGAACGCCGTACCTCGTCCAGCGGGCCCTTGACGCGCTGAGCCACTCGTCCTTCTTCGCCGGTCTCAGCGAACACTTGATGATCTCCAGCGCGCGGCAGGTGCGACGCTATTTCACCGAGCCCGAGGTACGGGCCGCCGTCCAGGACCGGCTCGCCCGGCAGGTGACGGACCGTACCGAGGTGATCGTCGCGCACTCGCTGGGCTCAGTGATCGCGTACGAGGCGCTCTGTGCCCATCCCGGCTGGCGCGACCTCACGCTGGTGACGCTCGGATCCCCGCTGGGGGTGCGCAAGGTCGTATTCGACCGGCTCAGCCCGCTACCCGCCGACGGGCTGGCCCGCTGGCCGGTACCCGTGAAGGCGTGGACGAACGTCGCCGACAAGGGCGACGCCGTCGCGCTGGTGAAGCAGCTCGCCCCGTCGTTCGGCGGGCGGGTCAGCGATGTCCCCGTGCACAACGGGGCCAAGGCCCACGACGTACGCCCGTACCTCACGGCCCGTGAAACCGGCCGGGCGATCGGCCAGGCGCTCACGCGTTCGTAAGCGCGGCGTATCGGCGCGGGGCAGGGCCGGGAGCCGGTGGCGCGGCACGCGCAAAGCTCTCCCCACCGGGCCCGGGGCTGGGAAGGCGCGGTGGGGAGAGCGGTCTGTGCGGGTGGGACGGTTGCACCGGACGGCCCGGGTGGAGCGGCAGGTCCTGTCCGGCTGGTCAGGGCCTGGCCAGGTGGAGCGGTCGGCGGTGGTGCACCGGCCGAGCCGGGGTGGAGTGGCCGGCCGGGGTGGGGTGGCCGGCCACTCGTGGGCAGGAGGTCAGTCCCGGGTGCGGGAGCGGGCCGCCTGGGCCGGGCGCTGGGCCTTGGCCCCGGACGCCGTGGACGCGGCGCCCGTGATCACGAAGCTCGATCCCGGCTGCGTCACCACGTTGCCGTCCGCCGAATTCGTGATCGTGACATTCGTCAGCGTCGCGTTGCCCCGCGCGCCGCTCATCGCCAGGATTCCGGCTCCGTTGTTCGACTTGTCGATCCGTACGTTCGTGATCGCGACGTTCGGCATATTGCCGCCGCCGGTCTTGAACTGGATTCCGTCGTACGTCGAGTCAATGATGTCGGTGTCCCGGATCGTGACTCCGGGGATGTCCCTGGCCTGCGGGAACAGCGTGATCGCGCCGAATTCCTGGTCCTCGTTCCAGAACGCGCCGCCTGTGCGGTGCAGGGCGTTGTTGGCGATCAGGGTCTGGCCGGAGAAGGGCAGCGGGTCGTGGTCCGTCGCCAGCATGATGCCCGGGTAGTTCATGGTGTCGTAGATCAGATTGTTCTCGATCTTGTTGCCGTAGCCGCCGTAGATCGCGACACCATTGGCCCGCCAGGGCAGTTGGATGGTGTTGTTGAGGAACTGGTTGTCGTGCGCGATGTCCACCGACGGGTTCTTCACATACCGGTTGGCCCAGACCGCCAGCGAGTCGTCGCCCGTATTGCGGAAGGACGAGTTGAACACCCGCGAATTGCTGGTGCCATTGGTGAAGTTGATGCCGTCGGCATACGTGTTGCGGATACGCATACCGCTGAACTGAAGCCCGTCGCCCGGCCCCCAGAGGTCGGGGATGTTGTCGTAGTCACGGCCGACCCAGACACCCACATTGGCGTGTTCCAGCCAGACATTGGAGATCTTGGTGTTCTTGCCGAACCGCCCGTTCAGGCCGACTCCGCCCTCCGCGCCGCCCGGGCCGCCGCGGATCGTGCCGGAGCCGAAGATGGCGATGTCGGATATCTGGGTGTTGTCGTCAATGTCGAAACCGAAGTTGCCCTCGTGCGGGTGGTTGATGCTGCCGACGGCCTGGTGCGGCTCGGTGAGGGTATAGAGCTGGGAGTGCCACATTCCGGCGCCCCGGATCGTGACATCGCGGATGCCCACCTGGTTGTACTGGCCCCGGTCCAGCGGGTCGTCCGTCAGGATCTTCTTCTCCTGCCGCCACTGCCCCGCCGGGATCCAGACGCACGCGATGGCGCCTTCCTGGTCGGCCGTCACCGCCCGCTGGATGGCCGCCGTGTCGTCGATGCCGTCGTCGGGGACAGCGCCGTACGCGGTGATGGAGGTGCACTCGGCGGGCTTGGCCGCCGGGGGAGCGACCTGCTCAAGATCGATCAGGTCGATGATGTAGAAGGCGGCCGAGTCGGCGGCGTCGCGCTGGAGGCGGAATTTGGTGCCGGCCGGGTAGGTCGTCGGCAGCAGGGCGTGCGACTCGTCGAAGAGGCGCCGCGCGTCGGCCTGGGGCGTGTTGGTCAGCGCCTCGGGGCCGTCGGTGTTGCCGTACAGCCAGCTGTACTTCGAGGAGAGGGTGAGCTTCCTGGAGAAGGTGTCGTTGATGTAGAGGCTGATGGTGGCCTCGGCGCCGCCGCCGTTCGGCGCGTCCGGGATGGAGTTGCGCACCACGATCGAGTTCGACGGGTTGGTCGAGGTGAACTCGACGAACTGGCCGGTGGAGTTGAGCCGTACCGACTTGCGCCCCGAGGACTCGGTGGCGAAGTTGGTGTGCCCGAAGGTACGCAGCGGGTCGGTCTCCAGCAGGGTGCCCTGGTAGCGCGCGGCCTCGGCCTCGTACTCGACATACGGGACCGCCGCCCCGCGCCCGACCACGATCGAGTGCGAGAACGCGTTGTTGGTCTCGTTGGTCTCGGCGACGGTGTTGGTCGCGTCGGCGGTGGCGACGATCGTGGCGCCGCCGTTGATGGCGGTCCAGGTGCCGTTGACGCTGACATTGACCGTGGCGCCCGCCGCGATCGCCGGGGTGTCGGTGTTGAGCGTGGTGCCGCCCACCACCACCCGGGTGACCGTGGTGGCACCGGAACTGGTGGTTCCGCGGTTCTTCACCGCCACGGTGAAGCGGACCGCCGCTCCGACGGCCGGGTTCTGCGGATTGGTCTCGACGCCGAGGACCTGGAGGTCGGGTCCGGGGCTCTGCGCGACCACCAGCTCGGGCGTCGCGGTGAAGCTGTTGTTGTCGTTGTCCTGCTCGACGACCGTGTCGGTCGGGTCGACCAGCGCCGAGACCCGGTAGCTGCCCATCGGCCGCTTCCCGACGCTCACCGGGACGGTGGCCGAGGCGCCCGCAGCGAGCCCGCCGACCGCGGCGCTGCCCGCGACCGTTCCGCCCAGGCTGACATTGACGGTGGTCGCCCCGGAGGCGGCCGTTCCGGCGTTCCGTACGGTCGCGTTGACCGTGACCGTGTCGCTCTCGGTCGGGGCGGCGGGGGTCCACGACAGCCCGGTGACGGTCAGGTCCGGGTTGGGCGCCGGGGCTCCGATGACCTGGAGTTCGGCGACCTGTCCGCCGCTCGCGCCGGTGTTGCTGAAGATCTGGAGCTGTACGTCGGCGGCGCGTCCGGTGACCGGGATGGTGACCGAGTTCTGGTTCGTGGCCGGGTTGAAGGTGTAGTTGGCACGGGCGGCCAGCGAGGTGAATCCGGTCGCGGCCTGGTCGCGGCCCAGGACCTGGATGCTCTGGGTCCGGGTCCCCCAGATCGGGTCGGGGTTGAGCTTGAGCACCACGCCGGTGATGTCGGCGTTGGCGCCGAGCTTCACCGTCAGGTTCGACGGGTGACCCGCGGACTCCCAGTAGGTGCCCGCGTTGCCGTCGTTGGCGTTGCGCGCGACAAAGGTGAAGACCGAGGAAGAGGCCTCGATCGGCTTGCCGACCGCCAGGTTGGTGCCCTGGGGATCTTCGCCGCCCTCGCCGCCCTCACCGCCCTCGCCGCCCTCGCCGCCGCCGTTGTCGGGACCGTAGATCTCGAACTCGGAGACCTGCGCCGCGGGCCACGTCGTGTTGCCGGTGATGTTCACCCGTACGTAACGGACGGACGCGACCGGGAAGTCGACGGTCACGGTGTTGCCCGAAGCCGGGGCGAAGGACCGCCCCTGCGAGGCGGACAGGGTGCTGAAGTTGACCCCGTCGGTGCTGCCCTGGACGCTCAGGGCCTGGGTACGGGCCTCCCACGAGGCCGGCAGTTTCAGCACCACCTGGTCGACCTGTGCGCTGCTGCCCAGATCGACCCTGATCCACTGCGGGAACGAGTTGGCCGGTCCCTCCCAGTACGAGGGCTGGCTGCCGTCGGTGACATTGGCGGCGGGGTGGTTCCCCTCCGAGCCGCTCGCCGTGGCCGTCTTCCCCAGCGCCAGATTGGGGCCGGCGGCCGCCGAGGCGGAGACGGGCAGGAGCCCGACGGCGATCAGACCGGCGAGAACCGCGCCGATGATCAGCCGCCAGCGGAGCTGTTTCCGTTTCATGGTGTCCTCTGTTGTCCTGTCGGAACGATCGGAACGTTCGGAACGAGAAGATCGACGAGAGCGGACAGCCCGCGGGACGGGCCGGCCGTGGGCCCATGCTGCGAAGTTTCATCAGCAGTGCAAAAAATTGAGCTGTATAACCATCTTTTTGCGAGTCACAGGTTGCAGTCGTGTCACCGTTTTGTCAACGGTTCTCGCACGCCTGCTGCTCGGCCGACGTGGCCGGACCGGTCGGCGGCATGAGCCGGCACGAGGTGGCATGAGGCCGCATGAAGAAACCCGCCTCCGCCGGGCCGGTTAGGGCCTGGCGGAGGCGGGCTGCTGTGCCGCGCGCGGTGTATGCCCGCTGAGGTCAGGGGCGGTCCGGGGATCAGGGGCGGCCCAGCGCCCGGTACTCCCACCCCGCCGCCCGCCACTGGACCGGGTCCAGGGCATGCCGCCCGTCGACGATCCGGCGCCGAGCGACCACCGAGCCCATCGCATACGGGTCGATCTCGCGGAACTGGGACCACTCGGTCAGCAGCAGCACCACATCGGCGCCGGTCGCGGCGGGTATCGCGTCCGTCGAGTACGCCAGCTCCGGGAAGGCGCGGCGGGCGTTCCCGGTGGCCGCCGGGTCCACGACCGTGACCTGAGCGCCCGCCCGGTGCAGGGTCCTGGCGACATCCAGCGCCGGGGCGTCGCGTATGTCGTCGGAGTCGGGCTTGAACGCCGCGCCCAGCGCGGTCACCCGCACCCCGGCCAGCTCGCCGCCCGTCAGTTCGCGGACGAGATCGACCGTACGGGCGCGGCGGCGCTGGTTGATGCCGTCCACCTCGCGCAGGAAGGCGACGGCCTGCCCCACGCCCAGCTCCTCGGCCCGGTGGCTGAACGCGCGGATGTCCTTGGGCAGGCACCCGCCGCCGAAGCCGAGACCCGGCTTGAGGAACCGGCCGCCGATCCGGTCGTCGTACGCGAGGGCCGTGGCCAGACCCGTCACATCGGCGCCGGTCGCCTCGCAGACCTCCGCCATCGCGTTGATGTACGAGATCTTCGTGGCGAGGAACGAGTTGGCCGCGACCTTGACCAGTTCGGCGGTCGGCAGATCGGTGACCACCACCGGGGTGCCCTGCGCGATGACCGGTGCGAAGGCGGCCCGTAGCTGCTCCTCGGCCCACTCCGAGGCCGTGCCGAACACCAGCCGGTCGGGCCGCAGGGTGTCCTCCACCGCGAAGCCCTCGCGCAGGAACTCCGGGTTCCAGGCCAGTTCGACCTCCGTACCGGCCGGGGCGGTCCGCTGCACCAGTTCGGTCAGCCGGGCCGCGGTCCCCACCGGCACGGTCGACTTGCCGACCACCAGCGCGCGTCTGCGCAGATGCGGGGCGAGCGCGCCGACCGCGCTGTCGACGTACGTCATGTCCGCGGCGTACGAGTCCCGCTGCTGCGGCGTCCCCACACAGATGAAGTGGATGTCCCCGAACTCCCCGGCCTCCTCCGGGCTCGTGGTGAAGCGCAGCCGGCCGGAGTCCAGGGCCTTGGCGAGCAGTTCCGGCAGCCCGGGCTCGAAGAAGGGCACCTCGCCCGAGCGCAGCCGCTCGACCTTGGCCGGGTCCACGTCCACGCCCAGGACCTCGAAGCCGAGGACGGCCATGCAGATGGCGTGCGTGGCCCCGAGATAGCCGGTGCCGATGACGGTGATGCGGGGAGCGGGAGTGGTCATGCCGGCCTCCAGGGGCGTACGGATGGCGCGCGAGCGGTCGGGCGCCTGAGCGGAGAGAACTGAGAAGGCGGAGAAGAACCGAGAAAAATCGAGAAAAGCTGAGAAAACGGAGAAGGCGGAGAAAGGCGGAGAAGGCGGGGACTGGGGTGAGCGGGTGGTACGAGAGGGCACTGCCGGGCGGGGCCCGGCCGGCACCCCGCCCGCGCGGCGCGAGCGGTCAGTCAGTCGGCCGGGCGGCGCGACGGGGCAGCCGATCGGGTGGCACGAGCGGTCAGGACGTGCAGGCCGCGTTCGCGAGCCCCTTGGCCGCCCCGGTCACCTTGTTGTCGCAGGCCACCTCATTGCCGTCCGAGGTGAGATGGAAGCCCCAGCCGGGCCCGTCCACCTGCGCCGTATTGCCCTTGAAGGTGTTCCCGCTGCCCCAGCCCTTGAGGATCTCGTGGGTCTGGAAGCCGTCCTCGGGGGAGTGGCGGCCGGTGTTGCCCTGGATCAGCCAGCCGTTGCCCTTCACATCGACCCAGGAGTCGTTGTGGGAGCCGTCGAGCTTCGAGCCGTCGAAGGAGTTGCCGATGACCCGGCCGCCGGTGGTGCCCTCCTTGATGTCGACGGCCTCGGCGGTGGTCTCGCTGATGCGGTTGCCGACCACCGCGTTGCGGTCGCTCGCGTCCGGCTTGCACTGGCTGACGGTGCACCAGTTGGACTCGGCGGAGCCGATGTAGACGCCCTCGCCGAACTTCTCCTTGCGCAGCCCCGTGGTCCGGATGGTGTTGTCCCGGACCATGTTGTCGGAGCTGAAGTTCCGCAGATGGATGGCCTCGTCGCCGATCCGCTCGACGGTCAGGCCCTGGATGACGGCTCCCCGTACCCGGTCCGCCATCACGCCCTTCTGGCCGTTCCGTACGGTGAAGCCGACCAGCCGCCAGTACGACGCGCCGTCGAGGTGCAGCGCGTACCCGCCGTCCGTGCCGCCGCCGTCGACGACCGCGCCGGGCCCGCCGCACAGGAAGACCGGGTTCTCGGCGGTGCCGGGGGTCTTGGCGGTGAAACGGCCGGTGTACGTGCCGTCCGCCAGCCGGATGCTGTCGCCGGGCCCCGCCTGAGCGAGGGCCTCCTCCAGCGAGGGCGCGTCGAAGGCCGTGACCGAGGCCGGCGGGCACTGGACCTGGCCGGAGGGCGCGGGCGAGGGGGAACCGGTGCTCGCCCCTTCGGTCACCACCGGGTCCGGCTCGGCGGGGTCGTCGGGCAGGGTCCCGGGCCGTACGGACCAGGTGGCCTTGGGCCCGGCCGTGGTGGCGCCCGCGGTCACCTCCGGTTCCGAACTGTCGCCGCTCCCGGCGATGGCCACGACGAGCGCGGCGAGGGCGATCAGGAACGCGCCCCCGGACAGCCAGAGGGCCGGCCCGCTGGGCAGCCCGGCCCTGCGGGGCGCCTCGGGCAGATCGGGCGGAGGTGGCGTGGATGACATCGGCGGTAACTCCGGCTTCGCGGGAATGTGTTGTCGGGGTCAGGGTCTCGGGTACAGGTCCGGGTCCGGGCCACTGGGTCGCCTCCAGGCTCCAGGCTCAAAGGGCCAGGCTCCAGGCGTTGGCCTCCAGGCTCCAGGGGCCCGGACCGGTAAGCAGGTAGGTCTACGTCGGCCCGGGACCGCCCGTCATCGCCGGGATCCTGTGCCGGCCCCTCGGCCTGGTCCCCGTACCGTCCAGGCCCGCGCCCGCGCCCGTACCCGCATCCGCACCCGCGGCCCGCACCTCGGTGGCCGGCGCGCTGGGCAGCGGCATCTTGTCGGCGTATGGATGGACCCTCGGCCGCCCGTCCCGCCCATTGCTCCGGCGCGCGCCCAGCACCGCCGACACCAGGATCAGCACCAGGATGGACACCCAGAGCAGTGTCATCGGACTGGCGTAGTGCTTGAACTTGACCCAGAAGGCGCTGGTGTCGTGCCACGCGAAGGTCTGGTTCTCCTTGAGTGTGACCCCGCCGTGCGCCCGGCTCGTGTCCACCGCGCTCGGGCCGACCCCGGCGACGACGTTGTACGAGACGGTCGACTTGTCGATCCCGCCCACCAGTGAGATGCCGTGGTTGGTGGCGTCCTGGACGGTGTTGCCCCGTACCTCCGCCTGCGAGTCGCGGATGTACACACCGGTCTCGGTGCCCTCGATGATGTTGCCGGTGACCGTGGCCGCCGACACCCCGTCGCGCACCGAGATGCCCTGGCGTGTCTGGCCGGTGAGGTGATTGCCGGTGATGGCGACCTTGGTGGCGTCCTCGCGGGCCACGATGCCCATGTCGCCGCCGTCGACCTCGTTGTTCTGGACGCCGACGTTCACCCCGCCGAAGACCTCGATGCCGTACCGGCCGTTGTCCCTCGCGGTGCTGTCGGACACCGAGTTGGAGCCGTAGCTGCTGGTGGACTCGCCGGAGGCGGAGGGGCCGTTGGCCAGCGGCCGGCCGCTGAGCGTGAAGCCGTTGCCGCCGTTGGACAGCGCCTTCGAACCGGTGACCCGCACCTGCTGGGTGGCGCGCGACAGGACGAAGCCGTCGCCGCCGTTCCCCTGCGAAACCGTGCGGTCCACGACCACATTGGTGACACCGCGGTGCAGCACCAACCCGTCCTCAAGGCTGTTGATCACCTTGGTGCGGATGATGTTGGCCCCGGTGGCGCCGGAGAGGAACAGCCCGTACAGATTGCCCGTGATGGTGGAGTTCTTGATCTCCGCGGAGACGTAGGAGAGATCGGGCACCGAGAACCGGCTGTCCGGAGCCGCCAGTTCACCCGCGGGCTGGGCGATCACACCGCCCGCGTGGGGCGTCTGCTCGGATTCGCGCTCGGCCTTGTCGTCGGCCGCCGCCAGCTCCCGCCGGTTGAGGTCCTGGTCGCCGTCGGTGTACTTGATGTTGCCGGTGTCGGGCCGGTCGGTGCCGGTGAGGCTGAGGCCGCCCGTACGGCCGCTCCAGAACCCCAGATCCGAGACCTGGGCGTGGTCCATCGAGAACTGGCCGCCGATGGCACGCACATAGGCCCGCCCGTCCCGTACATCCGTATCGGGCTTGTTGGTGGCGGGGTCCCAGCTACTGATCTTCATCGGTGCCTGCGGAGTGCCCTCCAGGGTGAGCCGGCCGCCGAACGAGACGATCGAGACGAAGCCCCTGGTGTTGCTCGCCAGCCGCAGGTTCAGCCCGCCCGGACTGGACAGCTTCAGCTTCGCCCCGGCGAGCAGATAGATGTTCTCGGTCAGCAGGTACGAGCCGTCGCGCTTGCTGCGCACAAAGGTCTGCGGGGCGAGTTTGAGCAGGTCGGAGACGCCGTACGGCTGGGTGCGCGGGGTGAACACCAGGGTGTAGCCACCGCCGGTGTCCAGCCGGTACGGGCGGGTCCACTTCTCGCCCTTCAGCGGGGCGACGGCGGCCACCGCGCGGACCTGGTCCAGCCGGTGGTCCTCCTCGGCGACCAGCGCGGTCTCGTTCTCCGCGTCCTCGGCGGTGGTGACCGGTCGGTCGTCCTGCCCGTCCGAGCCATCGGCCGAAGCGGGCGCGGGGGAGCCGAGGAACAGGGCCATGGCCACGGGGAGTACGGCCGCGAGGCGCACGGCGGTACGGAGCCGTCGCGGTCTCCGCGCGGCGGACGGCGTGTACGGGTGAGTCATCGCTGGACCGCCTCTGCCGGAGAAGCCGAATCGGTGTGGACAGGGCGCCCAGCGACAGGGCCCGCGCCGGCGGTAGCACCGGCGGCAGCGCCCGCGTGCGCCGGAATCGCGCCCGACCGCCCGGAGTTGATGAGCGACGCCGAGTCCTGCCCCTCGCCGCCCACGCTGTCGCTCGTACGGGTCAGCCACCCCTGCTTGTTCATGGTGACGAACGCGTACAGCTTGATCGGCAGCGAGATCATGATGACCACCAGCGCCAGGAGCGGCAGCAGGAACAGATCCTGTGGGTATCTGCGCAGATGCGAGTAGCCGCGGATACCGCGTCCCGCGATGAGCCAGATCAGCACGAGCACCACCCCGCGCCCGTTCAACTCCAGCCTGCTGAACAGCAGATAGCCCAGCGCCATCCCCATCGTCACCGGCGTCAGCAGGATCTGCAGCACAGTGATCTTGGTGACCATGGGCACCCGCCAGAGCCAGCCCTTGTACAGCGCGGTCAGATAGCAGCGGTACGAGTTGCGGCTCCAGCGCACCCGCTGCTTCACGAATGCCGAGAGCGAGGCCGGGAACATCGACAGCGCCCGTGCGGAGGACTGGTGCACGGTCCGGTATCCGGACGCCAGCACCAGCCAGGTCAGCCGCCCGTCGTCCCCGGCGACACACCGGCGGCCGAGGAAGAACTCGTTCTCCAGGTTCTCCAGCACCGGTTCGATCGCCGCGCGCCGGTACGCCGCCGTACGGCCGGAGAGACAGGCCACCGCGCCCGCGCGGCCCATGGCCGGAACGTAGTCGTAGTAACGGAGGTTGACCAGCCAGTCGGCCACCCGCCGCCAGACGCTGGTACCGCGCAGATAGACGTTCTGCTGGGTGCCGACGCCGCCCACCTCGGGGTCCACGAACGGCATCTGGACCGCCGCGAGGAGCCCCGGCTGCCAGCGCGTGTCCGAGTCGACGAGTACGACGAGTTCGCTGGTCGCCGCCCGTATCCCCACTCCCAGCGCGGACCGCTTGCCGCGGTGCTCGAACGCCAGCACCCGCACCCGCGGATCCTCCACCAGCGCCAGCCTGCGGAGGACTTCGGTGTCCTCGACGTCAGGGACGATGATGATCTCGGTGGGGTCCTGGTCCAGCCAGGTCTTCAGACAGTCCAGGAGAATGTCCGGATCCTCGCGGTAGGCCGGGACCACGACCGACACCGTCGTACGGAACTCGTTCACCACCGGCCGGGCGAACCGCGAGAGGACCGCCCGGTAGAGCCACAGTGCCCAGACGAAGGCGCCGGCCAGGCCGAGTGGCATCACCTCACGCCATGAAGTCTCCCCCACCGCTGTGACGATCCATGACCATATTTCATCAAAAAACCCCGACACCGAACCCGGCCCCCACCCCACGTGGTGATGTGCTTTTGCGCCAGATATGCGCGTGGAGCGCTACTGTACGAAAGAATGTAGGGGCAGTGTGAGTACCTCTTCACACATGAAACGCAGGATTCACTCACTCTTCTCCGTGAACCGACGCACCTCGGACATCAAGTCCTGGCGAATACCCGCAATTCGGGCGTCGGGTGGCCGGGTTCAGGCCACCGGATTCAGGGTTCGGGTCACCGGATTCAGTGTGCCGGGGGTGCCAGGAGGTGCCCGGTGGGTGCCGGTGGGTGCCGGGTTCGGGGTGTCCGGTTCCGTTCGCCCGGTTTGTCAGGCCACTTGGTCGAGGCTGGAACCGGACGCGCTGGAGGCCGCGGTCTCCGGTACGTGCAGAGCCTGTTCGGTCCAGATGCACTTTCCGCTGCCGGTGTAGCGGATGCCCCAGTGTTCGGAGAGCGCGGCGACCATCTGGAGGCCGCGGCCGCCCTCGTCGGTCTCGCTGGCGCGGCGGATCCGCGGGGTGGTGGGGCTGCCGTCGTAGACCTCGCAGACCAGGGTCGTACAGTGCAGCAGCCGCAGCCGTACGGGCCCCCGGGCATGCCGGACCACATTGGCGATCAGCTCGCTCACCAGCAGTTCCGTGGTTGTCACCAACTCGTCGAGATGCCAGGCGGCGAGCTGCTCGCCGATGAACTTCCGCGCGGTGCCCGCGGACTGGGGATCGTCGGGCAGCGACCAGGTGGCGATGTCGTCGGGCGCCAGCCGGTGGGAGCGCACGACGAGCAGCGCGGCGTCGTCGGCGTTCTGCTGGTCGGCGGGGAGCAGGTCCGAGGTGAGCCGGTCGCAGAGATCGTCGAGGTCGCCGTCGTGGTGGGCGGCCAGGAGCTGCGCGAGCCGGTCCATGCCGGTGTCGATGTCACGGCAGGACGATTCGATCAGGCCGTCGGTGTAGAGGACGAGCAGACTGTCCTCGGGGACGTGCAGTTCCACGGTCTCGTACGGCGGTTCGGCCACCCCGAGCGGCGGGTCCGGGGACGACTCGGGGAAGGTGACGGAGCCGTCGGGATGCACCACGGCGGGCGGCGGATGGCCGGCCCGCGCGAAGGTGCAGATGCCGTTGGTCGGGTCGTACACCGCGTAGAGACAGGTGGCGAAGGAGTCGTCGTCGAGACCGGAGATCAGCTCGCTGAGGTGGTTGAGGATCTCCTCGGGCGGCAGTTCGAGGTCGGTGAGGGTCCGTACGGCGGTACGGAGGCGGCCCATGGTGACCGCCTCCGACAGGCCGTGCCCCATCACATCGCCGATGACGAGCACGACCCGGCAGCCCGAGACGGGGATGACGTCGTACCAGTCGCCGCCGACATCCATGCCCTGCCCGGCCGGCAGATAGCGGGCGGCTGCGGTGACGGCGGGCAGGGTGGGCAGTGCCCGGGGGAGCAGGGTGCGCTGGAGCTGCTGGGCCCGGCTGTGCTCAGCGTCGTACAGCCGGGCCCGTTCCAGCGCGTGCGAGACCAGACCGCTGACCGCCATCAGCAGGGTCCGCTCCTCGCCGGTGAACTCGTGCGGCTGGTCGAAGGCGATCACACAGACCCCGACGCCCCGCCCGGACACGATCAGCGGCAAGAACGCGAACGCCTCCTTGTGGATCGCCTCGGGCCGCGCGGCGTACTCCGGGTAGGTGCCGGCGTACTCCTCCACCGAGCCGCAGAACCAGGGGGTACGGGTACGCAGCCGGTCGGCGGCCGGCGCCCTGCGTGACGCGGAGACACCGTTGACCTCGTCGCGGAACGCCTCGGGGTAGCCGACCATCCCGACGACCCACATCCGGTCGTTCTCATTGACCTGGATGACCAGACCGGAGGCGCCGAACGGTGGCAGCACCCGCCGGGCGACGGCGTCGGTCACATCCTGGGTGGTGACGGCCTCGGCCAGATCGGCGGTCAGTTCCTGGATACGGGCGGCCCGTTCGGCGGCCTGGCGCTCGGCTGCCTCACGGTCCGCCTCACGCTGCCTGCGCTCGGTGATGTCGGCGAAATAGCAGGCCAGGCCGTCGGGGAGGGGGACGAGCCGGATATGGAACCAGCGCCCGGTGTCCGGCCACTCGGCGTCGAAGCCGACCGCGGTCGTCCCGGCGGCGGTCTCCCGGCAGCGGGCCTCCAGCCCCGGCACCCGGTGGACCACCGGCAGATCCCACAGCACGCTGCCGACGAGCCGCCGGGAGGGGCAGCCCAGCAGCCCCTCCGCCTCCACATTGACGAAGGCGATCCGCCAGGAACTGTCGAGGGAGAGGAATCCGTCACTCATATGGCGCAGGGCGCGGCGGATGGCATCACGGCTGAGACCCGTCTCGGTGCTGTCCCAGGCCGTGCCCACGATCCGGTACGGGCGGTCTTCCGTGCCCGGCTCCGCGCGGCCCCGGATATGGGCCCACATCAGGGTGCCGTCGGCGGGGCGGCGCACCCGGTACTCCAGGTCGATCAACCCGAAGGTGTTGACCGCCTGCTTCCATTCGTTGACCACCCAGGGCCGGTCGTCCGGGTGGATGATGCTCAGCCAGGTCTCGGTCCGGCCGTCATAGGTCTCGGGGTCGAAGCCGAACAGATCGAGCAGGGTCTCGTCGACATGGAGGCGCCCGGTGGGCGCGTACAGCTCCCAGGAGCCGACGCGGGTGGCCTTGAGGACGTCCTGCGCCCCGGCCCCGGTGATGTCGGGGGCGTCGGGGAGCCGCGGAATGCCGGTGGCTTCAGGGGCTTCGGGG
>NZ_LATD01000230.1 GCF_000981895.1 Streptomyces odonnellii | reverse complement strand
GGACAAGGCGTTGAGGGACGGGCTCCCCGTCCCTCAACGCCTTGTCCCTCAACGCCCCGTCCCTCAGCTCCTCGTCCTTCGGCACCCCGTCCCTCAGCGCCGCGTCCTTCAACGCCTCATTATCGGACACCAGTTCGATCCGATGAGTGGCCGACGACCGGTTCACATCCAGCGGCAGCACCGGCACCCCGCGCCGCCGCGCGTCCGCGAGCAGCAGCCGCTTGGGGTACATCCCCGGGTCATGGGTGAGCAGCCCGGCGTAGAAGGCGGCCGGATGGTGCGCCTTGAGCCAGGCCGACTGATAGGTCGGTACGGCGAAGGCCACGGCGTGCGCCTTGCAGAAGCCGTACGAGCCGAAGGCCTCGACGATCTCCCAGGTACGCGCGGTGACTTCGGGCGTGTATCCCCTGCGCCGGGTCTCCTGCTCGAACCAGATCCGGATCCGGCCCTGGGACTCGGGGTCGGAGAGCCCGCGCCGTACCTTGTCCGCCTCCTCCCGGCCGCAGCCGGTCATGATGTCCACCATCCGGATGATCTGCTCATGGAAGACGACCACCCCGTAGGTCTCGCGCAGCGGTTCCTCCAGATCCGGGTGCGGATAGCGGATGGGCGCCCGGCCGTGTCTGGCCTCGATGAACGGGCGCACCATGTCGGCCGCCACCGGGCCGGGCCGGAAGAGCGAGATGTCGACCACCAGATCGTGGAAGGTGGCGGGCTGGAGCCTGCCGACCAGATCGCGCTGGCCCGGCGACTCGATCTGGAAGCAGCCCAGGGTCTCGGCGGAGCGGATGAGCCGGTAGGTCGCCGGATCGCCCTCGGGGACCTGCCGCGGATCGTCGATGTCCACCCGCTCCCCGGTGGCCCGTTCGATCTCCGCGACCGCGTGCGCCATCGCCGACTGCATCCGTACGCCCAGCACATCGAGCTTGAGCAGCCCCAGCTTCTCCACGTCGTCCTTGTCGAACTGGGACATCGGGAAGTGCTCGCCGCTGGTCGGCACCACCGGGGTACGGCGCAGCAGGGAGGCGTCCGAGAGCAGCACCCCGCACGGGTGCATGGCGATCCCGCGCGGCAGCGCGTCCAGCGCCTCCACCAGATCCCAGAGCCGCCCGTGCTTTGCACCTTCCCGTTGACACTCCCTTGCCAGTTCCCGCAGCTCAGGCAGCTCGTCCATCGCCGCGCGGGCGTCCCGGGCGCGGATGTGCGGGAAGGACTTGGCGATCCGGTCGATCTCGGCCGGGTCCATGGACAGGGCCGCGCCCACGTCCCGTACGGCATGGCGCACCCGGTAGGTCTCGGGCATGGCGACGGCCGCGACCCGCTCGGGGCCGAAGCGGTCGAGGATCCCCCGGTAGACCTCCAGCCGCCGGGCCGACTCGACGTCGATGTCGATATCGGGCAGTCCGGACGGGCGCCGAGTGGAGAGGAAACGTTCCATCAGAAGGCCGTGCTCAACCGGATCGGCATGCGCGATCCCCAGCAGATGGTTGACCAGCGACCCGGCACCCGAGCCGCGCGCGGCGACCCGGACGCCCATTCCCCGTACATCGTCGACGACCTGCGCCACGGTGAGGAAGTACGGGGCGAAGCCCAGCTCCTCGATGGTGCGCAGTTCCGCGTCCATCCTGCTCCAGTACGTCCGGTGGCCGGGACGCCGGTCGTAGCCGCGCAGCACCATCCCGGCGACGCACCGCGAGCGCAGGACCCGCCCGACGGTACGGCGTTCCGCGCCGACCAGCCGGGGCTCGGGGAAGTGCACGGTGCCCAGGCCCAGATCGTCCTCGGGATCGACCAGACAGTCCGCGGCGGTCTCCTCGGTCAGCGCCAGCAGCCGCCGCGCGGTGGTGCGCCCGAAGCCGGCGGCCTCGGCGACCAGCTCGGCGGTACGGGCCATCGCGTCCGGGTCCTTGAGCCAGCGCTCCCCGCTGTCCAGGCCTCTGCGCGGGTCGATGGGGACCAGTCTGCGGGCCGAGTCGAGGACATCGGCGACCGGGCCCTGGCCGGGGTCGGCGTACCGTACGGCGTTGCTGAGCACCGGGCGTACGCCCTGCTCGGCGGCGAAACCGAGGGTACGGGCGGCGTGCCGCAGCGAGCCGGGGCCCGTGCCCGTACGCCCGTGGTACACGACTTCGAGCCGGAGCGCGTCGCCGTAGATCTCGCGCCAGGGCGCCAGCAGCCGGGCGGCCCGGTCGGGGCGGCCGGCCGCGAGGGCCCGGCCGGTCTCGGAACCGGGCCCGAGCAGCACGGTGAGATCCGCGCCGTGGTTGTCCTGCCAGGGCAGCAGCGGACCGGCGTCCCCGGCGGCGTGCGCGGTGGAGACGAGCCGGCAGAGCTGGGCCCAGCCGGCCGCGCCGTTGCGGGCGAGGAAGACCGCGCGGGGCGCGGACTCGTCGATGAAGGCGCCGCCGCGCACGGGGGTGCGCCGGCGCTCGGTGGGGCTCTGTTCCCGCACCCGCGCGCCCGGCGCCTCGCCCACCGCCAGCTCCGCCCCGAAGAGCGGCCGTATCCCCGCGGCCTCGCAGGCCTCGGCGAAGCGGACCGCGCCCGCGAGGGTGTCGCGGTCGGTCAGGGCAAGGGCGTCCATGCCCCGCTCGGCAGCGCGCTCGGCCAGCCGTTCCGGGTGGGAGGCCCCGTACCGCAGGGAGAACCCGGAGACGGTGTGCAGATGCGTGAACCCGGGCATCGCACCTCCTGGATCATCCGCTTCTCACCTCCCCGTCCCCACCATAGACCAAGTTTCGAACGTTCGTGCGAGAGGATGAACGAGAGGAAGGGCCCGGACCTCTCTCGGTGGTCCGGGCCCTTCCGGTTCTCGCGGATCCTCCGCGGCCGGCCCGCCGGCGGCGCAGATGGGCCGGGCCCGCTGCGGCCTGTCCGGCCGCGCGGGCCGGCCGGGAGGTCAGCCGATCTGCGCGCCGAATACGGTGAGCGCCTCCGTCACCGGCTGGAAGAAGGTCACCCCGCCCGAGGAGCAGTCGCCGCTCCCGCCCGAGGTCAGCCCGAGCGCGGTGTCGCCCGCGAAGAGCGAGCCGCCGCTGTCGCCCGGCTCCGCGCAGACCGAGGTCTGGATGAGCCCGTCGACGATGTCGCCGTTGCCGTAGTTCACGGTGGCGTCGAGCCCGGTGACCTGTCCGTCGTGCACCTGGGTGGTGGAGCCGCTGCGGGTCACCTGCTGGCCGACCGTCGCCTCGGCCGCCCGTGTGATCGGCTGGCTGGAGCCGTTGTACAGATTGACCTCGCTCGGGTGCGCGACATCGGCGGTGTACCGGACAAGGCCGTAGTCGTCGCCCGGGAAGCTGGACCCCTCGTTGGTCCCGATCTCGTTGCCCTGCGCGTCGGACCAGGTCTGGATGGCCTCGGTGCAGTGCCCGGCGGTCAGGAAGTACGGCGCGCCGTCCTTGACCACGTTGAAGCCGAGCGAGCAGCGCCCGCCGCTGCCCGTGATGGCGTCGCCGCCGGCGACGAAGGGTTTGAACTCCCCTGCCGTCTTCTTGAGTTCGGCCTTGCCGCCGAGCCCTTCCACCACTCCGCTGAGCCGGTCCCAGGCCTCGCCCGTGACCGTACGGTCGGCCGTGACGACCACCTTGTTGGTCACCGGGTCGAGTGCCCAGGACGTGCCGGGGACGGCCGCCCGGTCCGCGAGGGTCTGCCGGGCGCTCTTCAGCTCGGCCAGCGAGTTCTGGACCAGTCTGGCCCTGCCGCCGGCCTGACGCACGGTCTCCGCCGCCCGCTCGTCGACGACATTCATCACCAGGGCGCGGGACGTGGCGTCGTAGTACGAACCGGCCGCGTCGCCGCCCAGGTCCTCGCCGAGGGCGGAAGCGAGATTTCCGGCCGCGGCGGCTGTCAGGGACTTGACCGTGAACGTGGGTGTGTCCTCACTGGCGTTCGCAGTCTGGAAGGTCACCGCCGCGACGGCCAGCGCCACCGCGGCACCGCCCGCCATCGTCGCGCGCTTCCTGGATATACGCCGGTGTTCCAAAGTCGGCCTCCTGTGGGGGGACCGTGCCAGGGGCAAGTGGGGTGCCACGGCACGGAGGATGAGCCGCCCACTATTCCGAGACCGGCCAAGGGCACACAAGGCCGGTTTCAGGCCGGGCGAATGGCGGGTCCGCCCGGGCACGGGCCGTTCGGTGACCCGAGGTCAGAGAGCGCCCGTTCCATTCGCGAACACCCACTGCAACTCCCTTGTCATCAACGGGTGAGGACTAGTCCTGTCCTGAATCCGACCCCCAATGGCCGTGGATCGGCCTTATACAGGAATGGCCTTATGCAATCGGCCCCGGACCGGGACAATCGGCAGGGACCGGGCTTCTCGCGCAGAGGGCACGCACCTCTTGTGTGGACACCTACGACGAAAGGAGCGGAGGTTGCGACGTCGGGTGCGCGCGGCGGACGGGCGGCATCTGATGGTGGAGCGTCTGGGGGATCCGCGCGGCAGACCGGTATTCCTGCTGCACGGCACACCGGGCAGCAGGCTGGGTCCCGCCCCGCGCGGCATGGTCCTGTACCAGCGGGGGATGCAGCTCATCGCCTACGACCGCCCGGGGTACGGGGGTTCGGACCGGCTGGAGGGGCGCAGTGTGGCCGATGTGGCCCAGGACGTGGCGACGATCGCCGACGCCCTCGGGCTAGAGCGGTTCGCCGTCGCGGGCCGCTCGGGCGGCGCCCCGCACGCCCTGGCCTGCGCCGCGCTGATGCCCGACCGGGTGACCAGGACCGCGGCGCTGGTCACCCTGGCCCCGCGGGACGCGGCCGGGCTCGACTGGTTCGAGGGCATGACCGCCTTCAACGTACTGGAGTACACGACCGCTTCCCGGGATCCGGACGGCATGGCCGCGCGGCTCATCCCGCGCGCGGACGCCATCAGAAGGGACCCGGTGCGGCTGCTGGACGAGCTGCGCGGGGAGCTGACGGACTCCGACCGCATGGTGGTCTCGGACGCCGGGGTCAGGACGATGCTGCTGCGCAACTACCAGGAGGCGCTGCGGGGTTCGGCGTACGGCTGGATCGACGACGCCCTCGCGTTCTGCGGCCCGTGGGGGTTCGACCCGGCCGCCATCAAGGGCCCGGTGCTGCTGTGGCACGGCGAGAAGGACGTCTTCTCGCCGGTCGGCCACTCGCGCTGGCTGGGGGAGCGCATCCCGGGCGCGACGGTCGTCCTGGAACCGACCGCCGCGCACTTCGACGCCCTGCACGCACTCCCCCGTATCCTCACCTGGCTGCTGGAGGACGAACCAACAGCCGGATGAGAGCCGGATCCGGAGCCGCGCTCACACCGCCAGCGGCTCCAGGTCTCGGTACACCCTGCGGTCGTCCCGCGCGTACCGGGTCAGCGTGTGCTCCTCGCCCAGCAGCCTGGTCAGCTCCTCGACGGTCTCCAGGCGCAGCAGCACCGCCTCGTCCTTGCGTCCCAGCGCCCCCAGCGTCACACACATGTTGGAGGCGACCGCGAGCGTCTCGGGGTGGTGCGCGCCCAGCGTCACCCGCAGCCCCGCCACCGCGCTGCGCTCGGTGACCAGCGCCTCGTCCAGCTCGCCCAGGTCCGCCATGGCGTTGGCGAGGCCGACCGTACAGAACAGCGTGTACGGATGGTCGTCCCCCAGCACCTCCCGCATGGTCCGCAGAGCACCCTGGAGCAACTGCTCCGCCAGCTCCGGGGCACCGCACCCCCAGTGGTAGACACCGAGGTTGTTGATCGCGGCGAGGGTGTACGGATGCCGCTCGCCCGGCACCCGCAGATACTGGTCGACGACCTCCTGTGCCAGGTCCCTGGCCGCCACCGGCTCACCCGCCGCGAAGTGGTCGGCCGCCAGGTTCAGATCACAGGCGAGCGAGTCCGGGTTGGACTCGGAGCCGTACTTGGCCCGGTAGCGGTTGCGGGTGGCCGTGGTCAGCCGCCGCGCGTCCTCCAGCCGGTCGGCCCTGCGCAGCGACACGGCGAGGCTCTTGGCCGCGGCCAGGGTGCCGGGGAAGGCCCGGCCGAGCTGCTCCTTGTAGAGGGCGTACGTCCGGCTGAGCAGCGCGACCGAGTCCTCGTACCGCCCGATCTCACGCAGATCGCGCGCCAGGCTGGTGGCGGAGGAGAGGGTGTACGGATGCTCCGGGCCGTGCACCTCCGTACGCCGGTCGAAGACGTCCTGGTCCATCTCGCGCGCCTGCGCGTACCGCCCGACCATCCGCAGGTTCAGCGCGCGGTTGTTGGCGGCGGCCAGGGTCCTGGGGTGGGAGTCGTGGAAGATCCCGCTGAATCCCTCGTGCGCCTCCTTCGCCAGGTCCAGCGCCTTGGCGTACTCGCCGAGCGTGCCCAGGTCCATGGCGAGTCCGCTGGTGGTCATGTACGTGTGCGGATGGGTCGGCCCCAGGACCGTGCGCTGCCGGGCCAGGGTCTCCTCGTCCAGCTCGCGCGCCTCCACGTAACGGCCCTGCGAGCGGAAGATGTTGGAGAGATGGAAGCGCAGATACAGATACTGCGGATCGTCGTTGCCGAGCATCTCGCGCCAGCTTTCGCGCAGTTCGTTGGCGACCTCGGAGGCGGCCAGCAGATCGCCGCGCTTCCAGAGGTAGCGCACCCGGTCGATCATCAGCCGGCGGGTCTCCGGCCGCTTGCAGAGGCTGGCCTCGGAGGTGGCGAGATGCGGCCAGATGGTGGTGAACCGGTCCCAGGTGGCGGGGTTGTCGATCGGCTCGTCGCCGTCGGGCCTGGCGCCCGCGAGGATCCGGTGGACCGCGTGCCGGGCGTCCCGCTGCTCCTCCTCGCTGAGCTGCGCCCTGATGATCGCCTGGACCAGCCGGTGCACCTGGATGCTGTTGCCGACCTGGTCCACCTTGGCCAGCGCGAACCGGCCGATCTCCCGGATGACCCGGCCGAGGACCAGGGTCTCCTGGAGCGAGACGTCGTACGGCTTGAGCGCCTCGATCATCTCCTTGCTGTAGAGGAGGTTCGCGGAGATCGGCTCGGGGGCGAAGAAGGCGCAGAGCTGGAGCAGCCGCACGGCCGCGGGCGAGCGGTCCTTGAGCCGCTCGATGGAGATGTTCCAGGTCGCGGCGACCGGTTCCGGATAGCCCACCGGCTGGTTGAGCGCCAGCACACTGGGGGCCTGCTGGGCGAGCTGGTCCAGATATTCGGCGACGGGGGTCGCGGTCTCCGCGATCCAGGCCGCCGCCTGCTCGACGGCGAGCGGCAGATCACCGACGGCGGTGGCCACCTTGTCGGCGTCCTCGGCGGAGAGCCCGGGCGCCCGTCGCTGGAGGTGCTCGACGGACTCCTCGCGCAGAAAGACATCGACGGGCAGCGCGTCGCCGTACTGCGACCAGCTCTGGTTGCGCGAGGTGACCAGGACATGCCCGGGGCCGCCCGGCGGGAAGAACCGCTGGAGCTGCTCGGGGTCGTCGGCGTTGTCGAAGACCAGCAGCCAGCGCGACGAGGGCACCCCACGCCGCAGCAGATCCACGGCCTCCTGGGAGGCGGCGGCCATGTCGTCGCCGCCCTGGGCCCCGAGCCGTACGGCCAGTTCGGCGAGGCCCGCCACCACATCGGCGGTCTGCTCGGCCGAGATCCACCACACCAGGTCGTAGTCGGCCATGAAGCGGTGTACGTACTCGAGCGCCACCTGGGTCTTGCCGATCCCGCCGAGCCCGTACAGGGTCTGCGGCTGCGGCAGCACCACCGCCATTCCGCCGCCGAGCTGGTCGCGCATCCGCTCCAGGACGAGGGAGCGCCCGGTGAAGCCGGGGTTGCGGGCCGGCGCGTTCCAGATCTTGGGCACGGTGCCGGGGAAGCGCGGGCCGGGCGCGACCGCGTCGGTGAGCGGTCCGGGACGGTCCAGCGCGCGCAGCAGCGCGATGGTGGCGTGCGCCTCGTCCAGCCGGAAGAGATCGACGGGGTTGCGGTCGATGTACGGGGTGGTGAGCCGCACATCGCCGACCCGCAGCGGCACCAGCCTGCGCCGCGCCCCGCCCGGGTCCTCGGACGCGGCGCGCGACCACACCTCCACGGCGCGCGCGGACTTGAGATAGGCGCTGGAGAGCAGCACGACCGTACGGCCGGCGTTCTCGACGACCGAGTCCCCGCCGCCCGGAGGGCTGGCCGAGACATCGCGCGGGACGACCCGGAAGCCCGCCCGGGTGAGCACCGACTCGGTCCAGTCGGCCCACATCCGGTTCTCCGCCACATAGCTGAGGAAGAGATCGGCGGGCTGCGCGGGCCTGCGGCGGGTGAAGGCGTCCCTGATCCGCAGCCGGGTCTCCTCGGCGACCGTGGGCATCGAGGTGATGGCGCCGTCGGTGACATAGGTGGTCAGCCGCTCGAAGGCGGAGAGCAGCGAGTTGCTGAGCCCGGCCTCGTCGCCGAAGGTCGCGAGGGTCTCCTCGTACGCGTAGTAGGGGCGGTACGGAATCTCCACCGCGCCCCAGTAGGCGGTGAGTGCCTCCCCGCTGAGCCCGCCGGGGAACCGGTCGAACTTGAACCGGGCCAGCGCGCGCCCGGCGTCGGCCTTCTCCTTCTCCCCCTCGTCGATCCGCATCGGTACGGGGAAGATCCGGATGCCGCGCCCGCCGTACCGCTCGTCGATCTGGCGGGCCACCGCGGCGGCGCCGTCGATCGACTGGTCGCTGAGGGTGAAGCAGTCGACGAGGACGTCGGGGAGATGGACGGTGCAGATGTCGGCGATGTCGCTCAGCCCGGTCCTGCTGTCGATGAGGACGTAGTCGTAGTGCGCCTTCATGTCGTCGCGCAGGGCGTCGAAGAAGTGACCGCCGCCGAGCCGGTCGTAGAAGTTGTCCCAGTCGAAGGTGGAGACGGTCGCCGAGTACTCGCGGTTCTGCCGGCCCGCGGAGACGAAGTCGAGCGTGCCGCCCTCGGGGAACTCCCAGCCCAGGCTCTCCGGGGAGAGCGAGACGGCGTGCGGCTGGATACGCGCGTAGTCACGGTGCCAGTCGTCGGGGCGGTCCACCGGGCTGGTCGCGGCCCAGGCGTACTCGGTGATCAGATCGATGACACCGGTGGTGGCGCCGAGGGTGGAGGGGTCGAGGAAGGGGTGGAAGAACCGGTGCAGACCGGGTGCCTCCAGGTCCCAGTCGACGGCGAGGACCCGCCGTCCGTTGGCGGCGAGGATCCATGCCGTGTTGGCCAGGGCCATGGTGCGGCCCGTACCGCCCTTGTACGAGTAGAAGGTGACGATGCGTCCGTCACGACGTTCGGTCATCCGTGTCCTCCGCATCGGGCGCCAGGTCGTGCGTCTCGGGTATGTAGTGCGTCGTCGCGTACTCGGCGGCCATCGGGCCGCGCAGCCGCGGCCGTTCGGTGTGGCTGCCGCCGGCGGGCGGATAGACCGCCGCGTGTCTCAGATACTGCTGGGCCGCCGCCTCGACCACCTGCGGCAGGATCTGGCCGAAGGCCTCCATGCTGGGCACGCCCTTGGCGGCGGCCCGGCAGGCGGCCCGGCCCTGGCCCATCTTCTTGGGCATGGTCCGCTCCAGCTCACCGCTCAGCTCGGCCTCGGCGGCCCTGCTCTGCTGGTCGTCGCGGTTCCACGGCACGACGACGCTCACCCAGGGCCGGTGTTCGGCGTCGAAGGCGGCGAGCCGCTCACGCTGTTCCTCGTCGCGCAGCGCCCACCGGTCGACCAGCAGGATCTCCGGCCGGGTGGGCGACTGTTTGCCGCCGTCCTGCGGTACGGGCACCTCGTCGAACGAGATGATGTCGGCCTGGTAGTTGAGGGAGCGCACCAGATCCCGGGCCACATAGGCCAGCGGCCGTACGGAATCGGGGTGATACGGATTCCAGTCCTGGGCCATGCCCCCGTAGTAGTGCGGAGTTCTGCCCGTCGGAAGATCATGACGGGTGGGCGCGGCCACGGTGACCTGCATCGGGCGCGGTCCGCCGCTCGTGCCGAAAGCGCTGGGCACGTTCCGGTAGTCGACCGGGCGGCCCGGGCTGACGGCGGCGGTGTCCGCGACACTGACGATGCGTTTGGCGAGTTCGTAGACGGCCCGTTCGTACTCCTCCGCGAATATCCGGAGTTTGATCAGACCGTAGAGTCCGTCGGTGACATAGCGGTCCCCGAAGTCACGGTGATTGAACTGCAATCGCTCGGCGGGGCCCGGCAGTTGCCGGGGCGGCACCGGCACCCACAGCGCCGGCACGATCGCCTCCGCCGTGCGATTGCTCTTGGCCTGTTCGTAGATGACCCGCTGGGCGAAGGCGAACCACTCCTTGCCGCACATCTCGCTGGCGAAGTAGCGCGGCGAGAACAGCGGCACGAACACCCGGCAGGTGGCCAGCACTTCGGCCAGCCGCTCCGACCAGCCCTCCCCCGAGCGCATCTCCCGGTCGATGAACCCCGCCTGTGCCCCGGCCGGCAGATCGGTCATGGCCATCACATGGGCGCACAGATCCCGGAAGAGCCGCTCGACCCACATGTCCGGATCCGGTCCCCCCGCACCGTCCCTCGGCGTATGGGCGTAACTGAGAAAGAAATACGGCCGATGGTCAGCCGCTCGCTGCTGCGATGACGCTTGCACACGACCCCCGTCCTGTGTGAGCACCCACATCCGCGAAACCCGGAAGGTCACGGAGATGAGCGAACCAATCCTTCCGGAAACGAGCCCGCTTCCTCCCCATGCCGTTCGGTCAATCAATGCCGCTTTTCAGTCATCCACGACTCGGCGTGGTCGACCGCGTCCGTGATCGAGAAGGACCTCGCAGCTGCTCCGCCGAGCTGACCCTTGCGCTCCAGTCCCCAGGGGAATGACGCGCCGATCGCCTCGAAATCACTGTCGTCGAGGTTGACGTCCTCATATTCCACCCACTGCGCCCCGTTGTCCGGCCCTTTCACCACACAGTGATAGGAACGCATGGTCGCGCCCGTGCGGTATTCGGCGAGATGGAATGCCGTACAGGCCTCGAACCCCACATTCACCATCAGCACCCGCGCCTCCGCGCGGACGAGCGCGCCGAGCGGTGAGTCCTCCCCGAGATGGCTGTGCAGGGGGTGGAAGGCGAGCAGTTCCGCGGCCCGCCGTCCGATCGCGGCGAAGGAGGACTGCGGGTGCGCGCTGCGGACGGCCCCGGGAGCGGTACGTACGGACTCGGCCAGCCGGCCCATCGCCGTGCAGGGCGTGGTCAGCGGGTCGAAGGCGGGCATCCGCGACCGGAAGGCCGCGGCCTGCCTGCGGGTCATGCCCTGGATCTGCGCGTAGTGGGCCGCGGAGGTGTCGGAGTTCTCCTCGGTGAAGGCGGGCACGACGAGGGTGCCCTCCGGGCCGAGCGCGGTCAGCAGGGCCGTACGGAGGGTGTCGGCGTCCAGCCCCGTGCCGTGCAGGGACGCGTGGACGAGCAGGGTCGTCCCTTCCGTCACTCCCAGCTCGGCCAGTTCACCGGCCAGCGGGCCGGCGGTCGTCGTCTCAGCCACGGTCGGCCTCTTCCCTGAGTACGGCCAGCAGGCTCTTCCCGCCGACGGTGAGTTCGGCCGCGTCCTGGAGCGTGTCCAGGGCGCGGCGGGCTTGGTCGCGATGGCGGGGATCGTACGCGGCGAGCCCCACCCTTTCGTACGCGCCCGCCAGCAGCGCCGACAGCGGCACCGGCTCCTCCTGCCAGGGCGCGGGCCTGAGCCATTCGCCGTCCAGCGCGTAGAGGTCGGTGACCTCGGTCAGCGCCCGCAGCCGGGCCCGGCGGAGACCGCGCAGCAGCGCGGGCGCCAGCTCTTCGGCGCCGCCTTCCAGGGGGACGCCCAGCGCGCCGTGGCCGTGGTGGCCGGGCGCGCGGGCCGGGGTGTCCGCGGTGAGCAGGGGCGTCAGGGTGGACAGTGTGCGCCCGGCCTCGGCGGTCTGCTCGGGCACGGTGTCCCCGAGCAGGCGCCAGGCCGCCGCGAGCCGGTCGCTCCAGCCGGCCGCCGCCTCGTCCCCGAGCCCGGGGTGGACGGGGGTGCCGAAGCAGTCGCGGTACGGGTCGAGATCGTCCAGCGCGAGGACGGGCACTCCGTCGCGGCGGAGGTGCCGGACGGGGCGCCAGTACGGGGTGGTCCCGCCGGGGTGTCCGACGAGCAGCTCGGCGGTGGGGGTGCGGACCAGGAAGCCCTGTTCCACGGCGCGCACTTCGGCCTCGCCGCCGGTGCCCGTCCGGAGGGTGCCGAGGGTCGGCAGATGGAGTACGCCGTCGGTGAGGCCGACCCGTACGGGCAGATCCAGGCGGCCCCGGACGACCGCCGCGGCCACGTACGACCGGAGCCGGAGCGCGGTGTCGAGCGCGCCGGGCCGCGCCTCGCGCAGGGCGGCCATGGCGTCTATCAGCCAGGTACGGGTGTAGGGGTGGGCCAGCACCTCGTCGAGCCCGTCGGAGTGCTGCTCGACAGCGCCCGCCAGCTCCCAGGCCTCCTGCCATTCCGCGCCGCCCCTGCCGCCGAGTTCGGCGTGCAGTCCGGCCAGCAGCGAACGGGTCAGCTCCTCCTGGGCGACCATCAGTTCACCGGTGTCGGCGAGGGCGGGCGAGACCGAGGCGGCGGCCGTACGGGACTCGATCCCGCGGATCAGAGCCTCCAGATCGGCGCAGTAGACGGAGGTGTTGTCGAAGCCGCCCGGGGCGCCGGTGCCCGCCTCCGCCGGTTCCGAGCGGTAGCGGTGCGTGTAGAGACCGCCGCCACAGGACCGTACGACCGGGCACTCCCGGCAGGTCTCGCTCACCCCCGCGAGCCCGAGCTGCCGGGTCCGTACCCCGGGGTGCGCGGCGACCTCGTCGAAGGAGTGCGAGAAGACGTCGAAGCCGGTGGCCGCCGCTCCTTCGTAGGCGCTCTTGAGGGAGTCGACCTGCTCCAGCGCGCCGTCGGTCTCCACCACGACCAGATCGGTGGGGGCGAGGCCCAGCGACTCGGTGAGGCTGGGGCCGCCGCTCAGGGTGGAGAGCACCGACTCGAAGAGCCGTACGGGCATCGGCCGGCCCTGGGCGTCCCAGCGGTCGAAGACGGTGAGCAGCCAGTCGGCGTACTCGGTGGGCGATCCGCCGGGGCGCGGCGGCGGCTCGTCCCAGGTGGCGTGCGGCAGCAGGAAGTCGATGCGCGGCGGATCGAGGGCGGCCAGCGCGTCGTACACCGCGACCGGGTCGTTGGCCGCGTCGACGGTGCAGAGCAGTCCGAGGTCGAGCGGGCGGTAGCGGTCCTGGCGCAGCAGGGCGACGGCCTTGAGGACCTGGGAGTGGCTGCTGCGGCCGTCCGCGAAGCGGCGGTGGCGGTCATTGGCGGCCCGGTCGCCGTCGAGCGAGATTCCCACCCGTACCCCGAACTCCTCGAAGAGGTCGAGATAGCGGGGGCTGAGCTGGAGGCCGTTCGTATGGATCCGCAGATCGAGCGCGGCGACTCCGTCGAGAGCCCTGGTCAGCTCCTCGCAGACGCGCCGTAACCGCGCCGGCCCCGCCAGCAGCGGCTCCCCTCCGTGCAGGATCACTGACACGGAGGGCAGAGCATGAGCCTTGGCGTGCTCCGCCAGTCGCAGAGCCGTCCATGAGATCGCCTCGTCAGAGATTGTTCTGGGGCGCGTGCGCCAGCTCTGATCGGCGTGCTCGTAGATGTAACAGTGGTCACAGGCAAGGTCACACCTGCTGTGGACCTTCAGAACGATCTCGCGAAAGGGGACCAGGGGTCCTGTCATTACCCCAGTCTAGAACGTAGTTGGGGCGGTCGTTGTTGTGGCGTCATTGCCCCGGTATTGCCCCGGTACTAGAGGGCAGAATTGAAGCTGGAAACGCGCGCGGTGCGGTCGGTGGGCATGGGCAGTACGCGTCCGAGCTTCTTGGCGACACCGGCGTCGCGTACATCGATCTCTGCGAGAGGGGTCCGGTTCTTCTTCGCAGTGGCGAAGGTGACAGAGGTCTGGTAGGTCACGACGGCCGTCCTTGGTGATGTGGTCCGAAGAGGAGACACCGCACCGTTGCAGTGTCAGCGGCTCGACTTTACTCTCGTGAGCCCGAGCGGCAAATCGGCGCGTGGGGCCGAGACGAAAGCGTTGCGAGGAATTCACGGGGCGGTGCGGAACACACCGTTCCGCCTACTGGGTGACAACAAAACAGCAGACGGGGGCGCGCATGGCCGAGTTACGCGGACCACTGCACAGCATGGTCTTCCGAAACGCTGATCTGCCGGTTCTCTTCCATCACGCGGACGCCATAGCCATCGCGCGGCAGCGGGAGGCCATCAGGGCGACCCGCCTCCAGTTGCTGCTGCTCGTCGTGGGCGCGGCCCTGGCGGCGCTGCCCTGGCGGGGGTCGCTGGGGGGCTCGTTCCAACTCATCGGCGCACTCAGCGCGTTGGCGTACGCGGGTGTGCTTCTGCTCACCTTCCGCTCCGCGGGCCAGCGAGCAAAGTCGCATTGGCAACTCAACCGCTCCGCCGCGGAGTTCATCAAGTCGCTGTCCTGGCGGTACGCCGTCCATGGCGCACCCTTCGACTCCGGAGCCGCCGACCCGGCGGGACTGTTCACGGAGCGGATGGAGGCGGGACTCCAGGAGCTGAAGAAGGTCGGCTGGGAGGACCCGCGCGACGACACGGGCGGCGGACGCGGTGTCATGGGGGTGATGGGGCCGGTGGGAGAGCTGATCACGGGTCCCATGCGGCTGCTGCGCGAGAAGCCGTACACCATCCGCAAGGAGACCTATGTCAGGGACCGGCTGATCGAGCAGCGCAACTGGTACCACCGCAGAACGGTCGTCTCGCGCCGCGCCACCACGCTCTGGTCGGTCACCATCTCCGTACTGACCCTGCTGGCGCTGGTCCTGGCCACGCTGCGGACCTTCTCGGTCACCGAATCGTCGTCCGTGCTGGGGGTGTTGTCGGCGTCGGCTGCCGCCTGTCTGGCATGGAGCGAGATCCGCCGGCACCAGCCCCTCATCTCCGCGCACTCGCTGGTGGAGGAGGACCTGGCGGCGATGCACACCGCGATGGAGACGATGGTGACCGAGGAACAGTGGTCGAGCGCGGTGTACGAGACCGAGCGCATCGTCTCCCCCCAGCACACCGACTGGCTGGTGCGGCACCGGAGTTGAGGATCATCGTCCCCCATGGCCTGTCCGACTCACCGACCGCGGCCAGGACAAGCGTTCGTCGTGCTCGTCGGAAGGCCTAAGGGGCTTGCGGGCAACCGCTGAGGGGCCGATGCGGTTCCACAGCCCCCGGACCGGCGCAGACGCGCAGCGCGCGCTCCACATACCGACCGTCGAGGGAGTAGTAGAACCAGTCGACTTCCCCGCCACGGTCAAGCCGCGCCCGCGCGTCGGCGAGCGCGTCCCCGGGCAGCGGATCCCTGGCGGCGCGCGGGTAGTCCCGGAGCGCCGCCTCCAGCCAGGCGAACGCCTCGTCGGCGGTGGCATGCGTGGCGAGGACGCTTGCGGCGTCCGCGATCCGCTTCAACTGAACGTCGACGCTGATCGGCTGGACATCGGCGCGGGGTGGCTCCCGGACGTCGCGCCGCAGTGCGGAAAGACCAACCCGGGGGCCGGTCCAGGCGTATCCGTGCCAGTGCATTGAAAAAGGGGTCTCCAGGTTGGAGATGAATAGTGAGCCCGTCGTCGGCCGACGCCGAAAGGGGACGGGACGGCCACCGGCGGGGCAGCCGCTCGCTCACCGGCCCCCGGCCCCGCTGACCGCGGGCGGGGCGTCATAGCGTCAGAGTCTCCGCAGCCAGGGCATCGTGCAGCAGCGTGGGGTCGGTCAGGCAGCGCGACACGGTCAACGGCCTGATCCAGCGGAGACGGCGGGACTCGTCCGTGAATTGCGGAGGCGGTACCGCCACGAACGTCGCAACGCCCAGCGGCACAACCTGCTCCGGCGGAAGGTCCCATGCGTCTGCGGCGCCCGGAGTCACCAGCCAGTAGAAGACCGACCCGTACGAGTCCTGGATGACTGCCCCGCTGGTGTCGGCCAGGCGCTTGATCACACGCTCGCCGACATCGGCGCGCACCCGTACGGCGTCCCAGTACCGCCCGGCGGCCACCAGTTCCACGGCCGGACCGGCAGGCGGCACCCACGGCTCCGGGACCGGCGCTCCTCGCACGCCCGGCTCCGCCCCTCCGGCGCGGCCCAGGTGCTCGCACAACTCCAGGACGGACCGGGCCAGACAGTGCGCGTGACGCCCCGGCCCGAGCACCCCCGGGTCTGCAGCCACACGCCGCCGCGCCTCCTCGATGCCTGCCGGGGAGAAGCGCCCCAGACGCTCCTCCGCCTCCGGGATCAGCAGCGCCAGGTGTGCGCGCAGCCGCCGGATGGCCGTCTCCAGGTCCTCGTCCGGCAACCGGGCGCCGAAGTCAAGCGCATGCTCTGCCGTGGCACGCATAGTGGCGAAATCGAGCGGAGGGGATTCGAGGTCGGAAGCGGCTGTTCCGGCTGTGGATGCAGGCATGTCGACACTCTTTCTAGGTCTGGCGTTGGCCAAGCCCCGAGACCGTGTCTGCGGTCGCCGGGGTGTCGTAGGGATGCTCAGGGCTGGCCCTGGCAGCGATGGGGCAACCCGTTCGGGAACGTGCGAACGTTGCGCGGCGCGCCGGAACACGGCTTCCAACGCACGACGCAGGTCATCGACATCGGTGTGCAGTCGACCGTGACTCGGCGGGATCAGCCAGTAGGCACCGGGAGGCGACTGGCATTCGTCCGGCGGCAGAGCAATGGAGCCCTCAGCCAGCGCGACCGTCCTGGGCAGATGCCACTCGCTGCTGCTTCCCGGCGAAACGACGAAGAGCACGACAGGCGTCGGCGCCAGCTCGACCGCAACGGCTCCCGGAGCGGCAATCTGCTCCAGAGCCTGGAGCGCGTAGAAACGGTCCATGCGTACGAGATCGGAGTCCATCGCGAGCGCGGTCTTCGTACGTGACGGCGGGCGCCTGATCTTCATGTGCTTCATCTCCGTGGCGATCGCTGAGTGGTAGTGCGACCGTACGGAGGCGGCGGGGAGTCAACCCGAACTCTCAGTTCGGGTGAACCCACAGTTCGGGACAGTCAGATGACCCCAAGCCTGTCAGCCAGCTCGGTGACCTGCTGCTTGTACGTGGGCCGAACGCGCTTCCGCAAGCCCGCCACGAGACCACGCGCTTGCGGACTGTGAGCCAGATCCTCAGGCGCCAGACCCTCCAGGCCGAGGAGATGGACGTAGACGGCGGCATCCTCGCGGCGGAGGTCGTAGCAGCGAGCTACTTCCAGTCCGAAGGTAAAGCGGCGCTCGCGGGAGGGTAATCCGGTGGTGTCGAGGTGATCGGCCAGCCTCAGTGCCTCCGCCGCCTCACCCGCCAGCATCTCGACGCTCATGGCGTGAAGCTCGACGTTGGTCGGTCCAAATACCGTTCGCTGTACGTTGCCCTCACCGGCCTCGTCACCAAGGGGAGCGGCCCTCTTCTCCAGCCGTTCCCGGGCCTGCCACCAGTTGCGCTGCCGGGCATCGGAGACCACAGCCACCAGTTCCAAGGCACCCTGCACAGCCGTCAGTTCAAGAGTGACCGCTTCGCTCTTGATCCGATCCACTGCTGCCAGCGCCACGTCTTTCGCCTCCCCCACAGCACCATCCCGCTCGTCCGACAGCAGCACATGCCCGAGGTTCCACTGCGCAGCGGCAATGCGCACCGGATCGTCGGCGTCCTCAGCGGCGCGGATGGCCCGGTCGGCGGCCATGAGCGACAGATCCAGGCGACCGGTTCGACGGCAGTAGGATCGCAGCAGGCCGTACAGATCTGCGGCCGTACGCAGGACATCTCGTCGAACGGCGGGATCGGTGCCGCGGCGGTACGCACGCAGCGCGTGCTCGACATCCTCGATCAGCGCTGGAAAGGTCACCTCAGCCTCGGTGAACCGCTCCTTGCTCGTCTGCCAGGTCCGCCATGCCTGCTCCACCCGCTCTCTCAGATCGGCCGGGGGCACGACTGGCGTGCTGACGGGTGGCCGTCCGTATCCCATGAGGGCGCGGGCGACATCGGAGGCGGTCCGGTCCGTGGGTACGGGCTCGGGGCCGGGGGTGTCGCTGAGGAGCGCGGCGATGGGCACACCCAGCTCGGAAGCCAGCCGGGACAGGACGTCCGCCGAGGGAGTCTTCTGACCGTTCTCGATCAGCGAGAGGTAGCGCTCGGTGATACCGCACAGACCGGCCACCACAGCTTGGCTGCGGTGGCCGTTGGTCTTGCGGTAGTACTTGACCCGGTCGCCAACGCGGAATCCTGGAAAGCCCGTCACGCGGTCACCTTTACCTGGTTGTACCGCCAGCGTAGGGCTGAAACCTGATTTCGTGACAACTTGTAACGGTCAGAGAACTGTTGGAGGCCGAATGGTGAGGCTGGTGCTGTGGGACATCGACCACACGCTGATCTCGACACGGGGCGTGGGGCGCGAGCTGTCTGCCGCCGCGTTCCACAGGACAACCGGCTTGCCGATGCGCGAGCAGGCGAAGATCGATGGCATCACGGAGCCCGTGATCTTCCGGGAGACTGCGAGGCTCCACGGTTTGACCACAGACCGCGGGGACTTCGAGCGATTCGCAGAGGCCCTGGCGGAAGAGCATATGAAGCACTCCGCCGAACTGCGCGAACGTGGTCATGCGCTCCCAGGAGCCGCAGCCGCACTGGACGCGCTGGCCTCGTCACCGGGCATCATCCAGACAGTGGTGTCCGGGAACGTCCGACCGGTCGCCGAGATCAAGCTCGGCGTATTCGGCCTGGACCGGCATATCGCTTGGGAACTGGGGGCTTACGGCGAAGACGCGGACGAGCGCCCTGAACTCGTCCATCAGTCCCTGACACGGGCCAACTGCTCGCCGAGCAATGCCGTACTGATCGGCGACACCCCCGCAGACGTAGGGGGTGGCACGGCCAACGGAGTGCGTGTGATCGCCGTCGCGACCGGGCGGAGCACCGAGGAGGAACTGGGGGCAGCAGGCGCTGACGTCGTCCTGGCCAATCTGCGGGACACCGCTGCGCTCGTACGCGCCGCTGGCGTTCACAGCCCGGCATAGTGCCCCGCACAGGGCGAAGAAGCCGCCTGTGCCCGGCCTAAGAAGCGGACGGAGGGGGCATCGTGCGTGCAGGGTCAGGGCCTCGGCCGGTACGGGCCCGCTCGCCGTGGGCTGTCGCGCGCCGGCCGGGTCAGGCGCGTTCGACGCCCTCGCACCAGATCACCGTCACCGGCTTCCCGCGCTCGCGCGCGTAGCGCACGATGTCTCCCGTGCCGCCGAGGCCACGGGCCGGGAGGCCGTCCCACACGGCCAGCAGCCGGTCGCAGTGGTCCGCGATATAGGTGCCCGCCGCGTAGTAGGCCTCGTCGGTCGAGTGCGGGAAGGCCATCCGGACCTCCGCCGCCGCGCGGTCCCTGAGCCGCCGGTAGCCGGCGAGTTCGGCCGGGTCGTCGAAGCCGTCCTCGTAGTCACCGCTGGGAATGACGACGGTGAGCCGGGCGCCGCGGTCGAGGGCGAGCACCGCGAAGAGCTGGTCCGCGCCCGCGGCCAGACTGGAGAGCGCTTCCAACGAGCCCTTCTGGCCGTGGAGTACGGACTGGATGGCGGCCCGTATATGGGCGTAGGCCTCGGCGGGGATGTTCCGGTGACCGGTCACTCCGATACGTTTCACTGCCCACAGCCCCCGGTCCTTCTGCGGCCGACCACTCCGACAGTGTCTCAGAGTGGCCCGGAAAATCAGCCGGTCCGGCGATTGAGGTCACAGTGCGGCGGTCCGCCCGGCGTGTGAGGGCGCGGCGCAGGGATGTGCCGGCGCGTGCGGACACCGGAACTAAGGGCTGTCCCGTAATCGCTGGTGGGTCAGCGCGCGGCGTCAGATGCGGTGCATCGCAAGGCGGAGGGACGTCCCCATACTGGGCGTATGGGGATGTTCCGACAACGCAGCGAGGTGCCGTGCCAGGCGTCGCGGGCCCGCGAAGACCGGCCGGACAGGGCCTAGCGCCCGTCAGTACACGCTCACCCCGTACGCGCCCAGGACCGGGATGATCGGCTGGAAGTACGACGTGCAGCCGGACCCGCCCGAGAGCACACCGATCGCGATGCCTCCCGAGTAGAGGGGCGCGCCGCTCTCGCCGGGATAGGTGCAGATGTTGGTGCGGATCAGCCCGGTGACGGTCTGCCCGCCACCGTAGTTGACGGTGTTGTTGAGGCTGATCACCGTACCGGAACGGACACCGCCGACCGGCCCGTGGAAGGTGACGGACATCCCGACCGTGGCGTTGCCCGCGCCGGTGATGTCGACCGTACCGACCGTGCCGGGGACGGGCACCGAGGGATTGGTGTACCGGACGAGGCCGAAGTCACGGCTGGGGAAGGTGGTTCCGGCGGTGGTGCCGAGGAGTGTGGTCCCCGAGGGGTCCGCGTACCAGGTCGAGGCGCCGCTCGTGCAGTGTCCCGCCGTCACGAAGTAGTACGTGCTGCCGCTGACGACATTGAACCCGGCCGCACAGCGCGCGCCCCCGGAGTAGACGGCGTCGCCGCCGGAGAGGTGCGGGGCGAGGGTGCCGACCGTGCGCTCGAAGCGCAGCGCGCCCGCGTGCGGGCCGGCGGCCCGCTCGATCGCGGCGATCTCACCGGCCGAGACGGTACGGTCCGCGGTGACGACGACCTCGCCGGTCGCGGGGTCCGTGTGCCAGGCGGTGCCCGCCACCCCGGCGGCCAGCACCGCGTCCCCGACGGCGGCGGACCGGTCGGCGCCGGTCCCGGCGGCGGTGTGCGCGCTCGCGGCGGGGATGGCGAGCGCCACGGCGGCGAGCAGTCCGGTGACGACGGCGAGCGTACGAGTGCGTCTGAGCCCGCCCGCGCGGCGGTTGGTGCGCTTGGTCCTCACTTGGCGTCCCTCCCGAGGGAATCGGGGGCCCTTCATCGGGTACGGGCCCGTGAGACGCGACCGGGCGTCGGCCGTCGTACGAACGAGACGGCCCGCGGCCCGGTCGGCGCTGCTCGGGAGTATCAGCGGCCCCAACTCCCCACGCAAGAGCCGCTTTTGGCCTTGCGGCCGGTACGGAGGCGGGGTCGGCCCGCGGTGCTGGTCAGCCTTTCCGTACCGGTTCCGGAAGCCCCAGATGCGACCGCAGCGTGCCGCCCTCGTACTCCGTACGGAAGACCCCGCGCTCCTGGAGCAGCGGTACGACCTGGTCGACGAAGTCGTCGAGTCCGCCCGGTGTGAGATGCGGTATGAGGATGAAACCGTCCGCCGCGTCCGTCTGGACGAAGGTGTCGAGCGCCGCCGCCACGGTCTCCGGGGTGCCGATGAAGGACTGCCGTGCGGTGGTCTCGATGACGGTCTGCCGGATCGACAGCCCCTTCGCCTCGGACAGCGCCCGCCACCCGGCCGCGACCGCCGCCGGGTCGGCGACCCTGACCCGGCCCTGGACCAGCCTGGAGTCCGGGTCGGGGTCGATCGCGGGCAGCGGTCCGTCCGGGTCGTACGCCGAGAGGTCACGTCCCCAGACCTGCTCCAGCGCGAGGATCGCGTTCTGCGGGGAGACCTGCTGTCTGCGGATCCCGGCCGCCCGCTCCTGTGCCTCCGCGTCGCTGTCGCCGAGGACGAAGGTGACCCCCGGCATGATCTTGAGGTCGGCCGGTTTCCTGCCGTACGCCGCCAGTCTGGCTTTGATGTCGGTGTAGAAGGCGCGGCCCGCCTCCAGTGTGCCGTGCCGGCTGAAGACGATGTCGGCGGCGGACGCGGCGAACTCCCTGCCCTCCTCGGAGTCGCCGGCCTGGATCACCACGGGATGCCCCTGCGGGGAGCGCGGGACGGTGAACTCCCCCTCGATCTCGAACTGCGGCCCCGAGTGGGCGAAGCGCCGGGGCGTGCCGTACGGGGAGCCGGGCCCCGGGTCCGTCCAGGAGTCCCACAGCTCACGGGCGGTCGCGACGAACTCGGCGGCCCTGGTGTAGCGGTCGGCACGGTCGAGATAGCCGCCGCGCCGGAAGTTCTCCCCGGTGAAGGCATCGGACGAGGTCACCACGTTCCAGGCGGCCCGGCCCCCGCTGAGATGGTCGAGGGTGGCGAGCCTGCGGGCCAGTTCGTACGGCTCGTTGAAGGTGGCGTTCACGGTGGCGGCGAGGCCGAGCCGTCCGGTGACGGCGGCCAGCGCGCTCAGCACGGTGAGCGACTCGGGGCGGCCGACCACGTCCAGATCGTGGATCAGGCCCTTGTGTTCGCGCAGCCGCAGCCCTTCGGCGAGGAAGAAGAAGTCGAACTTCCCGCGCTCGGCGGTCCGTGCGAGATGCTCGAAGGACGAGAAGGCGATCTGCGACCTTGAGCGGGGGTCGGCCCAGACGGTGGTGCTGTTGACCCCCGGGAAGTGGGCGGCGAGATGGATCCGCTTGCGGTCGGCGCCCGTGCGGACCGTGCCGGTGTCCCTGGCTCTCCCGGCGGCGGTGCGCCCGGTGCGCCCGGTGCGCCCGGTGGCGGTACAGGCGGCGCTCCCGGCAGTACGGGCAGCGCTTCCGGCAGGGGCGGCGCTTCCGGCGGCGGTACGGGCCGCTTCGGTCGGGTCGGTGCTCATCGGGCTCCCCCGGCGGACGCGTACGGGTTGGCCGGGCGCGCGAGACCGAGATGTTCGCGGAGCGTGCCGCCCGGATGGAAGGTGCGGAACAGGCTGCGGTGCTGGAGCAGCGCCACGGTGCCGTTCACCAGCCGTTCGAGATCGCGGCGCGGTTCGGCGGGCGTGAGGTGGAAGCCGTCCACCGCTCCGGCGCCGTGCCAGCCGGCGATGAGTTCCGCGAGACCGGCCGGGCCGCCGCGGTAGTGCGGTCCGCCGGCGCCCACGGTGGTGTGCGGGGCGCTCTCCAGGCCCGGGTCCAACGGCCGTTCGCCGTCGCCGAGATGGACGGTGAGCGCGGCCAGCACCCGCAGGGTGCCCGGGTCACGGCCATGGGCGGCGGCGCGCGCCAGGAGCTGCTCGCGCAGGGCTGTCGCCTCCTCGGGCCGGCCGGCCCCGATCAGCACCACATCGGCATGGCGCACCGCGGTCTCGGCGGCGGGGTCGGCGGTGCCGTCGGCGACGACGACCGGATGGCCCTGGGGCGGCCTCGGCACGATGGACGGACCCCGGACGCTGAACCCGGTTCCCTCGAAGTCGACATAATGCAGCTTGTCGCGGTCGATGAAACGCCCTGTCGATACGTCGCGAATCTCGGCGTCGTCCTCCCAGCTGTCCCAGAGCCTGGCGCTCACCTCGGCCACCTCGCCCGCCTCCTTCCACAGCGCGGCGGCGGGCGCGGCCCGGCGGCGGCCGAAGAGCCGCGCCTCGGCCGGGGTGGCGGACACCCCGACGAGCCAGCCGGCCCGGCCACGGCTCACCCAGTCCAGGGTCGCGAGGGCCGTGGAGACATGGAACGGCTCGGTGTGGGTGGTGGTGACGGCCGGCACCAGACCGATCCGTTCGGTGGCGGGCGCGACCCGGGAGAGCACGGCGAGCGCGTCGGGGCCGGGGCGCCCGAAGGAGTCCTGGAGGGTGATGAAGTCGAGGGCGCCGCGCTCGGCGAGCCGGGCGAGATCGACGTACCACTCGGCGTCGTAGTGCGGCGGCCCGCCGATCTCGGCGGCGAGATGCAGGGATCGGGTGGCGGACATGACGCGCCCTACCTTTCGGCTGCGGACGGGCCGTTCCCGGCCGGTCCGGCGGTCGAGGGCACGGGGCGCGAACCGTCCGGCGAACCGGGGCCGGTGTCCGGAGCGCCGCCTGAAGCGTCCGAGGGACCGGTCTCCGGCGCGCCACAGCCGGGGCCGGTGTCCGGGTTGCCGCCGGGAGCGTGCGAGGCGCCGGTACGGAGGGGCAGCTCGGCGAGCAGGGTGAGCGCGGCCCGCGCGGTCGCGTCGTTCTGCCGGAACGCCGGCCCGCCGGTCCTGGGCCGGGTGAAGGCCCCGCTCGACCGGGCGGTGGTGTACGGGCCGAGCGCGAAGCGCCGCGGATGCGGGCGGCCGTCGCGCTCCAGCAGCCGTCCGTCGTCGGGGTCGACCCGCACCAGGCCGGCCCCCGAGGTGGTGGCCGCCCCCTCCTCGTACAGCGCGCGCAGCAGCGGACTGCGGGTGCGCTCGGGCGAGGGGTCGGGGAGCCGGGCCTCGACCAGAGCGCGCGCCTCGACGTACTGTCCGGGCACTCCGGGGCTGCCGGCCCGGAAGACACCCTGCCGCTCGTCGGCCTCGACGGTCATGTCCGGGCCGAGGAAGCGGACGACCCCGGCCCGGGAGAGCGCGAGCAACTGGCGCAGCCTGGGCCCCGGCGGGCCGGAGGCGAGATAGCTGAAGAAGCCGTGCCAGGGGCCGTCCATGTCCCCGAGATCGCCGAGGCGCATGAGCTGCCCGTAGATCGAGAGCAGCCCGTAGAAGACGGCGAGGTCCGCACTGTGGGACGGATCGTGTCGACGGGTGAGATCCGCGTGTATGTAGTCGCGCAGCGCGTCCTGAAGAGCGTCGTACGAGGAGAAGCGCACCCCGTCCAACGGCCGGTCGAGGGCGTCCAGATCGAGCCGGTCGGCGGGGTCCGGTACGGCGGTGGCGACCAGCGCGTCCAGCTCCGGGCTGCCGGGGTCTGCCGCCGCGTACTTCTCCTCGAAGTCGGTCCAGCCGACTCGGGTGCGCTCGGGGTGGGCGGTGAAGAGCCGGTGGTAGTGGGCGAAGCCGAGCTCCTTGTCGACCAGCGGCCGGATGTCGCGCCGGTAGTCCAACGGCCCAGGCCCGGCGGCCAGTTCGTCGATCTGCCCGGGCCCCAGAAAGCGCGGCAGCGGCGGGCGTTCGCCGTCCAGACCGTAACCGATCTTGGAGTGGTACGGGACACCGCGCCGCGACCCGACGTACAGGACCGGCTCCCGCCCGGAGGGATGGTACGTCAGCTCCTCGCCGTGCTCGTCGGCGCCATGCCCACCCGCGTCCCCCGAGTAGCGTCCGCCGCGGCCTTCGGTGAGCAGCACCATCAGATCGACGAAGGCGAGTCCGAAGCCGCGGACGATCACGGGTTCGGCGGCCGGCAGAGCGGAGAGATCGCTGTCGGCGGTGAAGTCGGGCGGCAGATGGATCAGCCCGTGGCGCTCCGCGAAGGCGCTCAACTCCCGCTGTTCCGCGTCGGGTTCGCCGTCGAGATGCCCGAGGGTGAGGACGACGAGATCGGCGAGCAGCGGTTCGGTGCGGCCCTCCAGCCAGACGCGCTGGCGTCCGCCGCGCGGTCCCGTGACACGCAGGGCGTGGGTGCGGTGCGGGTGGAGGGTGATGCCGGAGGGCAGAGCGGCGACGGTCTGTTCGTACACCCAGCTCAGATAGGCGCTCTGCACCTGGCGGCTGGGGAAGGTCTGCCTGGTCAGCCCGGTGACGGCGGCACGCAGCCCGGGTCCGTCCTGGCCGGGTCTGTCCTGCCCGGACCCGGTGTGCGCGGACCGCGCTTGCCCGGTCCCACCCCGCGCCGTCGCGCCCTGCCCCGTCC
>NZ_LATD01000023.1 GCF_000981895.1 Streptomyces odonnellii | reverse complement strand
CCTGTGCCCCGCGTGCCGCCCCTGTGGCCGCGTACCCCCCCGCTCAGCTTTCCTCCCGGTCCAGGATCCCCGACTGCGCCACCAGATAGCCGAGCTGCGCCCGGCTGCCGCTGCCCAGGGTCGTGGCCAGCTTGGCGATGTGCGCGCGGCAGGTCCGTACGTTCATCCCCAGGCGCCGGGCGATGGCCTCGTCCACGTACCCCTCGACCAGAAGCCTCGCTATGGACCGCTGGATGCCCGTGATGCCGTCGGGGGTGGGCTCGTACGCCACCTGCTCCGTGAGGGGCGTGGCGCGCCGCCAGAGCTGCTCGAAGACCTGCGCCAGATAGTCGACCAGCCCCGGGTGGCGCAGCTCCAGGGCGATCTGCCGGTCGGAGCGCGCCGGTATGTACGCCACCGTGCGGTCGAAGATGATCAGCCGCTCTATCAGTTCTTCGAGTGTCCTGATCTCGACCTTGCCCTCGGCCAGTCTCTCCGCGTAGGCGAGAGTGCCCTGGCTGTGCCGGACGGTGTGCTGGTAGAGGGTGCGCAGACTGATGCCGCGGTCGACCACGGCCCGGCCGCGCTCCAGGGCCTCCGCCAGCACATGTTCGCTGCGCCCGCCACCCGGCTGCACGGTCAGGACCTCCGTCTTGCACTCGGCGGTGGACAGGTCGAGTGCCGCGTTGATACGGCTGACGCCCTCCAGGACCGTGATCGCGTGGGTGGTCGGCGGGTCCTGCGCGCTGATCGTCATGAACGGCTCGAAAGAGTCGGTCAGTTCTACGGCGAAGTGACGGCGTTCCTGGATCTCGCGCTCTATCGGATGGAGCCGCTTGGCGAGCGCCGCGGACGGCGGAACAGGGCGAAGCCATGCCGCGTCGTCCGGATCGGGGTGCAGAAGCGCGAATTCCATGAGGCATGGAGTCCCCGCGGCCTCGCTCCGGGCTATGCGGCCGGAGCGCAGCGCACTGGCGTAAAGCCGTCTGCCGTCATCACACAAATCGGTGACGGCATGGGGATGTGTCTGTTTTGAGTCGTTCGCTGGCAAATCTCCACCCCCCAGGGTCCTGAACATACAGGAACATGATGCCTCGTCCCGGTGGTGTTGACGTGCTCGGGTGAGCCATCGTCTACATGGCGGGGGAGAGGAATCCATCAAGTGAGGACGAAGCCGACTATGTACAAGAGAATGCTTCGCGCGGTGGTAGCCACTGCTTTCTCTGCGGCTCTGGCCTATGGCGCGCTGGCTGTCGGGGGGGACATCAGCTGGGACTCCACGCCGGCCGGATCCACTGTTCAGAGTGCTCAGGGCCCGACGTCGGGTGACATAAGCTGGGACAGCACTCCGCAGGACGTTACCCCCGGCGACATCGGTTGGGACGTGGCACCGGCGCAGAGCAGCCGGGTCCCCGCATCGGCCGATCCGAGCGCGTGACCGTCCCGCCGGACGACCGGGTCTTCCGGCGCGAGATGGCCACGGCCTACCGGTCGGGATGGCACTTCATCGATCTTGTCACGGCCATTCCTCACCGTGGCGACTCGCTGATGGTCACCCTGTTCGGAGAGCCGATCGTCGTCGTACGCGAGGAGGACGAGGACGTCCGCGCCTACCGCTGCCTTCGGAGGCCGCGGGGGGCTCCGCAGCCGGTCCGATGTGCCATCCGTTACGACATGATCTTTGTGAACCTCGACCAGAGGGACCACCAACTGGTCGAACCGCAGACCACCATCGCCACCCCCCGCAGCGCCTGAGCGATTCCCCCGTCGTTGTAAATCGCTCTGGCGCTTCCCCCACACAACGGCGCCATCGTGGACCTGAAACACGATGGCGCCGTTGTGCTGCCCGGATTCCGCCGCGGCGCCTCGGACGCGGCCGTGCTGCCGGGATCCGGGCGCCGCGCGTCGGACGCGGCCGTGCCGCCCGGATTCCGCCGCCGCGCCTCAGGCGCGGCCCATCGCCCGGTCCAGGGCGATCTCGATGACGATCCGGTCCGGGTTGGGCGAGGGAGTGCGTCCGTACCGTTCCGTGTAGCGGCGCACCGCGTCCGCCACCAGCTCCGGATCCGTACGGACCGTGGCGCGGCCTTCCAGCGTCGCCCAGTGGCCGCGCTTGACCTGGCACACCGCCACCCGCGCGCCCTCCGGGCCCGCCGCCAGGATGTTGGCGACCTTGCTGCTGTTCTTGTTGGTGATGATCCGCGCGAGCCCGGCCTCGGGGTCGTACGTCACGCCCACCGGGACCACATGAGGGGTGCCGTCCGGGCGGAGGGTGGTCAGGGTGCACACATGGTGCTCGCGCCAGAACGCGAGAAAATCGGGGCTGGGATCCCGTACGTCGATGGACATACCGGAAGCGTAGGGCGGCGCCCTTGAGTGGAATAGACTCAACTTTGCATAGGTTGACGCAGTCAGGTTGAACCGAGGAGGAGAGTGGGCCCGTGGACGCCGAGCTGACCAACAAGAGCCGGGACGCGCTCAACGCCGCCACCAATCGCGCCGTGGCGGCCGGACATCCCGATCTGACCCCCGCACATCTGCTGCTCGCGCTGCTCGAAGGCCAGGACAACGAGAACATCACCGATCTGCTGACCGCCGTCGAGGCGGACCAGGCGGCGGTACGGTCCGGAGCCGAGCGGGTGCTGGCCGCGCTGCCCAGCGTGACCGGGTCCACCGTCGCGCCCCCGCAGCCCAATCGTGAGACCCTCGCCGTCATCGCCGACGCGGCCCAGCGGGCCAAGGAGCTGGGGGACGACTATCTCTCCACCGAGCACCTGCTCATCGGGGTCGCGGCCAAGGGCGGCCGGGCCGGGGAGGTGCTGGAGGGGCAGGGCGCCGGTGCGAAGAAGCTGCTGGACGCGTTTGAGAAGGCAAGGGGAGGACGCCGGGTGACCACACCCGACCCGGAGGGCCAGTACAAGGCCCTGGAGAAGTTCGGTACCGATTTCACCGCCGCCGCCCGTGAGGGCAGGCTCGACCCGGTCATCGGCCGGGACCAGGAGATCCGGCGCGTGGTGCAGGTGCTGTCACGCCGTACGAAGAACAACCCGGTGCTGATCGGGGAGCCCGGCGTCGGCAAGACCGCCGTGGTCGAGGGGCTCGCGCAGCGGATCGTCAAGGGCGACGTGCCGGAATCGCTCAAGAACAAGCGGCTGGTTTCGCTGGACCTCGGCGCGATGGTGGCGGGGGCCAAGTACCGCGGGGAGTTCGAGGAGCGCCTCAAGACCGTCCTCTCCGAGATCAAGGAGAGCGACGGCCAGATCATCACCTTCATCGACGAACTGCACACCGTGGTGGGCGCGGGCGCCGGCGGCGATTCCGCCATGGACGCCGGCAACATGCTCAAGCCGATGCTGGCGCGCGGCGAGCTGCGCATGGTCGGCGCGACCACGCTGGACGAGTACCGCGAGCGGATCGAGAAGGACGCGGCGCTGGAGCGGCGCTTCCAGCAGGTGCTGGTCGCCGAGCCGACCGTCGAGGACACGATCGCGATCCTGCGGGGGCTCAAGGGCCGGTACGAGGCGCACCACAAGGTGCAGATCGCGGACGCGGCGCTGGTGGCCGCCGCCGCACTCTCCGACCGTTACATCACCTCGCGGTTCCTGCCCGACAAGGCCATCGACCTGGTGGACGAGGCCGCGTCCCGGCTCCGGATGGAGATCGACTCCTCGCCGGTGGAGATCGACGAACTCCAGCGCGCCGTCGACCGCCTGCGGATGGAGGAACTGGCGCTCAAGAACGAGTCCGACCCCGCCTCCAAGCAGCGGCTGGAGAAGCTGCGCCGCGATCTGGCGGACCGCGAGGAGGAGCTGCGTGGCCTCAACGCCCGCTGGGAGAAGGAGAAGCAGGGCCTCAACCGGGTCGGTGAGCTGAAGGAACGTCTCGACGATCTGCGCGGCCAGGCCGAACGCGCCCAGCGCGACGGCGACTTCGACACCGCTTCCAAGCTGCTGTACGGGGAGATCCCGGGCCTGGAAAGGGAGCTGGAGGCGGCGGCGCGGGCCGAGCAGGAGGCGGCCAAGGACACGATGGTCAAGGAGGAGGTCGGCCCGGACGACATCGCCGATGTGGTCGGCTCCTGGACCGGGATCCCGGCCGGGCGGCTGCTGGAGGGCGAGACGCAGAAGCTGCTGCGGATGGAGCAGGAGCTGGGCAGGCGGCTGATCGGCCAGACCGAGGCGGTACGCGCGGTGTCCGACGCGGTACGCCGTACCCGCGCCGGGATCGCCGACCCCGACCGGCCCACCGGATCGTTTCTCTTCCTCGGCCCCACCGGGGTCGGCAAGACCGAACTGGCCAAGGCCCTCGCGGACTTCCTCTTCGACGACGAGCGGGCGATGGTCCGTATCGACATGAGCGAGTACGGCGAGAAGCACTCGGTCGCCCGGCTGGTCGGCGCGCCTCCCGGCTATGTCGGGTACGAGGAGGGCGGCCAGCTTACGGAGGCGGTGCGCAGGCGTCCGTACTCGGTGATCCTGCTGGACGAGGTGGAGAAGGCCCACCCCGAGGTCTTCGACATCCTGCTCCAGGTGCTGGACGACGGCCGGCTCACCGACGGCCAGGGGCGGACGGTGGACTTCCGCAACACCATCCTGATCCTGACGTCGAACCTCGGCAGCCAGTACCTGGTCGAGCCGACCACGACCGAGGAGACGAAGAAGCAGCAGGTCCTGGAGACGGTGCGGGCCTCCTTCAAGCCGGAGTTCCTGAACCGGCTCGACGACCTCGTGGTCTTCTCGGCCCTGACCAAGGACGACCTGGCGCGGATCGCCAAGCTCCAGACCGACCGCCTGTCCCGCCGCCTCGCGGACCGCCGCCTCACCCTGGACATCACCCCGGAGGCCCTGGACTGGCTGGCCATGGAAGGCAACGACCCGGCCTACGGCGCCCGCCCCCTGCGCCGCCTGGTTCAGACGGCGATCGGCGACCGCCTGGCCAAGGAAATCCTGTCGGGCGAGATCAAGGACGGCGACACGGTCCGGGTGGACCGCTTCGCGGACGACCTGATCGTGGGCACGGCGACGCCGGAGGCGCCGGAGCCCACGGAGCCGACCCGGCCCACCGGCAAGACGCTGTAACCGGCAGAGAGCCGCCTACAGGCCCGTCACCCGCTCGGGTGGCGGGCCTGTTCGGGTTCGTGATGGGCAACTACCATCACCTTGTCCGCCAGTTTGCGATTCACTTGTTCACAAGGCGCTTTAGGGGGTGGCAGGTGTGCTGCTGAGCTTTCGTGTGGCCAATCACGGCTCTCTTCGCGAACCCCAGGAGCTGAACTTCGTACCGACGTACGGGGAGGACGACCGGCCGGCGGTGCCGGTGGTGGCGATCTTCGGGGCGAACGCTTCGGGGAAGTCGACGGTGGTGGACGCGTTCGAGTTCTTCACGCGTGCCGTGAGCGACTCGCAGGCTCGCTGGCTGCCGGGCACCCCCGTACCGCGGCGGTCCTTCCTCCTTGACCACGAGAGCCGTCACGAGCCGTCGTCGTACGCGGTCGACCTCCTGGTAGCGGGGGTGCGGTACGTGTACGGCTTCAGCGTCACAGACGCGGAGGTGGCCGAGGAATGGCTGTACGCCTATCCCAAGGGCCGTCGGCGTGTCTTGTTCGAACGCCACTGTATGACCATGACCTATGGCGCGACGCTCACCGGCGAGCGGACGGCCGTCGAGAGGACGATGCGGCCGAACAGCCTCTATCTCTCGGCGGCGGCGCAGTCCGGGCATCAGACACTTGGCGTGCTCTGGTCGGCTCTGCACGGCTCGTCCGTCGTCGAGGACAATGCCAGGCAGGCGTACGCCAGGTCCGGCGCTCTCGCGGCTTTCGGGTACGAGGCGTTCGAGCGAGCGGGGCTGCCGCTCGCGGCGGAGGTTCTCGGCATGGCTGATCTGGGAGTGCACGGCGTCCGCCGCGTACCGGAACGGAACAAGACCTTCGTGGAGATGCTGGCTCGCCAGGGCGGCAACGCCGGGTGGTGGGATGAGGCGCCGGACGACATCAAGACGGCGATGTCCGATTCCCTGGAGTTCGTGCACAGGGTTGGGGGCGAGGAGTTCGTCCTGCCGTCCGACGCCGAGTCTGCCGGCACCAGGACCTGGTTGAACCTGGTGATCTCGGCCCTCAACTCTTTGTTCAACGGGTTCTCGCTGTGGATCGACGAGATCGACGTCAGCCTCCACCCACTGCTCACCGCCAAACTCCTCACCCTCTTCCAGAACCCCGAACTCAACCCGCTCGGCGCCCAGTTGATCTTCACCACCCACGACGCCTCCCTCCTCGGCACCATGCTCGGCGACCAGGTGCTCCGCCGCGATCAGGTCTGGTTCGTGGAGAAGAGCGCAAAGACCGGTGCCTCGACGCTGTATCCGCTCACCGATTTCAAGCCGCGCAAGGGCGAGAACTTCGAGCGCCGCTATCTGGCGGGCAGCTACGGCGCGGTGCCGCTGCTGCCGGAGACGGCGTTCGAGGACATGCTCAAGAAGTACTGGGGGGCTCGTGCCGAAGAAGTTTCCGCGTGAGGGATCGGGTCGACGGCGCGGCCCGGTCCGGCGTTCCGCCCGCACGATGCTGATCGTGTGCGGCAGCAAGGAGACGGAGCGGCAGTACTTACAAGGCTTACGTGACCATCTCCGTAACCCCGCCGTTTCGGTCGTCGTACGCGGCAAGCCGTGCTCCCCGACACAGCTCGTGACATACGCGCGCGGGCAGCGGGATCTGAACAAGGGCGGCTACGACGAGGTGTGGTGCGTCTTCGACGTCGACGAGTACCCGGACGTGGCACAGGCCGCCCTCGCGGCGCGTCGCCTGGGCATTCGGGTCGCCGTCTCCAATCCGTGCTTCGAGCTGTGGCTCCTGCTGCACTTCTCGGATCACCGCGCGCACACAGCCACGTACAAGAAGCTGCTTCCGCTTCTGGAGAAGCATGTGCCCGGCTACGACAAGACCCGGGTGGACTTCTCCCGATACCGGGACGGGGTACCGCACGCGGGGGAACGGGCCCGGAAACTTGACCCGTCCGGGGCGGAACACACGCTGAATCCCTCGACGGGCGTATGGCAGCTCACGGACCGGATGGCGAACCCATGACCCGCTGAGGTGTGGCCGGGGTTGCCAGGGCCCCGCTGGGATGGGGGAGGATGGCAGGAACCGTACGAAGGGAAATTCACGGTGAGCATCGACCCGTCCTCGATTCCGAATTTCGGGGGCCAGCCCCAGCAGCAGGGTGCGGGACCGGCGGGCCCCGTCGTCCCTGATCAGGATCTGGTCAAGCAGCTTCTCGACCAGATGGAGCTGAAGTACGTCGTCGACGACGAGGGTGACCTCGCGGCGCCGTGGGAGGAATTCCGTACGTACTTCATGTTCCGCGGCGAGGAGGACCAGCAGGTCTTCTCGGTGCGGACGTTCTACGACCGGCCGCACCCCATCGGGGAGAAGTCCAAGATCCTCGACGCGATCGACGACTGGAACCGCCGCACGCTGTGGCCCAAGGTCTACAGCCACATCCACGAGGAGGGCGACAGCCTCCCCACCGTCCGGCTCATCGGCGAGGCGCAGATGCTGATCGGCATGGGTGTCAGCCTGGAGCACTTCGTGTCGTCGACGGTGAGCTGGGTGCGGGCCTCGATCGAGTTCGACAAGTGGCTCGTGGAGCAGCTCGGCCTCCAGCCGGGCGACGAGAAGCCCGACGACGTCTGAGCCGAGCCCAGGCGCCCTCGGAACGACAGGAGCCCGGTGGGGCCGCGATCACCTGATCACGGTCCCGGCCGGGCTTTGCCGACACGCGTGCATGGAGCGCGTGCAGGGAGCGCATGTACGGGCGTACCGCTACGCCAGCGTCTTCAGCCGCGCCGCCGCCTCCACCAGCACATCCGTGCGCTTGCAGAACGCGAAGCGTACGAAGGGCGCGCCCTCCTGCTGGTGGTCGTAGAAGACCGCGTTCGGGACCGCCACCACCCCGCAGCGGGCCGGCAGGGTGCGGCAGAAGGCGAAGCCGTCGGTTTCGCCGAGGGGGCGAATGTCGGTCGTCACGAAGTACGTGCCGGCCGGGCGGTAGACGTCGAAACCGGCCGCCGCCAGCCCCGCCGAGAGCACATCGCGCTTGGCCCGCAGATCGGCGCGTACTCCCTCGAAGTAGCTGTCCGGCAGCCGCAGCGCCTCCGCGACCGCGTACTGGAACGGCCCCGACGCCACATAGGTCAGGAACTGCTTCGCAGAGCGCACCGCCGTCACCAGCTCCGGCGTTCCCGTCACCCATCCCACCTTCCAGCCGGTGAACGAGAACGTCTTGCCGGCGGAGCTGATCGTCAGGGTGCGCTCGCGCATGCCGGGGAGGCTCGCGATCGGGATGTGTTCGCCGTCGAAGACGAGATGTTCGTACACCTCGTCCGTGACGACCAGCAGATCGCGCTCGACGGCGAGTTCGGCGATGGCCGTCAGCTCCTCGCGGCCGAGGACCGTGCCGGTGGGGTTGTGCGGCGTGTTGAGGAGGATCAGCCGGGTGCGGCCGGTGACGGCGGCGCGCAGTTCGTCCAGGTCCAGGTGGTACGCGCCGTCGCGGGGCCGCAGGGTGACCGGGACGCGGGTGCCGCCCGCCATGCCGACGCAGGCGGCGTACGAGTCGTAGTACGGCTCCAGCGCGATCACCTCGTCACCGGTGTCGACCAGCGCCAGCAGCGCGGCGGCGATCGCCTCGGTGGCGCCGGCCGTGACCAGGACCTCGGTGTCGGGGTCGAGGGAGAGGCCGTGGAAGCGCTGCTGGTGGCCGGCGATCGCGGCGCGCAGCTCGGGCACGCCGGGGCCGGGCGGGTACTGGTTGCCGCGGCCGTCGCGCAGCGCCCGTACCGCGGCCTCCCGCACCGACTCCGGGCCGTCGGTGTCGGGGAACCCCTGGCCGAGGTTGATCGCTCCGGTCCGTACCGCCAGAGCCGACATCTCCGCGAAGATCGTTGTTCCGCCGAGCCATTCTTTGGTCATGCCGGTCATCCTGTGCCGAACCTCTGGAGTTGCTCAAGTCAGCTTTGGGCCGCCGAGGCCGGGGGGACACCCCAGTCACGCGCCGCGTTCACGGACAAGTGAGCGCGGGACGCGGAGGGATGAGTGCGGGGGCGGCCGTGCGACGCGGCGCGGACGGCCTCGCTTCGGGGGAACGGAAAGCGGTGAGACCGATGACAGGTTTGGGAATCGCGGTCGTTGTGGTCATGGTGACGATCGCGCTGGTCGGGCTGGTGTCGAGCGTGGCCAACCGGGACAGGGCGCGGGCGAGGCGCCTCTCCCGCGTGCCGCGCGACGCGAGGGGGGGCCGCGCCGTCCGCGGTGCCTCGACGACCAAGAAGCGTCGCTCCGACAGGAGTTGGTGGGCCGGGGGCGGCCCCGTGTCCGGCGGGTGCGGAGGCGGCGACTCCTCCTCCTGTGGAGGGGGCTCCTCGTGCGGTGGTGGCGGGGGATGCGGCGGCGGAGGCAGCTGACACGGGGCAGCTGGTCCGCGGTGCCGTCGATGCCCGGTGGGAGTGAACTCCCGCCGGGCATCTCCGTGTTGACCGATCGCGCGCCCTTCTCCACCGGTCTTCGCCGCTTTTGTTGAACAGTTGAGCTGTAGGGCCCCCGAGGGGATGGAAAACCCCGTCAAGTTGGGTAAAAGCGCTGTGAGCATGGCGTACTTCGTGATTCCCTCACTGTTGAGAGCTTCCAGCCTCGGAACTCCCGCGGAGTCGAGCCGGCGATCTCCCCCCACAGGTTCCCTCGCTCATCGTCGGGGTCGTCCCCGGTCCACCCGTCAAGCGTGTTTGCGGAGCCTGCCCATGCTCACCAATCTCAATACGGCCTATACCGATTCCCGTGCCGCCGATCTGGCCTGGGCGCTGGGCCGGGAGCCACTCCCCGCCCTGGCCGTCCTCGATCTCGAACTCGACGGCGCCGGAGTCCAGCTCAGACTGCTCGGCGCCTCCCACCAGGTGCTTCTTGAGGAGGAACGCGGCGTCTGCTCGGAGACCGTCGCCTGTATCCCGGGCAGCAGCACCCCATTACCCCTCGGTGTCTCCAAACGGCTCGGGGACTGGGAGTACGAATTCGCGGCGCGCGTCGAGACGCTCTCGCACGGCTCGTTCGCGGGGCGCGCGCAGGAGCTGCTCGCGCTGGTCGCGGACCATCCCAACGGGCTGGCGGGCATCTTCCCCGGCGCGCCGTACGCCTTCACCGCGATGCTGGCGCAGCGCGACGAGGGCCAGGTCCACTGGCGCACCTGGCACGCCTACCCCCAGGAGGGGCAGCTCGTGGTGACACGGACACGGGTCGGCGCCCGTATGCCTGCGGTGCTGTAGTTACACCCGTGTGGGTGACAAACCGCAATGAATTCGTGACGTAGCGTTACGGGCATGATCGAGCAGACCGCGTCCTCGCCGCCCCAGGGTGCGACACGGCTGCCCGTGCGGCCGGATGCCGGGCGCTTCCTGATTCTCGCCGTGGTCTTCATCTGCGCCGCCTGCGGACTGGTGTACGAGCTGGAGCTGGTGGCGCTCGCCTCGTATCTCATCGGGGACTCCGTCACGCAGGCCTCCGTCGTCCTGTCCGTGATGGTCTTCGCGATGGGGGTCGGCTCGCTGCTCGCCAAGCGGCTGCGCTGCCGGGCGGCGGTCGGATTCGGGCTGCTGGAGGCGGCGCTCGCGCTGCTGGGCGGCTGCTCGGCGCTGGTGCTGTACGGGAGCTTCGTCTGGGCGGGCGAGTCGCGGTATGCCCTGGTGGGCTTCTCGCTGGCCATCGGCATCCTCATCGGCGCCGAGATCCCGCTGCTGATGACGCTCATACAGCGGTTCTCCCGGCAGGACGCGGAAGGGACGGTCGCCGATCTGTTCGCGGCCGACTATGTGGGGGCGCTCGTCGGCGGGCTGGCCTTCCCGTTCCTGCTGCTGCCCTGGCTCGGACAGCTCACGGGCGCGCTGCTGACCGGCGGGGTCAACGCGGTGGCGGGCGGCGCCCTGGTCCTCTGGCTCTTCCGGCGCGATCTGAGCCCGCGCTCGCGCTGGCTGCTGGTGGGGGTCAATGTGCTGGTGCTGTCGGTGCTGGCCACCGCGGCCGTGCTGGTCGACGACTTCGAGCGGGCGGCACGCCGCGCGGTGTACGGGGACCGGGTGCGGGTCGCCGTACACACCGACGTCCAGGAGGTCGTGCTCACCGGCGGCCGGGACGGGCCGCTGGACCTCTATGTGGACGGGCGGCTCCGGGTGAGCGGGCGCGACGAGTACCGCTACCACGAGGCGCTGGTGCACCCCGCCATGCGCGGGCGCCACCGGCGCGTGCTGATCCTGGGCGGGGGCGACGGGCTGGCCGCGCGCGAGGTCCTGAAGTACGGGGACGTGCGCGCGGTCACCGTCGTCGACCTGGACCCGGGGGTCGTCCGGCTGGCCCGGGAGGACCCCGCGCTGGCCGCGCTGAACGGGCACGCGTTCGACGATCCACGGCTGCGTACGGTCTACGCGGACGCGTTCACCTGGCTGCGGGCCGGGCCTGAGCGTACGTACGACGTGGTGATCTCGGACCTGCCGAACCCGGGCATCACGGCCAGCACCAAGCTGTATTCGGAGGAGTTCTACTGCCTGACGACCCGGGTGCTCGCGGAGGACGGCCGGCTGGCGGTGCACGCGGGGTCGCCGACGACCCAGCCGCGTACGTACTGGACGGTCGACGCGACGCTGCGCGCGGCCGGCTTCGGCACCGCGCCGTACAGCGCGACGGGCCCGCTGTCCGGGTTCGCCGCGGGGCCCGACCGGGTGAAGGACGGCACCCCGGCGCTGTCCGACTGGGGGTTCGCGCTGGCCCGGCTGGGGGGCCGCCCGGATCTCGGCCTGGCTGAGGACGCGCCCAGGCTGCGGTCGCTGGGGACTCCCCTGCTGGCGGCGGGCGCGCGGGGGGTGGAGCGCACGCGCATACCGGATCTGCCGCCGTCGACGCTGGTGCACCCGCGGTACACGGAGTGAGCGGGGGTGAATCCGCCCGGGCAAGAAGGCCGCCTCGGGGGCCTGGGCTGAGTAGGCTCGGTTTCCATGGAGCATGAGGTATTCGTTCCGGTGGCGGCAGAGGCCCTCCGGCAGACGCTGCGGGACCCCGCGCGGGTGGCCCGCTGTGTTCCGGGCTTCCAGCAGGACGCCGACGCGTCGGCGGGCCCGCTCTCGGGCCGGCTCAAGGTCCGTGCCGGCGGCCATACGATCACCTACCGCGGCACGCTGACACTGGCCGAGCGGGACGGGGTCTTCACCGCCGAGGGCGAGGGCACCGAGGCCCGAGGCACCGGTGCGGCCAAGCTGACGCTCGCGCTCCGGCTCGCCGCCGCACCGGGCGGTACGGCGCTGACGTTCACCGGCGGATCGAGCGTGGACGGCCGGCTGGCGGACCTGCCCGCGGAAGCGGTGACGGCGGCGGTACACCGGCTTCTGGACCGGCTGGCGGTGGGGCTGGGGGAGG
>NZ_LATD01000229.1 GCF_000981895.1 Streptomyces odonnellii | reverse complement strand
GGTGGGGGACTGGTCGGGGGACTGGGCGGCGGTGACCACACCGCTGAAGACCTGCTTGCCCTCCTGATGCGCGGTCACCAGGACCGCGGACTCACCGGCGAGCCGCCGCGGCAGCACCCGCGCCTGGATCCGGCACGGCAGGTCCAGCTCGGCGAAGCGCGGGAACTCGGCGGTGCAGCCGGTCAGTACGAGACCGCCGCCGCCCCGCAGCACCGAGGTGGCCGCCTGCCGGGCGGCTTCCAGCAGGACCATGCCCGGGATGTGGTCGACCGGGTGGTCGAAGAGCACGGGATGCCCGGTGTCCACGCGCAGCAGCCAGCCCGGCTCGTCCCCGCCCGGGGAGAGGACCACGTCGTACGGGCTGGTGCGGCCGACGCTCCACGGCGCCACGGGCGTGGCGAGGGACGGCTGCCGTATGTCGGAGCGGGAGGCGCGCTCGCCGCGCAGCCTGCGGTAAACGGCTGGTGCGGCGCAGACGAACGAGGCGCCTCCGGTGGCGACGGTCAGCCCGTCGCGGCGGACGACCGCCTCGTAGCGCAGCGCCGCGAGTTCACCGCCGCGTCTGCGGATCTGCGGACAGACGACATCGAGTTCGAGCGCGGCGGGCACACCGCCGACCGCGAGCTGTCCGGGCTCGACGGTGAAGGAGAGATCGCTCATCAGGAACTGATGTCCCAGCGGGGTGCCGAACTCGGCATGCGCCAGCAGAGAACCGACCTGTCGGACTGTTTCTGCCGCCAGCAGCGGATCGTGCAGGCCGTCGATCGGTGCGAAGAAGCAGTGCAGCCGCGGCCACTGCCCCGTCACCGTGAAGTGCGCCTCGTCGACCCGGTGCCAGCCGGTGAGCAGGACCTCCGCCACCGCGGCGCGGTGCACGAACTCCCTGGGCACGGTGGTGGTGAGCCGCGGGGCCAGCGGGGCGGGGGCGCTGATTCCGCCCTGGCCCGCCGGTCTCTCGGTGCGGGGCGTACCGTTTGTCCGGACCACCCGGACCGTCATTTCGGACATGGAGTCTCCCCGTGGGGCACGGATGCTGGTTGGGAGCGCCGAGTGCTCCCACGAGCCGGGGAATATACAGACCACCCGGTTTAGTCGGTAGGCTTGACCGCGAACGGCGGGGGAGCCACCTCAGGGCGTCACGAGGACCCCTGGAACTGCACGACGGGAGCCACCCGCATGGCGCAGCAACAGCGTGCTATCAAAACGCGCGCCGCCATTCTGGAGGCCGCGGCCTCGGTCTTCGACCAGTACGGCTATGACGCCGCCACCATCTCCGAGATCCTGGCGCGGTCCGAAGTCACCAAGGGCGCACTCTACTTCCACTTCCCGTCCAAGGAGGATCTGGCCCGGGGAGTACTGACGGACCAGATCAGGGACCTGGTGCCGGCGCCGACGGACTCCAAGGTCCAGGAGCTGATCGACGTCACCATGGTCGTCGCCCACCGCTCCCTGCACGACATGATCCTCAGGGCCGGCACCCGGCTGGCGGTGGAGCAGGGGTCGGTCGACTTCTCCGACGTCAGCCCCTTCCCGGTGTGGTCGTGCCTGAGCGAGGAACTGCTCGTCGAGGCCAAGGAGCGGGGCGAACTGCTGCCGTACGTCAAACCGCGCGAGACGGCCGAACTGGTGGTGGGCGCCTGGACCGGAATCCATGTCTACTCGCGGGTCGTGGCCGACCGCCGGGACGTGGAGCGGCGGGTGTCGGTGATGTGGGAGCACCTGCTGCCCAGCATGGTGATGCCGCGCCTGCTGCTCGGGCTCGATGTGGCGTACGACCGCGGGGCCCGGGTCGAGGCCCGCAGGCTCGCCGCCGCGGAGGGGGCCGGGGACGACGCTGAGTGATGACGGGCCGTGACCGAACGGTCCGCCGCCGGCGGGCGGCCGGCCCTGCGGTGGGCCCGCGCGGCGCACGGGCGAGGCCCGTCCGAAGTTCATCGGAGTTCATCGGATCAAGCCGGTCTCCAGGCGGTCTCCAGGAGGTCTTGAGCGCCTCTTGAGCCACTGGGGTGCGGGAGCGGTTCCGGACATCAGGAGTGGCGCAAAGCTTATACAAACCGCGTCGACGGTTTGTTAATGTCGCAGCGCACACCGCTTATCGCTTCCGGTCATCCCGACAATCTGGAGCCGTTGATGGTCAAGCAGGAGCGCGCCGCCCGTACAAGACGATCGTTGATCCGGGCTGCGGCGGAGGTGTTCGCGGGTGAGGGCTTCATGCCGGCGTCGCTCACCATGATCAGCCGCCGGGCCGGAGTGAGCAACGGCGCGCTGCATTTCCACTTCGCCAGCAAGGAAGCCCTGGCCAGGGCGGTGGAGGAGGAGGCGGCGCAGGAGGTGCGGCTGATCACCGAGCGTTGCCGGGCCACGGGCGCGGTGGGGGTCCAGTTACTGGTCGACGCCACGCACTGCCTGATGCGCAGCCTGGACGACGATGTCGTGGTGCGCGCCGGGTTCGAACTCAGCGGCGACATCTCCCGCCGCGACGGGATCAATCTGCGGCGCCAGTGGCGCCACTGGGTCGAGAGCGAACTCGAACTGGCGGCGTCCGACGGCGGGCTGGCCCACGGGCTGGCACCCGACGATGTGGCGAGTGCGCTGATGGCGGCGACGGTCGGTTTCGAGGTGCTTGGTGCCAGAGAGGACCGGGACTGGATCTCGCGACGTACGCTAACCCGGTTCTGGGAGCTGATGCTACCCGCGATGGCTGCGGGACAGCATCTGGACACCCTGGTGACCTGCGGGTCCTGCCGTACGGACGATGGCAGGGAGGTGGCTGTCGGGGAACCCGTTTGACGGGAGTACGCTGCCCGTGTCGTGCCCGCATTCCACCCGTTCGGTGACCGGCGAGTGACCCCGATGTACGGAGCGTTAACAAAAAACAGTCTGTACGGTTTGGTATTGACAAACCGTCTGTCCTGTTTTTGAATCCATGCGCAGCAATCGCACCCCGTGAGCGGCCTCGAACGGTACTGACTTCACCTGCAGGGATTGGGGAGACGCGTGGACATCGACGTACTGGGCGCATTGGCTGTGCGGGAGAACGGAAGATCGATCACTCCGACGGCGCCGAAGCCCCGGCAGGTGCTCGCCTTACTGTCGCTCCACGCCGACCAGGTCGTGCCGGTGGCCGCGCTGATCGAGGAGCTGTGGGCGGGGGAGCCCCCGCGCAGCGCCAGGACCACCCTCCAGACCTATGTGCTGCAACTGCGGTCCCTGATCGCGGCAGCGCTCAAGCACGGCACCCAGGAGGGCCCCGCGCGGACCGCCAAGGAGGTGCTGGAGACCCTGCCGGGCGGATACCGCCTCGACAGCGGCGGCGGCACCAGCGACGTCCGCGAATTCGACCGGCTCGCCGGACTCGGCTACCGGGCGATGGACGCGGGCGACTACTCCGGCGCGGCCCGCCAGCTCCGTGAGGCACTCGCGCTGTGGAGCGGACCCGCCTTCGCCGATGTGCACGGCGGCGCCCAGCTCGACATGGAGATCAAACGGCTGGAAGAAAGCCGGCTGTGCGCGCTCGACCAGCGCATCGAGGCCGACCTCCGGCTCGGCCGCCACCGCGAACTGCTCGCCGAACTCACCGTCCTCGCCAGCCGCTACCGCACCCACGAGAATCTGCACGGGCAGTTCATGCTCGCGCTGCACCGCTCGGGACGCCGCGGTGAGGCGCTGAACGTCTACCACCGGCTGCGCGGAACTCTCGTACGGGAACTGGGCCTTGAGCCGTCCGCCGGGCTGCGCAGACTCCAGCGCTCGATCCTGATGGCCGGGCCGGAGTCCGCGGCACCGGTGGAGAATCCCCGCGAGCCCCTTGTCCGGGTGAGCTGACCGAACGGGCGCGGCTGTCCCCGTACCGTCGGGGATTCTATTCCCTTTGTTTTCCGGCGTTCCCGTTGTTTCCCGGCGTTCCCGCGGAATTGTTCCCGCACACCGTTCTCCGTCCCGGCACGACACTCCGCCATGACCATTCGGAACGGTGGAAATGACATTCCGTTTGCGGATGTTGGAGCCGTGCTAGACAGGTACTCAAGAATTAAAGAACTAAAGCCTGGGCGCGACTACCGTACTTGCTGTCGAAGAGTTCTGGTTCGACGGGGATTCGACGAGGTACGGAGGGAAACCGTGGAGATTCAGGTTCGGGGCCCGCGGAGTGCCGGGGAAATCCGATGAAGGCGCCCAGCAACCCGGTGGCTCTGATCACGGGAGCCACCCGCGGAATCGGTCTGGGGGTCGCCCGCGAACTCGGCGGGCGCGGCCACCGCGTGTTCATCTGCGCGCGGACCGGCCAGGAGGTCAAGCAGACCGTCGAGGATCTGCGCGCCGAGGGGTACGAGGCCGAGGGCACGGTGGCCGATGTGCGGGACCGGGCCTCGGTCGCGGCCCTGGTGGCCGCGGTGGTCGACCAGTTCGGCCCGGTCAACATCCTGGTGAACAACGCCGGCCGGGGCGGCGGAGGGCCCACTGCCGAGATCGCCGACGAACTCTGGTACGACGTCATCGACACCAACCTCAACGGGGTGTTCCTGCTGACGCGTGAGGTCCTGCTGAACGGCGGTCTGGTGGAGGCGGGACACGGCCGCATCATCAACATCGCCTCCACCGCCGGGAAGCAGGGTGTCCTGATGGGCGCCCCGTACTCGGCCTCCAAGCACGGTGTCGTCGGCTTCACCAGGGCGCTGGGCAAGGAGTTGGCACCGGTCGGCGTCACCGTGAACGCGGTCTGCCCCGGCTATGTGGAGACCCCCATGGCCGAGCAGGTGCGCCAGGGGTACGCGGCGGCGTGGAACACCACCGAGGACTTCGTCCAGGAGCAGTTCGAGTCGAAGATCCCCCTCGGCCGCTACTCCACGCCCGAGGAGGTCGCCGGACTGGTCGGCTACCTCACCACGGAGAGCGCCGCCTCCATCACCGCCCAGGCGATCAATGTCTGTGGCGGTATGGGCAGTTCATGATCCCTCCCGGGGGCTCCACGGTCGGGGTGTAGACGGACGCGTATGGAACTGAGCTTCACAGCTATGTTGCGTCTCAGCGGAGTGGACTTGACTGTACTCATGACTCAGACCACGCAGAACGCCCAGACAGAGACGAAGACGACGCTTGTCATCGGTGGCACCGGCAAGACCGGCCGGCGCGTCGCCGAGCGGCTCGCCGCCAAGGGCCTTCCCGTGCGCATCGGTTCGCGCAACGCCGACCGTCCCTTCGTGTGGGAGGACCCGGCCACCTGGGAAGGTGCGCTGGAGGGCGTCGGAGCCGTCTATGTCACCTACTACCCCGACCTCGCCTTCCCCGGTGCCGCCGAGAGCGTCGGCGAGTTCTCCAAGATCGCCGTCGCCAAGGGCGCGCGCCGGCTGGTGCTGCTCTCCGGCCGTGGCGAGGAGGGCGCGCAGATCAGCGAGGAGAAGCTGAAGGAGTCCGGCGCCGACTGGACCGTCGTCCGGTCGAGCTGGTTCAACCAGAACTTCAACGAGAGCTTCTTCCTGGAGCCCGTCCTCGCCGGCGAGCTGGCGCTGCCGACCGGTCACGCCGTCGAGCCCTTCGTGGACGCCGACGACATCGCGGACGTGGTCGTCGCCGCGCTGACCGACCCCAAGCACATCGGCAAGACCTACGAGCTGTCCGGCCCCCGACTGCTCAGCTACCAGGACGTGGCCGACGAGCTGACCAAGGCCACCGGCCGCGAGATCAAGTACATCTCGGTCACCAGCGACGAGTACCGTGCCTTCCTGAAGGAGAACGACCTTCCGGAGGACTTCGTCGAGCTGTTCGCCCTGACCCTCGACGGCCGCAACGCCCACCTGGTGCACGGCGTGGAGGAGGTCCTGGGCCGCAAGCCCCGCGACTTCTCCGAGTTCGCCAGGGACGCCGCCGCCACCGGCGTCTGGAACGTCTGACCCGTACCCCGGCGGGCGGGCCGTACCGCATGCGTACGGCCCGCCTCCCGGGGGAGTGATCCAGCAGCGATGACGTGTCAGCCACCAGGAGGCGGCCATGAGCACCCCCATGTCCAGCGAGTTCGGACTCGCTTCCCTGCCCGCTCACTTCCACGGGTTCGCGCTGATGCACATCGCGATGCGCCGCGACGCCCAGCGGCTGCTCGCCGCCGCGCCCCGGCTGACCCACGCCGGACTCGGCGCCGCCGGTGCCTGGTGGCAGCAGCTCCGCGACATCATCGACTGGCACCACCGGAGCGAGGACAACGTCCTGTGGCCCGGACTGCTCAGGCGGGCACCGGAGTTCGCCCCCCAGGCGCGCCAGCTCGGTGACGACCATGTGCTCCTCGACCGGGCCATGGAGGCCGTCACGGCCGCGCTCAGGCCCGGCGGCGACCTCCCGGCCCTCCAACTGGCCGCCACCCGCTTCAGCTCCGTCCTGCGCGACCATCTGCGCGACGAGGAGGCCGTGTCCTTCCCGGTCTTCGCCCGGCTCGTGCCGGACGAGTACCTCGCGGTCGAGCGGAAGGTGATCGCCAGCGCGCCGTTCAAGGTGATGACCCAGCTCCAGCCCTGGATGTTCGACGGCGCGGACAAGCGGTCGGTGGCGCAGGTCGCGGCGACCATCCCGCCGCCGGTGCGTGTGATAGGCAATACGGTGCTCCGCAGGCGGTACGAGCGGACCCTGGCCGGAGTGACCAGGCCCCACTGACCGGGCCGGGGTCTCCCCGCGCCGGCCCGGTCCGGGTGCGCCGCTCCGGGCCACCGGTCCGGCCCGGCGCACCCCGCCCCGCCGTTCGAGCCCGCCCGAGACCCGTTCCAGTTCCACCGATCGACCGGATGAGGAAGCCCGATGCAGACCCTTCCCGCGGCCGCCGGCCCCGTGCTCACCGCCGCCACCATCGGTACCGGGCTGATGGCGGGGCTCTACCTCAGCTTCGACGTGGGCGTCATGCCCGCCCTGGCCCGCCGCGACGACCGTACGTATGTCACCGTGATGCGGCGGATCAACGAAGTGCTCGACAACAGCGCCCTGTTCGGACTGCTCTTCGTCGGTGTCTTCCTCGCCACCGGGGTCGCCGCCGCCCTCCAGCGCCGTCTGGGGCACTCGGACGCCGCACGCTGGACCCGGACCGCCTTCGTCCTCTACGGCGTCTCCATCGCCGTCACGATGTGCGTCAACATCCCCCTCAACCGGATGCTGGCCCGCGCCGGAGCACCCGCCGCGAGCCCCGACTTCGGCGCCGTACGCGGCCGCTTCGAGCGGCCGTGGACCGCGGCCAACATCGCGCGCACGGTGGCCTGTGCGGCGGCGCTGGGCGCCCTCGGCCGCGCGCTTGTCCTCCACCACCGGGCGGCGGCTCCGCGGCCCTGACCGCCGCCCCGAACTCCGCCCTGGGCCACCGGCCCGCCCCGAACTGCGCCCGTCCTCCCACTCGTTCCCCCGCGGGGAGGGCGGGCGCACCCCTCTCCGCGGCGCCCGCTGCCCGTACGGCCTGAGACGGATCCGGTGAAAGCAGTGACCATTCATACGGAGTCGTCTAAGGTGATGGCATGGACACACTGACAGGTCTGCTCGAAGGCCCGAAGGCCCGCGGCGCGTTCCTGCTGAAGTCGGTCTTCAACCCGCCGTGGTCCCTCCGGGTCGAGGACCGGGCGCCGATCTCCGTGGTCACCATGGTGCGCGGCGACGCCTGGGTGCTCCCCGACAAGGCGCATCCCGTACGGCTGTGTCCAGGCGATGTCGCGGTGATCCGCGGCCCCGACCCGTACACCATCTCCGACCGGCCGGAGACGGACGTCCAGATCGTCGTCGGGCCCGAGCAGCGCTGCAACACCACCGACGGCGAGGACGTCACCGAGACGATGGCGCTCGGCGTCCGCACCTGGGGCGACGACAGCAGGGCCGGCTCCTCGGTCATGCTGAGCGGCACCTACCAGGCGCCCAGCGAGATCGGCCGACGGCTGCTGGCCGCTCTGCCCGTGCTGCTGATACGGCCCGCCGAGGCGGGCGACAACCCGCTCGTCCACATCCTCGCCGAGGAGATCAGCAAGGACGAGATCGGCCAGGAGCTGGTCCTGGACCGGCTGCTGGACCTGCTCCTCGTCAGCGTGCTGCGCACCTGGCTGGCGGTGCCCGAGTCGGGCGCTCCCGCCTGGTACCGCGCCCAGAGCGATCCGGTGGTCGGCCCCGCGCTGCGGCTGCTGCACGAACAGCCCGGCAAGGCCTGGACGGTGGCGTCGCTCGCGGACACCGTGGGGGTCTCCCGCGCCGGTCTCGCCCGGCACTTCACCACGCTCGTCGGCGAGCCGCCGATGGCGTATCTGACGGGCTGGCGGCTCACCCTCGCCGCGGATCTGCTGCGGGAGCCCGACGCGACGGTGGCGACGGTGGCGCGCCGGGTCGGCTACAGCAACGCGTTCGCCCTGAGCGCCGCGTTCAAGCGGGTACGCGGCGTGAGCCCCCAGGAATACCGTCAGGAGTACCGCAGGGGCGGCCGGATCCACACGGCGCACCATCTGAGCGCCCCGACCCAGACCGTCGTCCTGGACCGCTGATTTTTTTTGGGGGGTGTGAGGGCTCGGTTCGCCTCCGGGCCCGCCCCCCTTTTTTTGGGCTCGGTTCGCTTCCGGGCGCCTCAAGCCCCTGTCGACGGTCGACCGTGCTCGCGCCCCCTTTTTTTGGGCTCGGTTCGCCTCCGGGCACCTCAAGCCCCCGTCGACGGTCGACCGTGCTCGGTCCGCTCGTACCTCGCTACCCTGCGCCCGCGCGGCGGAGCCGCATATCGAGCACAGCCTCCCTTTCGACGGCGGCCGGCGCCCTTCGGCTCACTCGCCGGACGGCCGTGCGGAGCGTCGCCACCACCGTCAGCGCGGCCGGTGCCCTTCGGGCTCACGCGCCCTTGCCCGGTGTCGCCACCGCCGTCAGCAGCAGCCCGTTCCGTACCAGCCAGCGGCCCTCGAAGCCCGTGGGGGCTCCCGGCGGGGGTTCCGCGGGGTGCAGGCGGGCCGTGAAGGTGCCGTGGGGGCTGAACCGTACGTCCGCGTCCGCGAAGCCCAGCCAGCGCCGCGCCGCCGGGTACCAGGCCTTGTAGACCGCCTCCTTGGCCGAGAACAGCAGCCGGTCCCAGCACACCCCCGGGTGCTCCGCCGACAGCCGCTCCAGTGCCGCCCGTTCGTCCTCCGAGGCGACCAGACCGAGGACGCCCCGCGGCAGCGGCTCCGCCGGCTCCGCGTCGATCCCCAGCGCCGTCACCTCGGCCGTCCTGGCGGCCACAGCGGCCCGGTAGCCCTCGCAGTGGGTGATGCTGCCCACCACCCCCGCGGGCCAGCGAGGGGCGCCGCCGGCGCCCGGCAGCAGGGGAGCGGGCGCCAGGCCGAGACCCGCGAGGGACCGCCGCGCGCAGGCGCGCGCCGTGGCGAACTGCGCGCGCCGCCGCTCCCGGTGCCCCGCCATCAGCGCGGCCTCCTCCGGAAACAGCGGAGCGGGCGCCAGATCGTCGAACGCTTCCGACGATCTGACGCCCGGCGGCAGAATCTCCTCGATCACGGTCCGTGGCCCTAGGGGCGCGGCCGGGCGACCAGCCCCGCGACCGCCCGTACGATCTCGTCCGGCCGCTCCAGCGGGAGCATGTGGCCGGCTCCGGGGAGCCGTTCGAACCGGGCGTCCGGCAGCGCCTTCGCCACCGCGCTGCCCAGCTCCGGCTTCACGACCCGGTCGTTCTCGCCCGCGAGCACCACCGCCGGCACCTCCACCGCCGCCAGCTCCGCGCGCATGTCCATCCCGCGCGACGAGGCGAAGCAGTCGGAGCGCACCTGCGGCGAAATCGCCGCGAACATCTGCCGGTTGACTTCCAGGAGGTACGGGTCGACGCCCTTGCCCATCGTCTGCGCCAGCAGCCGGCGGCCGAGCGCCGGGCGCCGCAGGGCGCGCGAGAACAGCGCGTTGCCCATCATCCGCACCTCGCTGTCGGGCGTCTCCTGGTCGTGCGCGGCCGTGCCCAGCAGCACCAGACCGCGCAGCCGGCGCGCGGCGGCCGGATCGGCCGTGGCGTACGCCATCGCGGCGAAACCGCCGCCCGAGTGCCCGACCAGCACCGCGTCCCGCGAGCCCGTCTCGCCCAGCACCGCCGCCAGGTCCGCGCCGAACCGCCGGATGGCGATGGGCTCCTTGCCCAGGCTCGACGCGCCGTGCCCGCGCTGGTCGTACACCACCACGCGGTGGCCGGAGCGGATCAGCCGGTCGGTGACCGTGCCCCAGACCCGGCGGGCCGCCGCCCAGCCGTGGGACAGCACCACCGTCGTACCGCTGCCGGGACCGGCGTTCAGCGGCGCGAGGACGGAGACCGCGAGCGCGGCGCCGTCGTCGGTCCGCACGGTCGTCTCGTCGGTACGGGCGTGCTGGTCGGCCGCCGTCGTGGCGGGGCTCATCGCGCGCCTCCCACCGGAGCGGAGGCGAGCTGCCCGTTGAGCGCCGCGAAGGCGGCCTGAGTCGCCTTGGAGTGTTCGGCGCCGATGTCGGCGACCTTCGCCAGCAGCTTCAGCTTGCCGTGCGGACGGCCCCGGAAGTGCATGGTGATACGGGTGCGGCGGCCCTCCTCCAGCGGCTCGAGAATGAAGTCGGCCGGACCGCGGAAGACCCCGTCGACATACTCGACGGTCATCCTGCGGCCCGGAAGGACGGACTGCGTACGGGCGGTGAAGCGGAGCTTGGGGCCCCCGTTGCCGACGCCCTTCGTGTGGACGGTCACGGCGACCCGGCCGCCCACCTCGTCGGGCGCGCCGGAGACCGTCTCGAAGGTGTTGGCCGGGACCCACCAGCGGGCGGCACCGCGGAACTCGGCGACGAGCGCTTCCCAGACGACGTCCGCGGGGGCGTCGACCACCGCCTCGTCGATGATGTCGTAGCCGTTCATGCCAGTCTCCCTGTGTGGGACGGCGGATGGGATCAGAAGGAGCGGGGCTTTGGGCCTGTCGGCAGGGTGACGACAGGCCCAGGCCCCGCTTCCGTAACCGCTGCGCCGGGCCGGCCGTCGGGCCTGCCCGGCACACCGGATCAGCCGAAGAAGCCCTGACCGGGGGTGAGGATGCCGGCCGGGTCGTAACGCCGCTTGGCGTTGTACAGGTCCGCGTAGCGGCTGCCGAAGTGCTTCTTCCAGTCCGCGGTGGTCATCCGCGGGATGGCGCCGACAAGGTAGCGCTTGGCGCCCAGGGCGACGGCCTTGTCGTACAGCCGGCGGTTCTGCTCCAGCATGCCGGCGATGTTCGGCTCACCCGGGTGCGGGAAGCGCAGCAGGTCGAAGAGGTAGCCGATCGAGTCGTTCGGCTGGACCGCCATCGGACGCCTGAGCTTCGAGGTGCGGTACGGGTACGTCAGCACGAAGCCGACACCCAGGTCGTTCGCCGTCAGGTCGGCCTCGGCGATCTGCAGGAACTGCTTGACCTTGGAGGCCGGCAGGAACAGGCTCAGCCAGGGCTTGGGCTGCTCCCAGTAGCCGCCCGCCTTGTAGTCCTCGACGTACGCGTCGAACCGGAAGATGTAGTCCCGGAAGGACATGTCGTCGACGGTGGCCTCGGAACGCACGTCCCGCAGCCCCGCGATCAGCGGGTCCCGGGCCGGGGCGGTGCCGGTGTAGGTGGCGCCCAGCTCCATCCGGTAACGCCAGCCCGAGTCGTCGGGCTTCCGCGCGAGTTCACCGGCCTGGACCTCGAACTTGCCCTCCGCCATGACCTTCTCGGCGTCGGCGAGGTACGTCGCGACGTCGTTGTAGACCAGGTTGAAGACGACGATCCGCTCCTTGGCGGGGACGATCTTCACCGTGACGCGGACGATGATGCCCACCTGGCCGCCGCCGGCCAGCGCGGCGTTGAACAGGTCGGAGCGGACACTGGGGGAGGCGGTGAGCAACTGCCCGGCGCCCGTGACGATGTCGATCGACTCGATGGTGTCGACCGCCAGACCGTACTTGCCGACCGTACCGCCGATGCCGCCGACGCTGATCGTGCCGCCGATCGACAGGTGCATGTAGTCGGGCATGGCCGGGGGCATCTTGCCCTTGGCCGCGGCCGCGTCGGTGAGCTGCGCCCAGGTGACACCCGCCTCGACCACGGCGGAGTTCGTGCCGACGCTGATGACCCTGCCCAGGCCGCGGGAGTCGATCGAGATACCGCCCGGGACCGCCGCCTGACCGTAGTTGGAGTGCGATTCCAGGTCGTCACCGGTGCCGCTGCGCCCGTTCGCGGCGATCTTCAGGTTGTTGGCCCGGGCGTAGTTGACCATCTTGACGATGTCGTTGACCGAGCCCGGCACCAGGACGGCCCACGGGGTGATGTTCGACACCAGGGCACCGAAGTCCTTGCTGAACTGCACAAGGTCGGCGGCCGAGGTCTTCAGCGAGCCGTCCAGCGGCGGTACGGGCGCCACATCGCCCCACCAGCCGCCACCGTGCCCGCCACCGTGGCGGCCGGCCTCAGCGGCGGTGGCCCAGGTCTGCGTGGCCGCGTTCCAGCCCACGACGGTCGCGGCCGTGGCGGCCATACCGCCCAGGACTCTGCGCCGGGAAGGGGTGTTGCTGCTCATCTGGTCGTTTCTCCCGTTCGTCAGGCGTGGTTGACCGTGGGACGACCGGCGCCCACGGTGGTGGCGAGCTGGTACTCGCCCAGGTCGAAGTGCTTGGTGCCGTTACGGAACCGCCAGGTGTACGTGGGCCAGATCGACGGGTTGCGCCCGGCGCTGTCCAGGTACCAGCTCTTGCAGCCACCGGCGCTCCAGACCGCGCGGGCCTGCCGCCTGTCGAGCGTCTCGTTGTACGCCTGCTGCGCCTCGGGCCGCACCTCGACGCTGGACAGGCCGCGCTTGTCCATCTGCTTGAGCGCGTCCATGACGTAGGCGATCTGGGACTCGATCATCACGGTCTGGGAGGAGTGGCCCAGCGTCGTGTTGGGGCCGAGCATCATGAACAGGTTCGGGAACCCGGCGATGGTCGTGCCGCGGTGCGCGGACATCCCCTCGCTCCAGGCCTCCCGGAGCTGCACGCCGCCCTTGCCCCAGATCCGCCGCGCGATCGGACGGTCCGTGGCCATGAAGCCGGTGCCCATGATGATGGTGTCGACCTCGCGCTCCCGGCCGTCCTTGGTGACGATGGACTTGGCCCGGACATGGTCGATGGAGTCGCTGACGATCTCCACGTTCGGCTGCTGGATCGCCGGGTACCAGGTGTTCGAGAACAGCAGACGCTTGCACGCCACCACGTAGTCGGGCGTGAGCCGCTCCCGCAGCGCCGGGTCCTTGACGCTCTTCTTGAGATGGTCGGAAGCCATCTTCTGGACCTTCTCGGCGACCTTGGGCCGCGCGAAGGCGAAGGCCAGGACCTCACGGCCCCACATGTTGAAGTTGCGCCGGAACTTCTGGTAGCCCGGGAAGCTGCGCAGCATCGACGAGTGGAACTTGCTGTTGACCTTGTCGTTCTTGGGGCCCACCCACGGAGGCGTGCGCTGGTAGAGGTCGAGCTGCCCGACCTCGGGCTGGATCTTCGGCACGAACTGGATGGCCGAGGCGCCCGTACCGATCACGGCGACCCGGCGGCCCGTCAGATCGTGGTCGTGGTCCCAGCGCGCCGAGTGGAAGACCTTGCCCTCGAAGTCCGCGAGTCCCGGCATGTCGGGGATGGACGGCTCACTGAGGTAGCCGACGCCCGCGACCAGGACCTGCGCGGTGTACTCGCCGCCCGAGGTCTCGATGTGCCAGCACCGGGTGTGGTCGTCCCAGCGGGCCGCCAGCAGCTCGTGGTTGAAGCGGATGTGCGGGCGTACCCCGAAGCGGTCGGCGCACTTGCGCAGATACTCGAACACCTCGTCGCGCTTGGCGAAGGTGCTCTTCCACTCCGGGTTGCGGGCGAACGAGAAGGAGTACAGATGGGCCTGGACGTCACAGGCACACCCCGGGTAGTCGTTGTCGCGCCAGGTGCCGCCCACCTCGTCGGCCCGCTCGAAGACCAGGAAGTCGTCGATTCCCTTCTGGAGCAGCCGGATGGCCGTCCCCAGGCCGGAGAAGCCGGTACCGATGACCGCGACCCGCAGATGACGGGTGGGGCCCCGGCCGGCCGGCTCCTCCGTCCCGTTGCTCACGCCGCCCCCGTGGGCGGGTTCGAGAATGCTCGTCACGGTGGCCTCCTCAGCCCCTGCGCTCGATGGTGACGCGGAAGTTGTTGAAGAACTTGTCTTCGAGGGTGTAGGCGAAGATGTCGAGGTAGCGCTCGAAGCGGGCCACGACCTCCTCGCCCTCCAGGGCGACGGCCGTCTCACGGTCCGCGGCGAGCCGCTCCAGCCAGGCGCGGCACGCCATGGCGAAGGACTCCCGCTCGTTGGTGATCTCCACGACGTGGAAGACGCCCTCGGCGGCGGCGGTCAGCTCGTGGAGGTGCGGGATGTGCATCCCCTCGAACTCCGAGCGCTGCAGGAACTTCAGGTCCGCGAGCAGCTCGCGGTTCATCGGCTGCGCCTCGGCCGTCATCGTGTGCAGGACGAACTTCGCACCCGGGTTGAGGGCCTTGGCCACCTGGTTGAAGAAGAAGCGGTAGCGCTTGGTGCGCTCGCGCGGCGGCAGGTTGGAGGAGACGAAGTGCTCCAGCGCGTTGATGCAGAACGCCGCGTCGTACTTGTCGTCCGTCTCGTGGTCCGCCCAGCTCTCCACCCGCGTGGTGATGCGCGGGTTGTCCAGGCCGGCGATGAACGCCTCCTGGGTGCGGCTCAGCGTGAGACCGACAGCCTGCTCCACACCGTGCACGGTGGTGAGGCGGTTGAGCATCGTGCCCCAGCCGCAGCCGATGTCCAGCACACGGCGGGTGCCCGCGGCCCCGGCCAGCTCGGCGAAGGTGTCGAGCTTGCGCTCCTGGGCCTCGTCCAGTGTCCCGACGAGGTCCTCGCCCTGCTCCCAGTAGCCGCCGGAGTACATCATGGTCGGACCCAGCAGGAGCCGGTAGAAATCGTTGCTCACCTCGTAGTGGTGCCTGACCGCGTCGACCTCGGGGTCCACGGATCTGGGGGCGACCGTTGTCATCCTCGACCTCTTTCCTGTCGTTCTCGTCGCTGCGCCGCTCGTTCCGACCGTTGAATCGGCCACGAGCAAACCGCGTCGCTCGCAACAGATGTGCAAGACGTCCATGAGTCGGCGGTGTTGCGCCCGGATTGCGCGGCCCGCGCTTCCATGCCTCTCGAAACCGGATGCACCGCGAGAGAGGACCGAAGCTCATGACGCTGCCCACCATCGAAGAACTGGCGAGCCAGCTCGAGGCCGTGTCGGGCGCCCAGGAGGTCAGCCCCGATGCACCGCTCCAGCACATCGCCGACGTGGACTCGCTGGACCTGATGGAGTGGCTGTACGGGTTCCAGAACCAGTACCCGGACATCCCCGCCGACGAGTCGCTCTTCGCCGACCTCGACGACACCACCACGCTGCGCCACGTGTACGAGCGGATCCTCGCGCTCGTCCCGCAGCCGGCGCAGGCGTAGCGAGCGCGCCTGTGAACGGCTTCGACATCACCGGGTGGGGCATGGCCGTACCCGAGCGCAAGGTCACCAGCGTGGAGTTGGCGGAGCGTTTCGGCGTCGACGAGAACTGGATCGTCAGCCGGTGCGGCATCCGGGAGCGCCGGGCCGTGGGACCGGGCCAGACGACCGCCTCACTGGCTGTCGAGGCCGGCCGGCGCGCCCTGGAGAAGGCCGGGCTGACCGGTGGCGACATCGCTCATCTCATCGTCGCCACCGCCACGCCCGAGCAGCCCTCGCCGGCGACGTCCGCGTTCGTCCACCACGATCTGGGGATCGCGGGAGGCGCGCACGACGTCAACTCCGAGTGCGCGGGCTTCATCTACGCGCTGGTGTCGGCGATGGCGCTGATCGCCATCGACCCCCGGCCGATCCTGCTGATCGGCTCCGACACCCACACCCTGACGGCCAACCCCGCCGACCGGGACCTGTCCATCCTCGTCGGCGACGGCGCCGGCGCGGTGGTCCTCCAGCCCGGACCCGAGAACCGGGTCAAGGCGTGGAACCTCGGCGCGGACGGCTCCTGCACCGGAAGTCTCAAGGTGCTGGCTGGCGGCAGCAGGATGCCGACCACCGAGGAGACGGTCCGTCAGGGCCTGCACTACGCCAAGATCAACGGCAATGAGATCTATCTCAACGCCGTGCGCTACACGGTCCGTACGGTCCGGGAGACCCTGGAGAGCGCCAAGGTCGACGCGGCCGACATCGACCATGTCATCCCGCACCAGGCCAATATCCGGATCATCAACTCGATCCTCAGCCACACCGGTCTGCGGCAGGAAGCACTGATCACCAATCTGGAGCGGTACGGCAACACCGCGTCCGCGTCCGTGCCGATCGCTCTCACCGAGGCGCTCGACGAGGGCCGGATCAAGAACGGTGACAAGGTGCTGCTCGCGGGCTTCGGAGCGGGCATGACCTGGGGCTCGATCCTGATGGAGTGGGGCGGGGTGAGGAAATGAGCGCCAACAAGCCGCAGGGCAGCCGCCCCGAACAGCCGGTCGCCCTGGTCACCGGGGCCTCCGGCGGGCTCGGCCAGGCCCTGGCCCTGGAGCTGGACGCGCTCGGCTGCCGGGTCGCGGTGCACTACAACAGCTCCGAGGAACAGGCCCGCGCCGTCCAGGAGAAGCTCGGCAACGACTCGGTCGTGGTCACCGGCGACGTCGGCGACTGGGACGCCGTCAACGCCATGTACGCCCGGATCAGCGATGAACTCGGCCCGGTCGACGTCCTCGTCAACAACGGCGCGATCCGCAAGGACTCGCTCATGGCGATGCAGTCACCGGCCGACTGGGCGCAGGTGATCCAGACCAACCTGGTCGGTTCGTTCCACACCTCCCGGGTGGCCGTGCCGTACATGCTCCGTCGGCGGTGGGGCCGGATCATCAACGTGGTGTCGCCCTCCGGCCTGATCGCGACAGCGGGTCAGACGGCGTACTCCGCGTCCAAGGCCGGTCTCATCGGCCTCACCCGCACCCTGGCCGCCGAGTGCGGCCGCCGCGGGGTGACCGTGAACGCCCTCTCGCCGGGCTTCATGATCACGGGCATGACGAAGGACCTGCCGGGCAGGGTCATAGAGGGCATGGAGGACAAGGCCCCCATCCCTCGCTTCGTCACGGTCGAGGAAGTGGCCCGCAGCGCCTCGCTCTTCCTGGACCAGGACTGCATGACCGGCCAGGTCATCAGTATCGACAGCGGGGTCTCGATCACCTGACACCGGCCCCGCCGGTACGAGGCCCGTCACATATCCGTACGGCCGGTGTGCTCCTCGCGCCCCGGCCGTCCGGCATGCCCCGGCCCCTCGGACGGACTCCGAGCCCCGACCGGCCGGCGAAAAAAAGAGGCGGCCCGGCAACTGCCGGGCCGCCCGCGTATGTTCCCCCGCTGTCGGTTACGCCACACGCCGCGTCGGCGCGGAGCGCGCCGGACGCACCGGATGGGTGAGACAGCCGTCCGCCGTCAGCGTGCACGGCCGCGGCGCCGCCGGCCTCGGGCTCGGCGCCTCGAACATGCCCATCAGCAGCGGATCGAGCCGGGTGACCGCCCTCGGCTCCGGCGCCCGCAACGGATCGGGCGAGCGCAGCAGTTCCAGATACGCGGCCTGGCTCTCCGGCGCCGGGTCTATCCCCAGCTCCTCCGCGAGAACCTCCCTGAGCTGCTGATACGTGCGCAGCGCCTCGGCCCGGTTGCCCGCCGTACGGTGCGCGGCCATCCGGCAGCGGTACGCGCTCTCCCGGAACGGAGCACGGCGTACGGCCTCTTCGGCGTACCGCAGCGCGTGATGCTCGTCGCCCAGCGCGGACGAGGCCAGGCTCGCGGTCTCCAGCGCGGAAAGACGCAGCTCATCGAGCCGCTCCCGGACGCTGTTGACCCACTCGCCCTCATGGGCCGGCAGGAATGACCCGCGTAGATTTGACACGGCGCCGGACGCGAGCTGCTGTGCGACGGCGTAGGAACCGGCCGCGTACGCGTCGGCCGCCTCGCCCAGCGCCGCCTCGGCGCACTCGATGTCCACCGCCGCGTCGTCGGGAAGCCGCAGCAGATAGCGGCCGCCCTGGGCGACGAGCGGGGTGACACCGGGCTGCTGCCGGGGAAACGTGACGAATGTGCGGACCCGGCTGACGACACTGCGCAGGGCCGAGGCCCAGGTGTCGGGCAGGCCGTCGGGCCAGACGGTGTCCGCCAGTTGGTCGCGGCTGGTGCCCCCGGACCTTTCCAGAATGAGCCGGGCGAACGCGACTTGGGCCTGAGCGCTGGACAGGTGCTGCGGAGGAACCCCTTCGGGTTCGATCGTGACGAGACCAGCAAGTCTGATGAGCAAGCTGTACTCCCCGGTGCGGTCGGCTTGTCTGCCGTTTCCACCGGCGGCGGTTGCCACCGGCGTCGGAATCTCGCCAGGGGGCCCGTCACGATGGTCCTTGTGAAGGATATCGGGACAAGCGGTGCGTGCCCCCTGCACAAGATTTGGACGATACCAATCGGCCTTCTCTCCGTGTCAACCTTGGCTGGGGAACATTCCCCGGGAATTGGTCGGAGAGATGGATTCCGCTTCCGGGGGCGTGTCGCGTTCTTGTTGCGCCGTCCGATTTCCCCATTTCACGGTCGTGTTGCGCGCGGCTTGCGCGGCTGTCGTTGAATTGCGTCGCACTTTGAGTCCAAGGTTGAGCGGACTCCGGTAATTGTCCGAAACGTGGATGAGGAGACGCACGTGAACACGTCCGGAGGATGGGAACGTCTCGCGCCGAAACTGGACGCGACGCGCCGTCGTGTGCAGTCCCTCGAGTGGGAGCCGGCCCGCCGCAACAGCTTCGTGACGTACACGGTCGAGCGCGACTCGGCGTACGCCGACCTCGACGGCGAGCGGCTCCTGATGATGTCCGGCTACAGCTACCTCGGGCTGGCGGGCGACGAGCGGGTGGTCGCGGCGGCCAAGGCCGCGCTCGACCTGTACGGCACCGGCAACCACGGCGTGCGGGCGCTGGCCGGCTCCATCCCGCTGCACGAGGAACTGGAGGCGGAGGTCGCCCGGTTCGCCGGCCGCCAGGAGGCCATGGTTTTCGGCTCCGGCTATGCGGCCAACGTCGGTACGGTCGGCGGTCTGGTCGGCGGCGGCGACACCGTCTTCATCGACAAGTACGACCACGCCAGCATCGTCGACGGCTGCCGCCTCAGCGGCGCCACCGTCACGCGCTTCCGGCACAACGATGTCGAGCACCTCGACCGCCGGCTGGCCGCCGCGAGCCCCGAGGGCGTCCGCCTCGTCATCGTCGACAGCGTCTACTCGATGGACGGCGACATCGCCCCGCTGCCCGAGCTGCGCGCCGTCTGCGACGCGCACAACGCGCTCCTGATGGTCGACGAGGCCCATGCCCTCGGTGTCATCGGCGCCACCGGCAAGGGCATCGAGGAGCACTTCGACTACACCGCGAAGGTCGACATCAAGCTGGGCACCCTCTCCAAGGCCATCCCCTCCATGGGCGGCTGGGTCGCGGGACCGAGCGAGCTGATCGGCCATCTCAAGTACGCGGCGCGCCCGTTCCTCTTCTCCGCCGCCCTCGGCCCGGCCCAGGCCGCCGCCGCGCTGGAGTCGCTGCGCATCCTGGAGCGCGAGCCCGAGCGTGTCAGCCACATCCAGACCGAGTCCGCGCGGTTCCGCAAGATGCTCAACGACGGCGGAATGCGCACCGGCGACAGCGAGACCGCGGTCGTCCCGGTCATCGCGGGCTCCGACGACGCGGCGTACGACTACGCCACCGCCTGCCGCGCTGCCGGTGTCATCGGACTGCCGGTGGTCACCCCGGCCGTCCCCAACGACCTGGCGCGGCTGCGGATCGCCATCACCGCCCGGCACACCAAGGCGGACATCGATTTCGCCGCCGAGGCCTTCCTCAAGGCCGCCCACCAGTGCGGGCTGATCCCGGCCTGATCCGCCGGGACCCGCAAACCCGAGCCGGGTCCGGCCGGCCCTCGCGCCGGCCGCCGGCCCGGCCTGCCCGCACTCACGCTCACTCTCGCGCGCCGGCGCCGGCCGGCCGCTGTCCGCCCTCCGCCGTCCGTACGGGATTCGGGATCAGAGATGTCAACCTCAGCGAGGCACGCACAGCTCAAGGCGCCTGTCGCGATCACCGGCATGGGCGTCGTCACACCGGCCGGCTGCACCCCCGGCGACCTGTGGTCCGCGCTGCGCGCCGGCCGGTCCACGGCCGCCACCCTCACCCATCTCGACCTGGAGCGCCACCGGGTACGGATCGGCTGCCGGGTCCGCGGGCTCGACGAGGCCGGGCTGGTGCCCGCCAAGGACGCCCGCAGGATGGACCCGTTCGCGCTGTACGGTACGACGGCCGCCCTCGCCGCCCACCGCGACGCGGGCGCGCCCGACGCCGACCCGGACCGTACCGCGATCGTCGTCGGCAACGCCGTCGGTGGCCGGGCCACCAGCGACGCCGAGTCCCGTAACTTCACCGAGTCGGGACCGCACCGGGTCAATCCGCTGATGCCGCTGATGACGATGCCCAACGCGGCGGCGGCCCAGATCGCGATGCGGCTCGGCTGGCAGGGCCCCGCCCTGACCATCGCCACCACCTGCTCCAGCGGCGCCGACGCCGTCGGCCACGGGCTGATGCTGCTCCAGACCTACCGGGCCGATGTGGTCCTGGCCGGCGGCTGCGAGTCGACCCTGACGCCCGTCACCCTCGCCGGGTTCGGCAACCTCAACGCCGTATCGCTGCGCAACGACGACCCGGAGCACGCCTCCCGGCCGTTCGACGCAGACCGCGACGGCTTCGTCATGGGGGAGGGCGCCGGCTTCGTCGTCCTGGAACGCCTCGACGACGCGCGGGCGCGCGGCGCGCGGACGTACGCCACGGTCGAGGGCTACGCCTCCACGGCCGACGCGTACCACCTCTCGATGCCGCTGCCGGACGGCGGCGGCGCCATCGGTGCCATGAACGGGGCCATCGCCGACGCGGGCCTGACCCCCTCGGACATCGTCCACATCAACGCGCACGGCACCTCCACGCAGCACAACGACCGTGCCGAGGCGACCGCGCTGGCCAAGGTGTTCGGCCCCGACGGGCCCCCGGTCACCGCGAACAAGAGCGTCATCGGCCATCTCATCGGTGCCGCGGGCGCCGTCGAGCTCGTCGCCACCGTGCAGGCGATGCGCGAGCGCGAGGTGCCACCCACCGCCAACCACGAACGGCTGGAGCCAGGCATGGAAATCGATGTGGTCCACGGCGCCCCGCGCGCCGTGGCATCCGGACCCGCGCTGTCCAACTCCTTCGGTTTCGGCGGCCACAACTCCAGCCTGGTGGTGGCGCCGGTATGACGACCTCCACGAACTCCGCGTTCAACCCGCCGGCCGCGGTCCGTACGGTCACCGCCGAGGAGATCGCCGCCTACCGGTCCGCGGTCCGTGCCGAGCTGCCCGTCGCCAAGGACGAACTCGCCTCGCCCGTCCACGCGTTCGTCCTCGCCCACACCGTGGCCGAGCGGACCGTGGAGGCGCTGACCGCGGACGAGCCGGGACCCGTGTCGGTGGTCCACCTCTCCCAGGACATCCGCTGCCACCGGCTCGTACGCCCCGGTGAGACGGTGACCGTACGGCTCGAAGTGCTCGGTGCCCGGCGTGAGGCGCGCGGCACGCGCGTCGCCCTGCGCTCCCTGCTCACCGGCGACGGCGCGGCCGACGGGGACACGCGCGAGGACGCCGAGCCCTTCGCCGAACTGGTCACCAGCGCCCTGCTGGTGGGCGCCACCGCCCTCGAACCCTTCGGCGACATCGCCGGGGGAGCCGCGGCCCCCGCGCCCTCCGGCTCCGGCGAGCCCGCCACCACCGTCCATGAGCCGACCGCCGAGTGGATCCGCCGGTACGCCCAGGCCTCGGGTGACGAGAACCCGATCCATCTCGACGAGGACGCGGCCCGTGCCGCCGGTTTCGACTCGGTCATCGCGCACGGCATGAGCGTGGTGGCCCTGGCCGTCGAGGAGATCACCGACCGGTACGCGGACGGCGACGCCTCCCGGGTATGGGGGATCGGCGGCCGCTTCTCCGCGCCCGTCGCGCCCGGCGAACCGCTCCGTGTCGAACTCCAGCCCGACGCGGCGGGCCGCGTGGTCCGCTTCACCTGCCGTACCCCGGCCGGACCGGCCGTCAAGAGCGGCTGGGTCGAACTCGAACCCGCCGAAACGGCAGCCCCTGAGAACACAGAGACCAGCACGGAAGGCACCGCAAGCACGGAAGCAGGCACCCAGACCCGGAACGCGGACAGAGACGGAGCCGGTGATGACGACTGACGGACTCGGCCTGGTGGGGGGATTCCTCTCCCAGGTCCGTGAACGGCCCGATGCCACAGCCCTGTTGTGGAACGGCGAGGAGATCAGCTACCGCGAGCTGTACGAGCAGGCGGGCCGCGAACGCGACCGGCTGGCCCGGCTGGGCCTGGCCCCCGGCGAGCCCGTCGGTGTCCTGGCCACCAAGTCACCCACCGCCATCGCCCTCGTCCTGGCCTGCCTGCTGGCCCGCCGCCCCTTCCTGCTGCCCTCGCCCGCGCTCGCGCCCGCCCTGCTCGCGGATCTCTTCGCGCAGGCGGGCTGCCGCCGGGTGATCACCCCCGAGGACACCGACCCGGGCGTGGTGCCGAACCCCGAGGTCACCCCGCAGCCGCTGGCGCCCCGCGAGGCCGCCGAGGTGTCGTTCATGCTCACCACCTCCGGCTCGACCAGCCTGCCCAAGATCGTTCCGCTGGGCCGCGAAGCCGTGAACCGGTTCGTCGCCTGGGCCGGACCGGCCTTCTCCATCGGCCCCGGCAGCACCGTGCTCAACTACGCCCCGCTCAACTTCGACCTCTGCCTGCTCGATGTCTGGACGACGCTGGCGCACGGCGGCCGGGTCGTCCTGGTCGACCCCGGCCTCGCCGCCCGCGGCGGCCATCTGCTCGACCTCCTCGAACGCCATGACGTCCAGGTCGTCCAGGCCGTGCCGATGTTCTACGGGCTGCTCCTCGACGCGGCCCAGCGGCGCGGCGCGACCCTGCCCGGCGTCGAGCATGTGATGTTCAGCGGCGACGTCATCCCCGACCGCACCTTCGCCGCGCTCCCCGAGCTGTTCCCCAAGGCCCGGATCCACAACATCTACGGCTGCACCGAGACCAACGACAGCTTCATCCACGAGGTCGACACCAGCGCCGCCGACGCGCCGCCCGTACCGATCGGCGTCCCGCTGCCCGGAGTCGAGGCACTGATCCTCGACGAGCACGGCGAGGCCGTCCAGGGCCCCGGCTCCGGCGAGCTGTACGTGTCCACGCCCTTCCAGGCGGCCGGCTATCTCGACCGGACCCGCCACGCCGACAAGTTCACCGGCCATCCGCTGGGACTCGACGACCGGCGCTGGTTCCGTACCGGCGATCTGGTACGGCGCGACGCCGCGGGCCGGCTCCATCTCACCGGGCGCAGCGACCACCAGGTCAAGGTCCGCGGGGTCGCCGTGAACACCGCCGAGGTCGAGCGGGTCCTCCTCGACCACCCCGCCGTACTCGAAGCGGGCGTGGCCGCCGTACCCGACCCGATCGAGGGCCGCCGGCTCGTCGCCGCCGTCCAGAGCGCCCCCGGCAGCGGACTGACCACCCTGACACTCCGTCAGCACTGCGCGCGGAGCCTGCCCAGGGCGGCCGTCCCGGCCAAGCTCCACATCGTCGCGGAGCCGCTGCCGAAGACCGCCACCGGAAAGGTCGACCGCAAGTCGCTCGACCGTCTCCACGAGTTGTCAACAGCAAAAGGAAGGACGTCATGAGCCACGTCGGCACCATCAAGCAGTTCGTCATCGAGGAGTTCCTGCCGGACGTCACCGCCCAGGAGCTGGCTGACGACCACGATCTGCTCTCGGACGGGGTCATCGACAGCCTCGGTGTGCTGAAGCTGATCGCCTGGGTCGAGGACCGCTTCGAGGTGGCGATCGGCGACGCCGACCTCGACCCCAACAATTTCCGCAGTGTCGCGGCGATCGACGCGTTCATCGCCGGTGCGCGCCGTCCAGAGGTGGCAGGTAGTTAACGGTGCATGAGGCACTCATCGGCCTGCTGGAGCGGCGCGCCCCGGTCGGGCGCGAGACCTGGCGGTCGTTCTGGGACCAGCTCGGCGACGGCGAACTCGACAGAGCGCAGGCCCTCGCCCTGCTGGCCTCCCTGACCACCGGGCTGCCCGGCCACGAGACGCTGCGCGCGCTGCTGGACTCGCTCGCCGAACGGCGGCCCGCCGAAGAGGCGGGCCGCTGGGCGGGCACGGTCAATGTGGTGGGCACCGGCGGCGGACCCAGGACCTTCAACATCTCCACCGCGTCGGCGTTCGTCGCCGCCGCGGCCGGGGTGCGGGTCGTCAAGACCGGCTCGCGCGCGTACACCAGCTCGCTCGGCTCCGTCGACCTGCTGGAGCGGCTCGGTGTCCGGCTGACCTCCTCGTACGACCAGACCGCCGAGACGCTCGACCGGTACGGCATCGCCTTCGCCGGGCCGTTCGTCTACCCCGTCCAGCTCACCCGGCTGGCCAGGACCATCGCGCCGACCAGCATGAAACCGTTCGGCCGTTTCCTGAACGCCCTCGGGCCGTTCCTCGCGGACCTGCCCGTCACGGCGCAGGTCACCGGGGTCTCGGCGATCGCCCCGCTGGCCGAACTGCGCGCCCTCGCCACCACCGTGACCGGCCGCACCCTGTGGCTGACCACCAACGACCGTGGTGCCGATGAGCTGCTCGGCTTCGCCGACAACACCATCCACACCAACGACGGCCGCGAACTGCGCTTCCCCGCGGGCCAACTGGTCCGGGGCGACGGCGGTTTCGAGGATCTCCAGCCCGTCACCGACCCCGCCTCGGCGCCCGCCCACTTCCTGTCCGTGCTCGACGGCACCGCCGGCGACGTGGCCACCCGTACGGTCTGCCTCAACGCCGCGGCCCTGTCCGTCGCGAGCGGCCACACCGCCGACTGGACCAAGGCCCTCGCCGTCACGGAGGAAGCGGTACGGAGCGGAGCCGCCCGCGATCTCGCGGAGCGGATACGGGCGGCGGCGCCCCGCACCGCCAGGACCGGGACCGGGACGGCGAGCCATGGCTGACTTCTTCCCCAGGACCGCCCCCGGCGAAGGACCCGGGCTCGCCCTGTTCCTCAACGCCGGGGACCCGCCCCTCGATGTCCTGGCCGAGCTGGTCCTGATGCTGGACGAGGAGGGCGTCGACTGCCTCGAACTGGCCGTCCCCTTCCCGGACTCGGTCACCGACGGTCCCGTGATCCGCCGCTCGGCCGCCCGCGCGCTCGCCCTCGGTGTCGGGCTCGACGAGGTGCTCGCGTTCATCGCCGAGGTACGGCCCGGGCTGCGGCGGCTGCGGATCGCGCTGCTCGCCGACTGGAGCCACTCCCTCAAGCACCGCGAGCCCGGGAAGACCCTCCGCGCCATCGCGGACTCGGGCGCCGACGGGCTGCTCGTCCACGCGCTGCCGCCCCGGCTGCGCACCGCCCATCACACGGCCGCCCGCGCCGCGGGAGTGCCCGTCGTCACCACCTGCTACCAGCAGAGCAGCCCCGGGACCATGGCCGAGGCCGCCGCCGAGGCCACCGCGTATCTCTATCTCGTCGCCCACTACGGACGCAGCGGCACCGCTCCGGCCGCCGGCCACGCCGCCCTGGCGGATACGGTCACCGCGCTCCGGGCGCACACGACGTCCCCGATAGCCATCGGCTTCGGGGTCAGGACCAGGCAGGACGTGGAGACCGTCGGAGCCTGCGGAGCCGATGCCGTAATCATCGGCTCCGCAGGAGTCGCCCGGATCGAGCAGTCGCTCGACCACGGGGGCGACGTCATCGACGGCTTCCGCACCTTTGTCAGGTCCGTATCGCCCAACCGTTCCATCACACCCGAGAGAACAGGGAGTTGATCATGTTCATCCGCGAACTGGAGAACGTGAAGACGGTCGAGTGGGGCAATGGCCTGAGCCGTCGCTTCATCGTGGCCGCCGACGGCCTCGACTACAGCATCACCGACACTATCGTGCGCGCGGGCACCAAGTCCCGTCTGGAGTACCGCAATCACATCGAATCCTGCTACTGCATCGAGGGCTCGGGCGAGGTGATCGAGCTGGACGGCACCTCGCACCCGATCACGCCCGGCGTTCTCTACTCGCTCGACGAGCACGACGCCCACTACCTCGTCGCCAGCCCGCACGAGGACCTGCGTCTGATCTGCGTGTTCTCCCCGGCGCTCCGCGGCGACGAGGTGCACCAGCTCGACGAGCACGTCTCCTCCGCCTACTGACCGCCCCTGATCCGTCCGCAGTCCGCTCGACCGCCCGCCTCTGATCATCCGTAACGGAAAGGCTCGCCGTGATCCGCTGGAACGCCGACCAGGCCGAACTGCGAGAAGGTCTGGCCCGGTGGGGTGAGGCGCTCAGCGCCGGCCACATAGAACAGGACGAACAGGCGACGTTCTCCTGGGACAAGTGGCAACTGATCCGGGAGACCGGCATCCTCCAACTGCCCTTCGACGAGCGCTGGGGCGGCCTCGGCCAGTCCCTGCTCACCACCATGTATCTGCTCGAAGGGCTGGGCGAGCACTGCCGTGACTCCGGGCTGAGCTTCTCGGTCACCACCACCATGGCCAGTACCGGCGTACCGGTGGAGAAGTTCGGTACGGACGGCCAGAAGGAGCGGTATCTCACCCGGATCTGCTCGGGCGAGATGATCGGCGCTCATGCCATCACCGAGGCCGAGGGCGGCTCGGACGCCATGGCGATGACCACCCGGGCGGTGCGGGACGGCGACCAGTTCGTCCTGGACGGCTCGAAGATCTTCGTCAGCAACGGCCCCGTCGCCGATGTGTTCGTCGTCTACGCGCGTACGCATCCGGACGGCGGTCCGCTCGGGGTCACCGCGTTCCTCGTGGACCGGGACACCCCGGGGCTCACGATCGGCAAACCCACCAAGAAGATGGGACTGCGGACCTCGCCGCTCAGCGAGCTGTTCTTCGACGAGTGCCGTATCCCCAGGACCCAGGTGCTCGGCCGGGTCGGCGGAGGGTTCATCGTGCTCGACTACGTGATGAAGCGGGAGATCCTGTTCTCCTTCATCGTCAATGTCGGGGAGATGCAGCACCGGCTCGACCGCTGCCTCGACTACGCGAAGACCCGCCGTTCCTTCGGCAAGCCGATCGGCTCGTACCAGTCCGTCGCCAACAAGATCGTCGACACGAAGATCAGGCTGGAGACGGCAAGGAAGTGGCTGTACGACACGGGTGAACGGCTCGCGGCCGGCGAGAACGTCACCGTGGATCTGGCCATCGCCAAGCTGGTGACGAGCGAGGCCAACGTGGAGACCAGCCTGATCGCCGTGCAGATCTTCGGCGGTCACGGCTACATGACCGAGTACGGTCTGGAGAAGGACGTGCGCAACGCCGTGGCCGGCACGATCTACTCCGGCACCACGGAAATCCAGTACAACCGCATCGCCTCGATGCTGGGCCTGGGCAAATGAGTCCGGAGCCCGGCTCCAGGCTCCCGGCGGGACACTCGGCCGCACCCGAGACCCGCCGGGTTCTGAAGGTCTGCGGAGCCACCTCGCCCGACGACATCACCACGCTCGCGGCCGCCGGAGCGGACTGCGTGGGCGTGTGGTACGGCGTACCGGGCGGCCACGCCGAGCTGTCCGAGGAACGCCTCACCGAACTCGTCGCGGCGGCCCATGCCACCGGCCGGCTCGAACCGGTCCTCGTCACCTTCCTCAGCGACCCCGAAGCCCTCGCCGGCCTGGCCCGCCGCACCGGTCTGCGCTGGCTGCAACTGCACGCGTACCAGCCGCCGCCCGTCGTCGCGGCACTGCGCGCCGCCCTGCCCGACGCGGTCCTGGTCAAGGTCCTGCACCTGCGCGGCGGAAGCTGCCTCGAACGCCCGCTGATCGGGGCGTACGAACGGGCGGGCACCGATCTGTTCCTGCTAGACGCCGCCACCGAGGACGGCCGGATCGGCAGTACGGGACAGCGGCTGGCGGAGCCGGACGTACTGGCGCTGCTGCCCAGGCTGAGCCGGCCGTTCCTGCTCGCGGGCGGCATCTCCCCGGAGAGCCGTGCCGACTACGGCGGCGTCGCCGCCCACCCGGGGTTCCGCGGCATCGATGTCGACACCGCCGCCCGTGACGGCGGCGGACGCTTCTCGGTGCCCGCCGTCACCGCCCTGGCCCGCGCCTGGCGGACCGCCCCGTCCCTTGAGGAGTCCTTATGACCGCCCGCTTCCTGGAAGCCCTGCTGGCCGCCGAACGCCCCCTGGTCATGGAGGTCAAACGGCGCGACGCCCATGGCTACGACCTGCTCGGCGGGCGCACCCCGGCGGCGATCGTCGAGTCGTACGAGGCGGCGGGCGCCCCGTGCATCTCGGTGGTGACGGGACGGTGGTTCGGCGGCACCCCCGCGCTGCTGCGCGATGTCGCCGCGCTCACCGATCTGCCGCTGCTCCAGAAGGACTTCATCACCCGCAGGGACCAGCTCAAGACCGCGGTGGAACTGGGCGCCTCGGCCGTACTGCTCACGGCCGCGCTGCTGCCCAGGTCCAGTATGCGCACCCTGATCACCGCCGCCCTCGCGGCCGGACTCACCCCGTTCATCGAGGTGACCGAGGAGGCCGAGCTCGACGGTCTGCCGCACACCGAGGCATGCGTGATCGCCGTCAACAACAAGGACATCAAGGCCAAGGAGACCGACCGGGGCAATCTCGACCGCAGCCTCGCCCTGCTGCCCGCGCTCCGGGCGGCCGGTACGCCGTGCCCGGTCAGCGCCAGCGCCATCGACAGCCCGGCCGACGCGGCGCGGCTGCTCGACGCGGGCTTCGGCGGACTGCTGGTCGGCACCTCGCTGCTGCGCACCGCGAACGCGGCTGCCTGGCTGGAGGAGCTGGACGGCGCCAGGACCCGCTCCGTCCCGGCCCACAGGTCCTGACCGCCCTCGCCGTAAGCCTTCTCGGCCCTCCCCGTACGTCCCGCCGCCCGCGCCCCCGTCCGCGTTCCGCTC
>NZ_LATD01000228.1 GCF_000981895.1 Streptomyces odonnellii | reverse complement strand
GCTGGGGGAGGGAACGGGGGGTCATGATGCGGCGCGCAGGTGGCGGGTGCGGCCGTCCCAGTGGACGTGGGTGGTCACGGCCGCGGTGCCTTCGGCTCGGCGTACTTCGTAGGTGTCCAGGGCGGGAACCTCAGGGAAGAATCCCCACAGGGCGTGGCCAGTCATGACGAAATCGAGGTCCAGACGGACCAGAAGCGCCATCAGTTCACCGATGGTCCGGTGGTCGACTTTGGCGAAGGCGTCATCCAGGAGGATCAGCCGCAGGGCCCGGCCGGTGTCGGGCAGGCTGCTGAGGTAGGCGTCGGCGGCGGCGAACAGGGTCACGTAGGACACGAAGCGGGTCTCGCCCTGTGAGAGCTTGGCCCGGCGGCTGATCTTGCGTTCCTGGCCCGGTTCGGGACCGGTGATGAAGGCGTCCACGACATGCCAGGCCCGGTAGTCGAGAGCCGTGTGCAGGTGGGTGGCGTATCCGGCCTGGGGGTCAGCACTGTATGCGGTGTCCACGAGCGCCTTGAGCCGGCTGATGAGTTCTTCGGATTCCGTTTCCCGCAGCACATGGACGTCGCGTTTCATCAGCTCTTTGATCCGCGTGATGTGCTCGTTGGCCGAATCGGCCAGGCGCCAGCGGACCTTGACGCCGATGCCGTGGCTGGTGGTGATGGGCTGAAGCGAGGTGTTCATCGCCTTGATCAGACTTTCAGCCTCGAGGATGCGGTTGCGGAGTTCTTCGGCCATCCCGCCCAGGACGAAGTTGTGAAAGGCAGTGCGCTCACGCTGGGTCAGTGCGCCGCGTCCGCGGTCACGTCGTTCACGCAGTTCGGCGGCGGCATCGGCGATGTGGCGCCGTCCGCTGGCATCAGTCAGTTCCACGACATGGAGTTCGTCCTCGATCGTGACGGTCACATCGTAGGCGCCCGCGGTGTTGCGTTCCAGCACCGACTGGGCGCGTACCAGTGCTGTGGCATCGGCGGTGCTGTCCGGCCGCTGCACCGCTGCCCGGACTTCGCCCATCACCGCCAGGACGTCGTCCGCACTGGCGCGCGCCGACAGCAGTACTGCAGGAGCAACCGCGCCCGGCACCAGGGCCACGGCCAGAGCCGGATGACTCAAGCGCCCGTGCAGCGCCTTGGCTTGCCGGACGAGAGCTCCCTGTGCCTCGTATGCTTTCTCCCGGGCGCCCTGAGCCTTCTCCTTGGCTGCGGCCACCTGACCGGTCAGGTCGAGTACCTGGCTGCTGGTGCGCTGCAGGGTCTCTTTGGTCCGCTTCAGCTCCCGCTCGGCTGCGTCGAGACGGTCGTGCACCTCCTGAGGGCTGGATCCGAGGCTCTCCCGCAACGCGGCCAGAGCCGAGGCCTCCCGCGACCAGTTCAGGGCTGCCGACCCGGCATGCTCCTCTGCCTCACTGCGGCGGCCGCGGACCGCGTGCAAGCCCGCCAGCAGAAGCTGCTGGCGGGCGAGATGCTTCTTGACCGCTTCACCGGCGCGGTCCACATTCCGGCACATGGTCTGTGACTGCTCCGCACAGGCCTGCATGGTCCGCAGACCGTCTGCGTCGTCGGGCATTCCCAGGGCCGCACAGACCTCGCGGTGGCTGCGCTGGCGGGCCGTCCAGGCCCGCTGCATCCGCTCCGCCTCCTCCGCGAGCACGCCTGCTTGCCTGCGGCCGGCGACGGCATCTGTGCGGGCTGAGGCGGCCTGCAGGCGCAGCGTCGCGAGCTGTACGGAGCGCGGAGCCTCCATCAGGTGGCTCTCCAGGTCCCGCAGCCCGGCCTCCAGGGCATCCTGCTGCTCGCTGCGCGCCTGTGCCGCCTGCTGCAACTGCTCAAGCAGTACGTCGATCTCGGCGAGACGGGCCGCACGGGCGGCCGCCCGCGCGGTGGCGCCGACATAGCGGGCGGTTGCGGGCAGGTGACGTCCGCTCAGAGGACCGTTGCCCCACGAACCGTCGGACGACACCCAGGTGGGGTGCCCCGGACTCAGAGCGACCTGATCCAGGACGGCGTTGACGCGCGCCACCTCCCTGCTGTCGCTCCTGGCCGGGACCAGCAGCGTGCGCAGCGAGCGCAGTGCCGGGGGACCGCCGGTTCCCAGCAGCAGCTGGCCGTTGCCGACGACCACGTCGCCGTCCTGCGTGAGGACGCCGTACAGCAGCCCCGAGGCCAGCAGGGCGCCTTCCACGCCGGCCCGTATGGGTGCGTCGACCTCGGGACGGAATTCCAGCAGCTGCCACAGTGCCGGTGCACCGGGGGGCGGGCTGTCCAGCCAGTCGGGCACCGCGGGCGGTACATCCCGCTCCGCGCGCAGTTCGCCGGCTTCGGCCAGCAGTTGCTTGCGTCGGGCCTGTTCCTGCTGTGCCTGTGCGGCCAGTGCGGCCGTCTGCTGTGCGTGCAGGGCTCGGGCAGGCGCGGCCACCTGGTGGGCGAGAGCGTCCAGACGGGCCAGTTCACGGTCGGCTTCCGGGCCGGCCGGCACGTCACCGGCCAGGGCTTCGATGTCGTCCAGGAGGGTGGCGACGGCCGTGCTGTACCAGTCGACGCCGCCCAGCAGGCGCTGTGAGCGCGCGGATGAAGTCCAGGTCCGCCAGTCCACGGCCAGATTCGCTGCCGCTTCATCGCGGCTGGTTTCTGCCTGTTCGGCTTTGCCTTCGGCCGTGACAGCGTCTGCGGCGGCGTCTTCGGCCCGGTCCTGTGCGCGCCGTACTTTCTCGAGGGAGGACGCCAGCTCATTGGCCTCGCCGGCGCGCGCGGCTGCCTGCTGGGCCCGGGTGGCCGCAGCGGAGCGCAGGGCGGCCATCGCCGCGCGCAGTTCGTCGGTTGTCTCAGTGATGTGCTCCGGGGCGGGGACGAGGCACAGTGCCGCCGGGCGGCTGACGGGCTCCGGGTCGGCATCCGCTGTGGTGCGCACCGGCTCTACCACGGGGTCCGGCGGCCGCACTTCAACGCCGGGGGCAAGGGGCAGCGGGGTATTGAGACCTGCGCGGACCAGCAGTTCACCGGCCTGCTGGGCGATCTCGGCCGCCTCGTCCGCCGCGCTCTTGGCATCCTGGGCCGCTTCGTTGCACGCATCGGCGCTACGCTGTTCTTCCTCGCGGGCCCCCTTGGCGGTGGCCATGGCGTTGCGGGCGGCCGCTTCCAGAGCCTGCAGGGTGCTGAGGCGTTCGCTGAGTTCCCGGGCAGCCTTGTACTCGCTCGACTGCCGGATTCCGGCGACAGTTGCTTCCAGTTCATCGCGGTAGCCGTCCAGTTCACTGCTTTTGGCTACCGCGTCGGCGTGGTCGCGGACGAGCTGGAGGTATGTCTTCTCCCGTTGTGCGGCCGTCGCGTCGGTGTCCCGGGCGAGAACGGCCGCAGCCTGGGTGCGGTCACTGGCAGTAATACAGACGCCCGTGGCGTAGCGGGTGTAGACCCGGAGGAAGTCCGCGACGTGACCGTAGGCGGTTTCCAGCCGGGCCAGCGCGGCCCGGGTCTCTTCCAGCCCGTCGAGTTCTTCACCTGCTGTAGCGATGGCCTTGTCGGACAGAGGGGGCAGGGCGTCGGAAAGGATCTGGGGCAGGCGGCCTTCGTCGATGCGATTGCCCACGTCGGGCGAGCGCAGTGTGTGCAGCAGCTGCAGCAGTCCCGTGTACCGCTCGCGTCCCTGGCCGCCGTGGAGCCCGAAGACAGCCGTGCGTACCCGGTCCCGGTGGACGTCGGGAGATGAGGTCAGACGGTCCGCTCCGATGACGGCGGTCAGACCTTCCTTTGACAACGGGACCCGGCTGGTGTCGAGAAGGACCAGGTCCTCATCGACCCGCAGGGGGGTGAGGAAGTACCAGGCCTTCGCTTCCGCAGTGCTGTGTGAGAAGCGGATCAGGGCACCTGTGGTCAGAAACTCCGTGCGCTGTTCACTGCCGGTGTCCTCCACGTCGCGGGTGAGCTCCAGCCACACATATCCGAGCCGGTTGGTCTGGCCGTCGCCGCCCGCCCGCATCAGGTCCTCCAGCCGGACCTTGCCGGACCCGGTGGCATCCATGCGGCGCCGGTCGGCGTCCAGGACGAATGGCAACAGCATCTCCAGGGCCCGGGACTTGCCGGACCCGTTCGAGCCCCGCAGCACCAGGCGGCCGCCGGAGAGAGTGAAGCGCTGGTCGAAGTAGAACCAGACGTTGACGATTCCTGCTCGGTTCAGCCGCCACCGGTACGGATGGGCTGCACTGGTGTGTGCTCGCCCGCCCGCGGGGCTGTCGGATTTGCGCGGTCCGGGAAAGGCGAGGGCACTCATAGCGTCTTCCTGAGGAAGGACTCGGTGAACAGCGTGTCGGAAGGCGGTGCGTCGGCGCCATCGGGCGCTGTATTGGCCAGCCGCCGTGCTGCGCGGGTCGGCTGAGCGTGCGGTTGGGGCCGGTAGCGGGCCGCTGCCGGGTGCAGCACCAGACCTTCGGGCAGGCTGCGGGCCAGCGACATGGATTCCAGCAGAGCCACGACCTCCTTCTGCAGACGGGCCGGATCGGCGATATAGGCACCGGCCCAGGCTCTGGCGTAGCGCGAGGCGAGGCCGTCCAGTTCACTGCGGACCGTGTCCCACGGTGTCAGGAGGCCCGGGACATCTGCCGTGCTCCCGGTGACGTGGTGACCCGCCGTCGGCCGTGCCAGATCGGTCAGTGCATCGGTCAGCAGCAGCGCTGCCTGGCGCACGGTGCCCGGGCCCGGATAGGCCACATCACTGAGGGTCCCTTCGGTGTCATAGGCCAGAGCTCCCTCCGCCCTGACCTCAAGCGTCAGCCCGAAGTGCTCTTCCAGAAGACGCGTCAGCTCCGAGCGTTCCCGGGAGAGGACATCACGTTCGTCCTCCGGCAGCTCTTCCCGCTTCACCAGCGGATTCTCTACCAGCCGGCGCCGCAGACTGCGCCGGGGCTCGGATGCCCCGCTCGGCAGATGAGCCGCCAAGTCAGTCAGAGAGGCCACATTGCGCAACGGGCGGGGGAGCACATGCGGCAGCAGGGGGCGGTGGATCTGCAGCACGCCCTCCTCGCGCCGTTCACTCCACGCGGACAGCGATCCGTCGGTCTCGGTCAGCACACCCCAGTCGATGAGAAGTCCGACGGCCTGGACCAGGCGGCGGTTTTCCGAGGGGGTGTCGCGCAGTTCGACCCCGGCTGAGGCGGCGTCGGCCCGTACCTGTTCGACCAGCGAGGAGATCAGCAGCCACTCCCCGGTGCCGGGCGTGAGCAATGCGGCACACGCCAGCGAGAACAGCGCGTAGGTCTGCGGAGTGAAGGGCGGGCTGTCTCCCCGCTGGACGGGCCGAAGCGGACTGTCCGGGCTCGGGGGCGTCTTCACCAGCCGGGCAAAGGAGGTCTCGACGATGAGGTGATAGCTCAGGAGCTTGGCGAAGGTGGACCGCAATGCGGCGGAATGCCTGCGGACCACAGCCAGCTCGTCCGGCTGCCGGTGCGACGTCAGCACCGGGCAGGCCAGCAGCGTGCGGGCTGCCAGGCGCCGCTCCGCCGCCTCGTGCTGCGCGGTGGAGCCGGCCGGCATGGTGATCGCGCTCACTGGATGCCTCCTGCGGGCGGGAGCGGCTGCCCGCCCTCGCCCGCGTCTTCATCTGCCGCGCTTTCGCCCGGTGCATCAACGGGGCGGGCCTCGTCGGCGGCAAAGGCGTTGAGAGCCAGACACAAGAAGGTTGTGTCGCCGTCGTCCGATCTGATCACGGTGTCGGTGTCCGACTCCGCGACGTCCACGGCGACATTGAGATCGACGTCGTCCACGCGCACCGTTTCTGACGGACTGAGTTCCTTGGCCAGCGCCATGGACACCATTTCCAGCAGCAGGTCACGGGCCGCAGGAGTGAGGTGTGCTCCGTCCAGCGGACCGGCAGCGGCGAGTTCGGCCCCGGCCATCAGCCGGGCCGCGAGTTCCTGCGCGGCCTCTTCCAGCAGACGGACGATGTCGATACCGGGGTCGGGCACCCGCGCGGTGCGTCCGCGTGCTGTGCGGTCGCCGCGCTCCCGCAAGGAGACCGGGACATCCACTGGGCCGGCGTCCCACCACGAGGTCGAAGCGGTGTCACGGGGATCGGCCTCGTCGGGACCGAAGCTCACATGGCGCGCGGGATAGGCGCCGAAGGCGGCTGAGAAGCCGCGATGGGCCTCTTCGACACTGGCCTGCGCGAACAGGCCGGCCAGGTGCATCAGATCGCTGCGCCTGGCCCCTCCGGTGCCGCCGGGAGTGAGCATGCGCCGCGCGTTGGTGAGCAACTGCCCCAGAGCAGACTCGGCCGCCACCCGCAGCTGCGCCGGCCCGGACATGCCGCCGTCGCCGCCGCTGTACCAGGCCTGCAGCTCCGCCCAGTCGTTGTGCTGCCGTCCGGGCAGCCGCTCGACGGGGGCGCCGTCCGCGGAAGCCAGGCCCGGCAGGCCGTCCAGGGCGCTCAGGACATGGTCCAGGACCGGCTGGAGGTCTTCCAGGCATTTCAGGACCGCGGGTGAGTGCCGGGAGACGTCGGTGTCGATGAGGTGGACGTATTCCAGCAGCAGGCCCTTGAACGACGCGTACTCCTCACCGGCCAGGTCGTAGCGGACCAGCACGGACGACAGATAGGCGTAGAAGTCGCGGATGCTGTCGGCGAAGTACGCCTGGTTGGTGAAGACGGTGGTGACATCGGCCGCCAGAGCCTCGGCGTCGATGGTGCGGGGATGGTGTGCCTGGCGGAGGATCTTCGACAGCAATGCGGCCATGCTGCCGAGCAGTTCGCGTGCCACTTCCCGCGCGCCGTCGCGCATCTGCAGGACCTTGGTGACCTGCCGGTGGACCGTGCCGCCGAGCCGGGTGACTTGGAAACGTGCCCGGGTGTAGCGCAGCGCGGCGACTGTGGGAACACGAGGATCGCGTGCGGACGGCATGAGGTTCTTCCAGCGGACCAGGCTGCTGCACCGGTTCTCCGCATCCTCCGGGGACAGGTCAATGCCGCGCTTCGCCAGGGCCTCGCTGATCTCCGCGGCAGACAGGTCGGTCAGCAGCGTCTGCGTGAACTGGTCCATGACGGCGAGGTATTCGGCCGCATTGTCGGCCGTCACATACCGGAAGAGATCGCGCCGCTCGTCTAACTCGTCTTCGGAGCCGTTTTCGTCTCCGAAGTAGCCTTCCTCCACTCCCGCCCCCTCTGGCTCTTTCTCGGCCGCAAGAGGCCAGGAAAGTGCCGATGATCAGGTTAGGGCGGGAAGCTCCTGTTTCCCTGCGATCGATCGGTAAAAAAAGAAAATGATCGATTTTGACAGGGCGTCTCAGTCTGGAGGGTGGGCTAGCGGAGCAGGCCGGAGGGATCCTCCGGTATGGAGACGTGCCTGCCCGCGTCCCGCATCTGCCGCAGGAGCTTGTAGGCATCGGTGTGGGTGATGTCGCCCGCGCTGCATCCGTGGGCTACCACGTCCTGCGTTTCCAGAGTGGTGATGCCCTGGCGCCGGGCGTGATCGCACGCTGCGCGGTCGTCGCTGAGCCGGAAGGAACTCCTGAAGTCCGCCCAGCGCTGGATGATGTGCAGTGTCTGGGCCTCCCCCAGATGCTGCAGGGGTGCGCTGGCGGAGCCTCCGAACGCGGCCCGGCGTACGCGTTCGACCAGATCGGCCTCGGAATCCTGGATTTCCAGAGGATCCCCGAGCCAGCCGTCGAAGGCCACGTCGGCGAGCCGGGCGTAGGTGCTCTGGGCTGATCTGCTCGCTTCGTAGGCGACGGCTTCGGTCCATCGCCCCCGCCCGTTGAGAATGCTTTTGAGTAGATCGAGGGCGTTGACGGAGGCGAAGTTGCACAGCACAGTGTTGTCGGGAAACCACCAAGAGGTCACGGATAGAATGCCAGTTCTGCTGGACTGGTTGCCGGGGCATCGGGCTGCAGAGTGCTGTACTGGGCCTCAGGACCCGGACGGAAGAGGTCCAGCAGACGGTCGGAGTCCAGCCCGGTCACCGTGGAGACGAGCCGGATGCTGATGTCCCCCCGGACATAGGCGGAAATCGCCAGTTTAGCCAGGCTTGCGGAGTACCAGCCGTCGCCCGCCTGCTGGGCGTATCGCATGTGCCGGCCGGGGTCTCCTGCGTGCTCGGCCGCTGTGCGGGTGGTGGCAGCTGACCATGAGCGGCGCTGTTCGTCACTGATGATGCCGAGGGTGCGCAGACGCGTCGCCATCGCGCTGGGGGAGACCTGGTACTCCCAGGACAGGGACAGCAGTGCTTCCCTGCTCGGGCTCCCGGCGTTTTTGGCGCTGTGCTCCAGTTCCGTGTGCGGCATGAGCAATTCGGTGGCGAATGCGTTGGCCCTGATCTCTGTCTGGCTCTGGTCGATGCTGGGGGCAACGCGCTCGGTGAGCGGGTGGTCGGTGGCGTCGCCGGCCAGGATGTGGCCCAGCTCATGGGCAAGCGTGAAGCGTTGGCGTGTCCACATGTCCGTACGGCCGACCAGCATGAGACGGAAGTCGCCTGTGTCCCATGACAACCCGTCGAGGCCATCGGGCAGGTCGGTGGCTGCGACGACCAGACCGAAGGCTTTCTCCCACTGCTCGGCGAGTCCCCGCGCGGTGATACCACGTGGGCTCCGGCCGATCATGGCGGCAGCGCCTTGGGCCAGATCGGAGCCTTGTGTGAGGAGGTCGCTTCCGCCGGGCAGGGGGAGCAGTTGCGGCAGCTCCAGACGGTATCCGACGCCCGCCAGAGCGTCGATGCTCTCCGCGTAGCGGAGAGCCGCAGCCTTGCTGTCATCCGGTGCCGCTACACCGCGGGCGCGGGTGCGCGCGGCCATCGCCGTGGCCTTGCGGGGCTCGGTGCCGTTCAGCAGCCAGTCGACGGTCGTGTGTCCCTGCTCGGCAATGAGTGCCAGCTCCAGGGAGGTGAAACGCCGTGTGCCCTTGAGGGATTTGCTGAGCTTGTCAGCGCTCATTCCTATACGTCGCGCGAACTCCGCCTGCCTGTCGCCGACGCTGTCGAGTACCTGGCGCACTCGCGCATGCAACGATTCCGTCATCACCCCACCATAATCGAGCGTTGCGAAAATCGCAATGATTCGATTGCGGGTGATCGCGATTGATCGAATGTGGTCACTGTGGGGCTCCCGGGCGCCAGTGAATAATGCAGCCGCTCTGTGTAACGGCCTGTGCCGCCTCGTATGGCGCGGGTTCCACGCCTGCGCATCCTGGTTCCCTAGAGCTCGCCCGAGACCGATCCCGGGTGGATCTTCGTAACCTTCGGCTATCCCGAGGTGCGGCCGGCAGGGAACGGATTTTGGCGGGGCGAGGATCCCTGGCTGTGTTGGGTTGGGGCCGGGCGTGATCGAGGAACCTGGAACGAGGCTGCGGGCGACCGCACTTGAAGAATCTTTCCTGCGGGGCGGCGGCCGATTCTCGCGCGTCGAGCGCGTCGGCGGATGCGGGACTGCGTGCGCGGCCTGCTGGGTCCGGTCGTCGAACTGCGGCCTACCGGAGACGGAGGTCACTGCCGCCGTCGCGGAACCTCACCGCGCACCTGGTGGTCGCGTGCCACTCGCTTCAGGCTCTCTCGCAGCGGCGGAGCCGCCCCCGATTCCAGCCGTGGCCGCCAGGGGCCGGTCGTTCAATTGACGCAAAACATACCTCCGTTGCTCAACAACACTTAATATGGCGACCTGCGTTTCCGGCTCAGATGCCTCACCAGCATGCGGACACACCGCACGCCACACCTCTGTCCACTCCGGACGGGGAGATACGGAGCAACTCCTCCCGTGCATCTCGACAGCTATTCCGCGGGCGGCTTCCGCTCCCTGACTCACGTCAAAGACATCCCGGTCAGCCGGCCCACCGTCCTGGTCGGCCGCAACGACGGAGGCAAGAGCGCGGTGCTCACCGCGCTGGCCTTCCTCCTGGGCACGCATCGCCTGACAGATGAGGACCGGACCTACGTACAGGGCGCGGACGCCAAGGGGCAGCGCTGCGCGGAAACGTGGGTGGAGGGTGAGTTCAGGCTGGATGCCGGGGAACAGGCCCGCAGCGGTTTCCCCGAACGGGTACGCATCCGCCGGCGATCGCTCCTGGGGGAGGCCGCTTGCTGGGAGTACTTCGGCAGTCAGCCCGCCGATTCCCGGCTGCGTGACCTGGACCGGCTGCTCAAGCCTGCGCTGGCTGAACTCGTGGCTGAGTACGGTCTGTCTCCGACGGGAACTCTCAGGGATGACCTGCGGGCTGCTCTGGCCGCATACGCCAAGAGCGTGCCCCAGGTGGATGAGTGGCAGATGCTCCCCAAGAGCCTTGAGGAACGGCTGCCGCGGCTCCTGTCGTTCGGGGGAAAGGACGAGAGCCCCGACGACGCCGTGCGTACCGCTCTCAGCAGCAGTTACAAGACACACCTGGAGGACGAGAGCCTTCAGGGCCGCGTCCGGGAGATCGAGGGAGAGATCAACCAGCGGTTGGAGAAGGAGGCCGACTCCCTCTGCCAGCACATCCGTCAGCACTGCGCCGAGTACGTCAGAGTCGACGTGAAGCCTGTGGTCTCCTTCAAGGGAGGATTCCAGGGCGCTCCACTCCATGTTTCCCGGGCCGACGGTGAACCCGTGGACCTGACACGTGCGGGGCAGGGCAGCACCCGCCGCATCGCCCTGGCTGTGTGGGAGTGGACCAGCAATCTCCTGGAAAGCACCGAACTGGCCGCGTCAGGGGAGCCGGAGAGCGAGGAGCGCACGCAGACCATCGTTGTCTACGACGAGCCCGACACCCACCTCGACTACCGCCACCAGCGCACCGTCATGGAGATCATCCGCAAGCAGTGCGCGCTGCCGCACGTCAGCGTCATGGTCGCCACCCACTCGATGAACTTCATCGACGGCGTAGACATCGCCGACGTCGTACACCTCAGCCTCGGCCCCAGCGGCCGCACCGTTGTGGAGCGGCTCGAGGACGACCAGCATGACGGCATCGACTTCCACCTCGGCCAGATCGCGGCCTCTCTGGGCCTGCGCAACTCCGTCCTTCTGCACGAACGCTGCTTCCTGGCCGTCGAAGGGGACACCGAACAGCAGAACCTGCCCCTGCTGTTCCGTCTCTCCCAGAACATGTCCCTGCAGGCAGCAGGAATCGCCCTGTGGGGATGCGAGAACAACGAAGGTGCCCTGCACCTGGCCCGCTACCTCGTCAAACACCAGCGCACGGTCATGCTGATGGTGGATGCCGACAGCCGCACCAACAAGCTGTTCAAAGACGAACGCCTCAGGCGGTTCGGCCTCGACCTCGACACCCAGGTGTCCTACGTCGGAGAGGCCGAGGGCTACAACGAACTCGAAGAACTCTTCAGTGACGAGCAGTGGGCCGCCGCCGCCAACGCCCGCTGGCCCCGGCCCGCCCCGCTGACATGGAGCGCCGGCGACTTCACCGCTCACCGCGACGGCAAGAAGTTCAGCGCCCGCATCCTCGACATGATCAAAAACGAAGCGGGAGAGAACAGCCCCAAAGGCAAACCCGCCATGGTCTACGGGCTGGCCACCACCCTCACCACCCCCCAGGACGTACCCCAGCAACTGCGGGAAATCTTCGCCCAATTGCAAGAACTGGCTCACTGACCCGGCGCCGGCCGCTGGGCACGACGCGCCCGCATACGCTCCTTGCGCTGCTCATCGGTCGGTGTTTCCCAGACATGCCAGCCCACCCCTTCCACCCATTGACGGGCATGGGAGCGAGCACCGATCCCACACCACCTGCACCCGCCCGGCGCGGGAAAACAGCCAGCACGAGCAGACTTCGGAGAGGTCATCTCTCCTCCTTCCCACCCCTCTATCTTCCCTGCCAGCACTGACAATCACGCTTTGTAACGTAGCCCGTCAGCCCTATCTCCCGGCCCCCTCCAGCCCGCAGAAACCTTCCTCCCATCTGCATCTATCTCCACTCAAGCAGCGATGTTTATCCGAAAACCCACCCACATCAGAGGAAGCCTGGCTACGGTCACTTCACATGAGGTTTTTACACACTTCGGACTGGCATCTGGGACGCCGGTTCCACGGGGAAGACCTGATCAACGCCCAGCGCAAGGTCCTCAACCACATCTGCGACACCGCCCGCACCGAGCAGGTGGACGCCCTGCTGGTCGCGGGGGACATCTACGACCGTGCCATTCCCAGTCTGGACGCGGTACGCCTGTTCAGCCGTGCTCTGCACCGGCTCGCAGACCTGGGCATACCGACCATCATGATCAGCGGGAATCATGATTCCGCACACCGCCTTGGCGTCGGCTCCGGCCTCCTGGCCCGAGCCGGGGTGCACCTGATGACCGACCCGGCCGACGTCGCCACCCCCATCCTGCTGAACACCCCAACCGGCCCCGCCGCCGTCTACGGGGTGCCCTACCTCGAGCCCACCCTGGTCCGCCCACACTTTGAGGCCGAAGCCGCCTCCCACCAAGCCGTTCTCGCCTCGGCCCTGGACCAGATCCGCGCCGACCTGGCAACCCGGCCCGCCAGCACCCGCTCCGTCGTGCTGGCCCACGCCTTCATCACCGGCTCGACCGGCTGCCCCAGTGAGCGCGACATCAGCGTCGGCGGCGTCGACCACGCCGCCGCGAGTGTCTTCGACGGCATCGACTACGTCGCACTGGGCCACCTCCACGGCGCCCAGCAGGTCAACGACCGCATCCACTACAGCGGCTCCCCGCTGGCCTACTCCTTCTCCGAAACCGGGCACAGCAAATCCCTGACCCTCATCAACCTGCCCGCCGACGCCGCACCTGCCATCACCCGCACCACACTGCCCGCAGACCTGCAACTGCCGCTTGCCCGCCTGACAGGCCGCCTGGAAGACCTGCTGACCGACCCGGCCCACGAATCCCTGACCGAGTCCTGGCTGCACATCACCCTCACCGACACCGCCCGCCCCTACGAACCCATGGCCCGCCTCAAACAGCGCTTCCCCCACACCCTGCACATCGAGCACATTCCCACTGCCATCCCTGCCCAGACCACCACCAGCCCCACCTACAGCGAGCGGCTGCGAGGCCGCAGCGACCTTGACATTACCCACGACTTCATCACCACCGTGCGGGGCACCCAGCCCACTGACGAAGAACGCCTCCTCCTCCAGGAAGCAATCGACAACTCCCGCGTCAGCGCCAAGGAGAAGGAATCCGTCTGACATGCGCCTGCACATCCTGCACCTGCAGGCATTCGGCCCCTTCGCCGCCACCCACACTGTCGACTTCGACACCCTCTCCCGCGACGGCCTCTTCCTCCTGCACGGCGACACCGGCGCCGGCAAGAGCACCCTGTTCGCCGCGATCTGCGTAGCCCTCTACGGCGAACCACCCACCGATCGCAATCTCCAGCTGCGCAGCGACCACGCCGCTGCCGACCTCCTGACCGAGGTGACACTTGAGGTCACCCTCGCCGGGAAGCGCCTACGGATCCGGCGCATCCCCGCCCAGATGAAGCCGAAAGTCCGAGGGAAGGGCACCACCCCGCAAAAGGCTGAAACCTACCTCAGCGAATGGGCCCTGGACCCTTTCGGCCACGGCCGCTGGGAAGCGCTGAGCAAGTCCCACCGGGAAGCCGCAGACGAGATCAAGGAGCTACTGGGCATGAGCCGGCAGCAGTTCTGCCAGGTCGTCCTCCTGCCACAGAACGAGTTCACCACATTCCTGCGCGCAGATGCTTCCGACCGCAAAGACCTGCTCGGCAAGCTCTTCCACACCCACCGCTTCGGATCCATCGAGGACTGGCTGGCAGGACGAAAGAACACACTCGCCAAACAACGCGACGAAGCACGTGCGGATGTCCTGCGCCTGGCCGAACGCATCCAGCAGGAAGCCAGGGCGGACCTTGAGCCCGAACAGAGCGCACCTCTGGCCTCCGACCCCGCCACCCTCACCGGCCCCGCCCTCACTTGGGCAACCGCACTGCACAGCAAGGCAACCACCCACGAACAGGACGCAGCCACCGCCGCTGGCCTTGCAGAGACTGAACTGGCAGCCTTCCGCGACAAGGAGCGCACCGTACGCGACCTTGCGGCCAATCAGGAGGCGCACCGCGCAGCGCACCGTCAGCTCGAGACGCTGGAGGAACAGGCAGAGCGGCAGGCCGATCTCAATCAGCGACGGCAACGCGCCCTCCACGGACAGAAGGTCGCCCCGTTCCTGAACGCCGCGACTGCCGCCGCAGCCCAGCACATCCATGCGCAGGACAACGAGCGCGACGCCCGCACCCACCTGAACGATGAGCACGCCACCCTCGCTCCCGCCGAGCTCACCGACGCCGGACAGCAGATGCGTGCGGACATCGGGGCCCTGCATGCGCTGCTGCCCGACGAAGCCACCCTGCAGCAGTACCAGACGGATCTGCAGAAACTGGATGACGAACGCCAGGAACTGGCCCAAGACCTGCGCGACGCTGAAGCCTGGCTCAACGATGCACCGCAGCGCCGTGCAGACCTCCTCGTCCGCCTTGAAGCTGCCCGCACCACAGAGGAAGCCGTTCGCGGACACACCACCGCTCTGGCACTGTCAGCGGGCCGCTTGGACGCAGCGAAACGCCGTGACACCTACGTCCAGCAAATCACCAAGGCCGAAGAAGCCCTCCTCAACGCACAGACCGCGACGAGGAAAGCCGCCCAGGAACATATCGACATCCGACGCAGCCGCACCGACGGCATGGCCGCCGAACTCGCCCTACAGCTCACCGAAGGCGAACCCTGTATGGTCTGCGGTTCGCCCACCCACCCCAACCCTGCATCCCCTCACTCCGACCAG
>NZ_LATD01000227.1 GCF_000981895.1 Streptomyces odonnellii | reverse complement strand
GCCCTATTCGCCCTTTGATCCCCCAAGCCCCCGAACACTTCAGTCCGTCAATGCCGTCACAGACGTGGACGCAACAGCGGGAGGGCCCCGGACATGCCGTGTCCGGGGCCCTTCTGCGCGTATCCGCAGGTTACTTGAGGTAGACGAGGCCGTCTGTGGTGATGGCCGGGCGGCCCGTGGTGCCGACTACGACGATCTTGACGGTGTGCCTGGCGCTCGCGGTCCAGGTCTTGGTCCAGATCGCGTCGCGGTACTTGGTGGTGGCGGACTTCAGGTCGACCGTGGCGGTCTTGACTCCGTCCACGTACACGTACGCCTGTCCGGACGTGGCGGCGCGGGAGACGACCCAGGCCGCGGACTTCCCGGTGAAGGTCCAGGTCAGGCTGGCGTTCTTGGTGGAGCTGGAGTAGGACTTGCCGCCGAGGTAGCTGCTGGAGGACTTCGTCGTCCAGGTCCCGCTCCGGACCGCCGACGTCTCCTGGAGGATGACCGGCGTCGCGGACACGGACGCGGTGGCCGAGTTGCCGGCCTGGTCGTACGCCGTCATGCTCCAGGCGCTCGCCGCACCCGACTTGGCGGTGTGCGCGGCGCTGTAGGTGGTCGGGCCGTACGTCCTGGCCACCGGCGCGGTCAGCCGTACCTCCTTCAGCGCGGCGGTGTCGGTCGCCTTCCAGCTCAGTGTGACGGGGACCGCGGCGGTGTTGACGGTGCCGGCCTTCAGGGCGAGAGACGGCTTCGTGCCGAAGGTGGGGGCGGTGGTCTCCGCCACGACCGTCGCCGTCGTCGTCGTGCTGGTCCTGCCCGACTGGTGGACCGCCCTCACGGCGACCTTGTGGCTCCCGATCGCGAGGTTCGCCTTGGCGGAGGTGGCGCTGCCCGCGGCGGTGGCGGCGACCTTGCCGTCCACGAGAAGCTCGTACTGCTTGACCAGGGCGGCGGGCGTCGTGGCCGACCAGCTCACGGTGACGGCGGACTTCGTGTAGTGGGTCGTCCCGGAGACCCCCGCGCCGGTCACGGACTTCAGTGTCAGCCCCGCGACGGGGCCGCCGGCCCAGGAGCGGATCGTGGCGAGCTGGTTGTAGAAGGCGTCGCCCGGGCACTGCGTGTTGTAGCCGTCCCGGTGCCCGTGGATCGTGGGGAACGAGAGCTGGGCACCCTTGGCCCAGGTCTTGCCCGTGTAACTGCGACCGCTGTCACCGGCCGTGAGGGTGGTGGTGCCGGTGGGGTCGACACCGTACTGTCCGAGCTTCCACGCCGCGACACGCGCCACCGAGACCATCGCGGCCTGGGGCGGAGCGGTGTCGGTGTACGTACCAAGGACGGAAATACCGGTCGTCTCGGTGTTGAAACCGTAGGCGTGCGCACCCAGCACGGGACGGTCGAGTCCGCCCTTGCGGCCCTCGTAGACCGTGCCGCACTTGTCGACGAGGAAGTTGTAGCCGACGTCCTTCCAGCCCAGTTGCTGGACGTGATACGCGTAGATACCACGCACAACGGCAGGGCCCTGCGCGCAGGTGTACGTGTTCGACTCGGCGGTGTGATGCACGACGACCGCCTTGATCTTGCCGCCGGGCAGATATTCGGGCTCCTCGGGGCTGATCGACTCGTCCGCTCCCCAGCCCGCCCGGTCGACGATCGGCGGCTTCGGCGCGGTCGAGGGCGGCGCGGGCGGAGCCGTCACGGTCGCCGTGGGACTGACCGGCGCCGAGACCGAGACCGAGGGCGATGGCGTACCGCTGTTCGTCGGAGACGCGGTCGGTGACGCGCTGACCGGGGGCGGCGGCGTCGGTGACCCGCTCACCGTCTCCTCCGGGGAAGACGCGAGTGACGGGGGTGACGCGGGGTCGCTTGGCTCGGCCGCCGTGCCGGTGGGCGTGGGCGGTTCGCTCTCCTCGACCGAGAACGCGGCGGGCTCCATGCCGGTGACCTTGCCGGTTCCGGGATCGACCATGTCCAGGCGCAGACCGGCGGGCAATGCCGCAGAAGCCCCCTTGCCGGAACGCACCCGCACCTCGACGGCGTCGGACGGACCGACCCAGGCCGGCTCCGTACCGCCACGCGCGGCACCCGACTCCCCCTGACCGCTGTCACCGTCGAGCCGCAGCCACGGCGACCACTGGCCTGAGCCGCTGGCGCGGGTACGGGCCTCGACGGTCCCCGCGATATGCGCACCGGGATCGGTCCACGTCACCCCCAGCATGCTGAACGGACCGGTGTCCCGCCGTACGAGCGACGCGCTGCGCCCGCCGTCCTCCGACGTCAACTCAGCGGTCTCCGCCTTCACTTTCACCGGGTCGGGCTTGCCGCCGGCAACCACCGGACCCTCATCAGTGCCGGTCACCCCTTGCAGGACAAGCACCCCGGCCAGACCCGCCACGGCTGTAGCCGCGGTCACCCATATCCGACGCCGCGTCACGCAGCCCCACCCCATTGTCAGTTTCTCGCCGAAAACAGCAGGTGGCGGCCCGAGAAGGAAACGCGGTCAACGCGCCCCCATGCCCCCACGCCCCCATGAACCTGTCCCTTAGAACACCCCGCCGGAAGGCACACCGCCAACTCCCGGCCCCACCACGCGGACGACGTCAAGCCAACTTGACTCAACATCAACCAGGTAATCACA
>NZ_LATD01000226.1 GCF_000981895.1 Streptomyces odonnellii | reverse complement strand
ACCCCACCCCACCGCCCCTCCCGGATCGGCTACCCTGGTGCCGGGTCACACCCCAGCCTTCGCCTTCGTGGGATGTGTGGGAAATACAGTCGCCGCAGGTCAGACCTGGTGGATTGCGACGCCCCAAAACGCGGCAGCCCCGAGTCCCAAACGCCTTTGCAGTGTTTTCGCAGGTCATGGCGCGTGTGCAGGATGCAGCGCAACACCCGGATTCGGTGCAACCTATGCACGCCGACGGGGGCAGGCGGACCACGGCGCACGGCCCGCATCTGGCACCGCCCGAGTGAACCTGTCACCCATGGGGCGGCATCCCGATTGCTACTTAAGTAGCTAGGCGGCAGCCTGACTGCATGGCAACCTCTCACGCCCTACCGGTCGCCGACCGCCGCGTTCTCCTGCTCCTCCTGAACGACCAGGATCGCCTGATGCTGTGCGGTGGATGCTGTGCCGGCTGGACGGTCCCGCAGACGCTTCTCACCGCCGACGCCGATTTCAAGGACGGGGCCGCCCACTATCTCGCCGAGAAATTTCATATCTCGAATCCGCGCTTCGGATCCGTCTATGGAGTTCACGAAACGCGGGAGTCCGATTGCTGGGAACACGACCAGCGAACCGTCTCCCGAGTTTTCATCGTGCGGATCAGCCCGGAAGAGTCGGAATCATTCCAGGATATGTCTCCGTCGCACGCCCGGTGGAAAATCAGCGAGCTGGGAACTCGCCACCGCGATATCTCACCTGAAGGCGTGACCCTTCTGGTCTCCGGATACGTGCAAGGTTGGCTTCCCGACGGCCCCATCTCGCTCTACTGACCTGGAGTCCCCATGCCTCTGCACGCGATTGAGATCATCCTGACTCGGACCGTACGCGGAGTCGAACTGAAGGCCGCGCGCCGGATCAGCGGAATTCCGATGGCATCGTCGCACGACGGAAAGAGCATTGCCGTTCTCGTATCTGCACGAGACGAGGAGCATGCCATCAAGAAGGTGTGGAGACGACTCCAGGACGCCCTCCCCATTGACGTACTGTGCACGCTCTTTCCAGGACCGGACGGGATGCTGCAGATGAGCATTCCGTTCGCGCCGGGAGTGAAGAGACGAATCCGCGCGTGGGCCCAAGAATCAGGAAAGAGCACGGAGGAGTTCCTGAGCCAGGCGATCAAATCTGCGCTGGCTCGAGATCGTTCTACGGAAGCCGAACGTCAGGGATGTGCGCTGAATTTCATGCTCCACACCTGCGCTTGGCTGGATTCGCCACTGAGCGACACGGACCGCATCCCCGTTTCAAGACTTCCGGCTTCGCTCGGGGAACTCATCCGGAGGATCTCCGATTTCGGAACACGTATCGTCTTCACCGACGTCACCGGGCCGATCGCCTCGCTGATCAGCGAGCGGGAACTGAGGGAACTCGAAGATACGGTCGCGATTGCGGTATGCGAGGAGCGGAAGGCCGACTCCTCGTCCTTTATGACACACGACGAAGCGGTCCAGGAGCGGCTGGCCGACGAGGCGGCTGGGGAGGATGGGGAGCAGGGGGGAACTGGCTGATCCCCTCGTTTCGTGCTGGTGTGCGGCGGCCGACGGTGGGCCTGGCCCGGCGCGGTCGTCGCGTTGTTGGACCGACTGGCAGCGCACACCTCTGGAGCGAGCGGACCTGCTGCCGTGGCCGCAGAGCAGCAGGTGCGCCTTCTGGGGTCGGGGGGACCATCGTGAACCCGAAAGCATCTTGTTTGTCAGTGGTGCCGTTTATGGTGTCGTTCAGGTGAAGTGACGGTGCAAACCGTGGACTTCAGGGGGACGTGGGCACAGAGCCCGAAAGCGGGGCAGCAGTGGCACAGAGGGATAGCAGCCGCTTGGAGCCGGACGACCTTGTCCGGGACCGTGAGGTGGACAGCGCCCAGGGAGATCGACTGGCTCACAGCCACATCGCTGAACAGCTCTATGACGTGGTGCTGTCTGTCCCCACACCGACCAACATCGCCGTATGGGGGCCTTGGGGCTCCGGCAAGTCAGGTGTAGCCAATCTTCTGAAGGGACTGCTTGAGAAGCAGCGGGGCGTGCGCTTCGTGCGGTTCGACGCCTTCAAGTACGCGGAGAACCCGCTGCGCAGGAACTTCATCATCGCCGCCGCGACCGCCCTGGGCATCAAGGACGCGAAGTTCCACGACGAGCTGTACGGCGGACGGGTCGCCGTGAAGCTGCAGTTCGAGGGGGGCGCCGTGTGGCGCCTGCTGAAGATGTTCGGCTGGATGTTCGGCGCTGTTGTTGCCTTCTTCGCCGTCACCATGGCTCTTTTTGCCTGGCTGCACGGAGGGGCCTTCCGGCCCACGTTCGCCAACATGCTGGCTGGAGCGCTGAAAGCGGGCATCGCACCGGCGGCCCTGTTGACGTCGCTAATGATCCTGGTTTCGCGCACGCTCACCCGCGAGCACAAGACGGAAGCAGCCGACAGCGACGAGCAGTTCGAGAAGCTCTTCGCCGACCTCGTCACGCACTCCCGCGTAGAACGGCTCGTCGTGTTCGTCGACGAGCTGGACCGCTGTAAGCCCTCCGATGTCGTCGCAACGCTGGACGCCTTGCGCACGTTTCTGGGAGTTGACGGGTGCGTCTTCGTGGTCGCCGCCGACCAGCAGGTCCTGGAAGAGGCGCTCACGCGCGCCCTGGAGCAGGCCACGCCCGCCGATGCCGTCAACCCGTACTACAGCAGCGGTAGCGGCTACCTGGACAAGGTGTTCCAGTACCAGATCAGTCTTCCTCCGTTGCTGGTGCCGAAGGTCACCAGTTTCGCCGCCGACCTGGTGCGTGGGCGGGGCGGCATATGGGCGGCGATGGACATCAATCTGGTGGTGAGCGTTCTCGTCCCTTCACACGTGCGCAGTCCCCGACGGGTGAAAGCGCTGCTGAATACGTTCGCGCTGACGTACCGGCTCGCCCAACGACGGGCCGCTGACGGACTATTGGAGACCGACCCCGTCACACGGGTCGAGGAGATAGCCAAACTGGTTTGCCTCCGGGTGGAGTTCCCGCTGTTCGCCCGAGATCTGCTGCTCGACTACCGGCTGTGCGAATACGTACTGGCACTGAACGCCAATCCCGAGGCCGATCTGGGCGTCCACGTGCGCGAACAGGTCAGCGCGACCGCACGCCGGTACGCGAACCACGACGCAGCCGTAGACCAGCATCTCAGTGACCCGGAGGACCCCGATGAAGTCGACGCCAAGGAGGAAGAGGAGAAGAAGGCGGCCGACGTCCGGAAACACCACGGCCGGCAGCTCGTGGCCTATCTCAAGAAGACACGGAACGTGTCGGGCCCGGGCCGTGACCTGATTTTCATGGAGACCAGCGGCAGCGTGTTCGGACTACCCGCCGCTGTGGCCGAGACCCTGGAACAACAGGCCCAGAACGCCGACTTGGACGCAGTGCTCTCTTCTCTGGGCGGTCTTCCTTCCGAGGAACGCCCTTCCGCGCTGGCTCTGCTGCTACAACAGGCACGGGACGCCATCGGCCTGGAGGAAGAGAACGTGGCCCACGCCGTCCTGGCCGTCTGCGGTGACCCAGCCATCTCCTTGGACGACATGGCGGACACCGCGGTCGAGACACTCGCGCCGATCCTGACGAACTCCCCTCACGCGCTACCGAACGAGGTATTGCCTGGATGCTGGCGGCTGGCATTGGCAAGTGACCGTCCGGCAGCTGTCGAGATGCGCACGATCGTCCTGCGGCACTCTTCCGTCCGAGACAGTGCCTCCGCGGCCGCCATGGTGATGCGTCGTGTGGATCCGGCCCTGGCTGCAGAGCCCGGCCTCGTGCAACAGCTGGTGTCCCTCCATCTGTTCGGTGAAGAGGAGGAGATGGCCGACATGCTCGCCGAACTTCCCTCTCCGGACGCGGCGCTGCTCATGCAGCAGGTCGGCCCCCACGTAGCCAAGGAACTACGAACGCTGATCGAGGAGCACGAAGAATGGACGAATGCGCAAGCTGAGTCGGAAGCCGACGAGTCGGACTCGGAGCCGGAGCCAGAGCCGGAGTCTCCCGGCGACGCACTGCGGAGGCTGGAGGGGCTTCTGGAGCACTGGTGCGAGGAATGCCCTGAAGCGGCGCATGCTGTCGTAGGGCTGATGCTGGCGTCAGACAGCAAACTGGGCCGAGACATCGTGGAACGGCATACGGAGAACATCCCGATCGTGCGGGACACGGCTTTGGCCCGGGCGGTGTTGTCCAGCGCCCGACGGCGTTTGATCAGCCACTGGCCGATGTGGCTGGGAATGCTGGATCCGCGATCATCCATCAACGACATGTCCGTCGAGTTCGACGCCTTGCTGAAGGAGCTGTGGGCGAGGTCCAGCAAGCTTGGCGACGGCCCGGAGCCCGAGGAGGTCGGTCACGCGGCGGGCAGCTTCATGCGGCTCTTCGACGACCAGCCCCCCGGCCAGCATCCGCATATCACGCCTTTCGTCCTGCCCTCTCTGGCCCGTCCCTCGACCGACGAGGAAGCCGAAGAGCAACTGCGGCTGCTGGAGGTCCTGCGGCCGTTGGAGAACAGCGGGCTGCTGGAACGCGCAGCCTTCGTCCGCCACCAGGCGGCGGCTTTCACCGAATTGCTCACCAACGGCGATGACCTCGTCGTTTCGCACGACAGCACGATTCTGACCTACGTGGAGTCCCTCACGATCGAGTGCCTGCGTGACCTGGGCTCTGCGGGACCGGCTCGGTTGGGCCCGGAGGAAGCCCGAGCTCTGGTGAATGCCCTTGACGAGAGTGGCTGGCTGCCCGGGACTGAGCACACTCGCCTGCGGGTTCGCGCTCGCCATCTGCTGATGGCTGGCGGCGTCGGCAGGGACGGCCTTGAGCCACTGCCAGCAGCACCGGCCATGGCCGACCATGCCCGGCGCCGTCCTGACCGCGCCGGCGAAACGTTGGCCGCGTGGATTGCTCTCGAAGAACCCTCGGCATCGGTGCTGCTCAAGGCCGTCTCGGCAGGCCTGCGGCAACAGTCACCGCTACAGGCCGACGCAACGCTGCATCAGGCAGTGGCCTCACGACTGGCCGCGCTGCCCGTGCAGGACCAGGCCAGCTTCTGGAGAGAGCTTCTGGGAGGCCCGGGCACTCGTCTGCCGGAGCAGACACTGACCTCGGCCGGATGGCCGTCGCTCCCGGACACGCTCACAGTCGAGCTACTGATCGACAGGTACGCTCGCGCGTCCAGGAATCCCGACCGCCGCGCTGTCCTCGACCTGTGGAAGACCGCGAAGCTCACGAACCCTCACCCCCGTCGCGAGCTGATCCAGACGATCCTCCTCCCGATGCTCGAGGCCAACCAGGGAGCTGCCGAACTCGCCCTCCAGTACCTTCCCCAACTCATGGAGTCCGTCCCCAAGGGAATGGGGAAGGCCGTACGTGAGGCCGTCGAAGCCAGCAGCAAGAAGTGGAGCAGCCTCGGAGAGCGCGGCATCAAGGCACTAACGGCGGTCGGATATCGCACCGAGCGCATCGGCCTGCTCAGAACGCGCCGCATCAGTCGCAGCAACGACGGCTGAAGAGTCAACGCCAGGAGGCCGGAACCGGTAGGCAGATAGGGTGCCGAACGAGGGCCCCGCGAGACCCGCCCCCTCGTCCCATGCACCACCCCCCGTTGAGCCCGACGGTATGCCCGGTAATGAAGTCCGCTTCCTCGGAGCGCAGGAAGATGCAGACGCCCGATGCTTCGGCCTGACGGGCCATGGAGGTGTCAATGGTGCCGGGCGGGAGGGTGTTGGCGGTGATGCCGTACGGGTCGAGTTCGAAGGTCGGGCCTTCCCCCGTGAAAGTGGGCACGCGGTTATTGATCACGCGGCGAGCGTGAGTTTAGCGGTGTGGTGTCGGTGTTCGTTGGGGCTGAGGTGGCCGTTGGCGGAATGCCGACGGCGGGTGTTATAGCGGGTCAGCCAGGCGAAAACGGTCCGGCGGCAGGTGCCGGCGTCGCCGTAGTCACGGGCGCCCTGGAGGGTCTCGCGTTTCAGGGACGCGTGGAAAATCTCGCAGGCCGCGTTGTCCGCGCTGGCCCCGACCGCGCCCATCGACCGGGTGACCCCGAGCTGGTCACAGAGATCGGCGAAGGCCCTCGATCCGTATTGGGCTCCGTGGTCGGAGTGGAACACGGAGCCGTCCAGGCCATCGCGGGTCGCGCCCGCCATCCGCAGTGCGTCGGTGACCAGGCTGGTGCGCATGTGGTTGGCGATGGACCAGCCGACGGCCTTGCGGCTGAAGCAGTCCAGCACGGTCGCGAGATAGAGGAACTCCCCGTTCTCCAGGGGGAGATAGGTGATGTCCCCCATGTATTTGCGCCCCGGCTCGGTGGCGGTGAAGTCCCGCTGGAACAGGTCCGGGACCGTTGAGGCTGTCGGGTCCGGGACGGTGGTGCGCAGGCGTCTGCGCAGGCGGATGCCGGTGATGGAGAACGTCCGCATGACGCGGGCGACGCGTTTCTCGTTGACCCGCAGACCCTTGTCCCGGAGTTCGGCGGTCACCCGTGGGGAGCCGTAGGCGCCTGCGGACTCGCGGTGGACCTCGCGGATCCGCTCGGCCAGGAGCCGGTCCTCGCGCTGCCGCAGCGTCCTCGCCGTCCGGCCGGCAAGCCACTTGTAGTAGCTGGACCGATTCACGTCCAGGACCTGGCAGAGCCGCTTCACCTCGTAGGTGTCCCGGTGGTCGTCAACAAACTGGAAGCGGCTCCTCACCAGTTCGTCTCTCCGGCGAAATACTTGGCCGCCTTGCGCAGGATGTCCCGCTCGGTGGCGAGCTTCCGCTCGCTCGTCTCCAGCTCGGCCACCCTCGCCTCAAGCTGCCTGATCCGCTCGTCCGGATCATCGGACGGCACGGCCACCCCCGGTTGCACGGCCGGCTTTGCGCCCGCGGCTGTGACACCACGACGTTCGCGGTCCCGCACCACCCACTCACGCAGAGGGCCACGGCATCGGCCTTGAACTCGTCCGAATAGTCCTTCATCGCCATCGGCGGTCTTCTCGCTTCCTCCGGATCAAGCAGATCCAGTATCAGCGTGTCCACCACTCAGGGGGAGGCCCCGTCATCGTTTGACCATGCAAGGACCAATCCGTCCCAGCACAGCGCCTCCCTCTGGGGCTGGCGTTCAGGATAGCTCGCGGGGGAGAGCGAACTTCTGTTGTTCGACAGCAGCAGTGATCATTTCGACGTCGTCATAGCCGCGCTCGGCTAGCCATTCCAGAACCTGGTCGACCAAGGCCTCCGGCACCGAGGCGCCCGAGGTCACGCCAACTGTGGTGACGCCCTCCAGCCAGGCCTCGTCGATCTCGTCGGCGAAGTCCACGAGGTAGGCCTCGCGGGAGCCGGCCAGCTTGGCGACCTCGACGAGCCGCACGGAGTTGGAGGAGTTTCGGGAGCCGACCACGATGACCAGCTCGGCCTCGGCACCCATCTGCTTGACCGCTAGCTGACGGTTCTGCGTGGCGTAGCAGATGTCGTCGCTGGGCGGGGAGATGAGCTGCGGGAACTTCTCCTTGAGGGCATCGACGGTCTCCATGGTCTCGTCGACGCTGAGGGTGGTCTGGGAGAGCCAGACGACCTTCGACTCGTCACGGACCTCGACCTTGGCGACGTCCGAGGGGCCGTCGACCAGCGTGATGTGGTCGGGGGCCTCTCCGGAAGTGCCGATGACCTCCTCGTGGCCCTCGTGCCCGATCAGGAGGATGTCGTAGTCCTCCTTGGCGAAGCGGACGGCTTCCTTGTGGACCTTGGTGACCAGCGGGCAGGTCGCGTCGATGGCCGTGAGATTGCCGCGCGCGGCCTCCTCGTGGACGACGGGGGCGACACCGTGGGCGGAGAACATGACGATGTTGCCCGGCGGGACCTCCTCCGTTTGTTCGACGAAGATGGCGCCCTGCTTCTCCAAGGACTGCACAACGTACTTGTTGTGGACGATCTCGTGCCGGACATAAATTGGTGCCCCATACTTTTCCAAGGCCTTCTCCACTGCGCGGATGGCCCGGACGACTCCTGCGCAGAAACCGCGTGGTGCCGCCAGCAAAACTTTCTTTCCCTCTGATTTCATCGCCCCTCCGGGTGAGATTGTCAGTTGGAATGCGGCCTTCAGATTTTACGACCTGTCGGTCGCACGGAAGTCAAACATCGGATTTCCGGCCATCCCTCTCGGCATGTGCATGCGCAGAGGTATTCAAGTACGCGTGCGCCACGTCAAGAAGGAACCGCTTCTCTTCGTCAAGATCGCAGCTACCCAGCGCTCCAAAACTAAGAGAGGTGCGCATTTCCGGATTTCGGTCCATCTTGGCCTGACGCGCCTCTTTGATTGCATGCGCGAGAACCACCGCCTGCTGCGTGACAGGCAATGAGTCACAACTCCCCGAATGACCTGCCTGAATACGTAGCACATCACTATATCCGGCATGACCTTCAAGAACCAGGATCGCGTCACGTATCTCGATCACTTTGCGGTACACGAGTAGTCCTCGCGGAGCAGCGGGACGAACCAACTCCTCGAGCCGCCCTTGCGGCGGTGACAGCACCACGTTGGGGACTACGGTCACTAAATCCTTCCACAACGGCCAAAGCCGCCATGCAACAATACCGTCCTGGGTTGACACGAGAAATGACGTGATAGGCGGCACGAGAAGAGCGGCCGCCCTGAGAAATCCATGAAGATTCATCAGGATTGGCGCTACAGCCATCCCCCAATTACTACCCGTCACAATCTCGCTGAGCAAAACGATCCAATACAGGCCTGCAAAGAGGGTGCCGCCGCCGAAAACCAGCAAGCTAACCGAGAGAGATCTATCAGCAGCTCTTCTGCCGTAATGCCAGCACACAGCGGAGCATGCGGAGTCCGCAAGCAAGTGAGAAGCAATAAGAGCCAGCCAGTATAAGATACTCGGAGTTACCTGACGATCAACGAGAAAGGAATTACTTTCGTGAGGTGGGGCAATTCCATCAAGGACCAAAAGAATGCCAGGAAAGAGAACAATCGAAGCCAACGCCAAGATGCGCAACCTATGTCGCTGCGTGACGGAGGCCACGAAATAGAGAACTGCACCGGCCGACACAACGCCGATGCAGTTTCTTGCCAGAGACACCTTGTGCCCGGAGGCGGCACCTTGGGCCAGGAAGTCCACCACAGAGGGCAAGTTGAGCGTCATGGCTGCGGCTGCCGATATGACAGCCAGCCAGAGTCCACGCTGTTCCCTGGAGCGAGCCCCTGATGGGATTCTCGCTAAAATAGCCACCCAAAGGCATACAACTGCCGGGATCGCGAGTGCATTGCCAAGACTTGCTACCTCAGTTCCCATGCCTGGGCCCTAAGCCGAAAGCCGATCCTAACCTGGTCAGAGGTTCCGAAACTTGATAGCCGCGCAATCGTCGCGCTCGTACACCTATGAGGCTAGCCAACATCTCTGCTTCCCTCTCTTGTCTCGTTGTGTAATTGGTACGTTCGAAGAAGCGACTGATGTTGTGTGGAAATAAATCTGGCAGCAGAGCCTCCATACCCTTACTGAAACCATGCCCCTTGTCCCCGCCGTGCACGCCATGACCGAAAAGGAGGTGCCCAATCTCATGAAGAATTATGTGCTCTTGATGGATGCGAGAGGTCTGCGACTCGTAGAAAATATAGTCTTCACCTTCGGTCGCGATCCAAATGCCACACACTTCGGAGAGACGTAGCCCGTCGGGCATGGGCTGGAGAAGCAGAGGCCTGTTTCGCTGTTTTTCCAGTTGCCGACAGAAGGCTTCGATACTGAAAGGGCATGGCAAGTCGATTTTATCCAGCGCTTCGACACAACTTCCCCTCAGCGAAGCATCTTCTTGTCCCATGTCTCCTTCTCCGTCTCACGATCGGGAGCCGAAGCATCACAAGCTTGCACCCGCTCGGTGGACGGTAAGACATCTTCCTGTGTTCAACTGCCCGCATCGAATGAATCAGGCCGTTGAACCTCAGGCAGGTTCTGTACCTTCCGCACCTCCTCGACGATGGCAAGGATCGCGTCCAGACTCACTGAGGACAAGCCGGCTGATCGCATTGCCAAGTCTCGCACCTTCGCGTCACGCAGCGCGGAAGCCAGAGCGAGTTGGTCCCCAATGCGCTCGGCGACTTGATCATCCAGAAAATACGCGGGCGGGACCCCGAAGAACTTGGCCAGAACGCCCAACTGCTCCAACGTCACGTTGCGCTTTTTGCCGGTTGAAAGTTCCCACAGGTAGGTGGCCGAGATACTTCTTCCCGTGGCCTCTCTGATTTCCGCCGCAAGGCGGGCGAAGCCAGGCCGTGTCCGTTCATTCGGGTAGTGGGCCTGGATCAGCTGGTTGAGGCGCTGGTCGAACTTCTCCACAAGGGAACGGCCATCGTCTTGAGGCTGCGCCTGGTCGCTGTCTCCCATGGCCCCTCTCGTCACGACCTGGTGTCTCCGTTCATGAGGGGGGCATCTGCAGGTTGCTCCCTACCGCAAGCAGTCCCCGACACCACATGCGTACAGAGCCTCCCTACTGGTTGGCAAGAGCGACCATGTCGCAGAAGGTCATTCCGGCCAACCTTCGCTCCAGCGGTTGCCACGACGCTTCAACATCCGCTGTCCTGGTTGTACGACACACGATGTGCATCGAGCACCTCCGTCAGAGTCACACCGTTTCGGCCTGTCCCCGTGAACCCAACCCACGACGCTCTGGTCCCCCACCACGTGCCGTGTGCTGTCCACAGGCCGAATCCCTGACGAAGGCGCAGGACGTGAGAGGAGCACAGAAGTTGGCCTCACCTCTTCCGACAGGACGCAGCACAGCGACCCTCGGGAGTCCGCTGGACGTTGCCTGGAACGACCCCCCAGCCGCCTCCGACCTCATCCAAGAAGCAATGGAGTGGCACTTCGGGCCGGAGACAGGCAGTCCGTTCTGGCTGGCGCGAGCCAAGACTCTCGACTTCGATCCACGCAAGGACGTCACAACCGTTGACGACCTGCGTCTCTTCCCCAACATCGTGGACGAGTTACGTGACGTCCGGGTCACCGACCTCATCCCCCGTGGGTACCCCCCGGAAGCCGGACAGCCGGTCATCGGCGAGAGCGGAGGAACAACAGGTCCTCCCAAGCGTGTGATCTGGATGCCCGAAACGCAGGCACGTGCCACCGATTGGCACGCCGCCGGCCTGGGCGAGCATGGCCCGATCCGTCCAGGGGGCTGGCTGTGCATGGGGCCGACCGACCCGCACATGGCCGGCACCTTGATCAGGGATACCGCGTCGCGCTTCAACGCTGTGTGCTTCCTACTGGACCTCGACCCCCGATGGGTGAAACGTTGCATCGCCCGCGGCGCCTTGGAGGAAGTCAAGCTCTATGTGGAGCACGTCGTGGACCAGGCGGAATGGATCCTGCGCAGCCAGGAGATCGCTGTCCTGTACAGCACCCCTCCCCTGTTGGAAGCACTGTGCGAACGCGACGGTCTCGTCGATCTGGTCAACGAACGGACACAGATCATCGGCTGGGGCGGCACCAAGATGGACACCACCACCCGCAATCGCTTCCAGCACGCAATCTTTCCCGGCTGCAAGCTGGTGGGTGGCTACGCGAGCACGATGATCATCGGCGGCATGGTCGAGCGAGCCGACGCCGAACCCAACACGCCCGCCGTCTTCGATCCTCCAGCCCCTTTCACCATCTTCTCCGTCGTCGATCCTGGGACCGGAAAGACTGTTCCCTATGGAGAGCGTGGTCAGGTGCTCCAACATCACATCAGCCGCGGCATGTTGCTGCCGAACAACCTGGAGCGCGACACGGCCGTCCGGGTTCCGCACCGCAGCAGCGAGGTGAGTGACGCCATCGCTGACGTCCACCCCGTGGAGGAGTTCTCGGGAAAGCCCGTCATCGAAGGTGTCTACTGACTCTCACCGGCACGACGGAGGACTGATCATGCGTCAGACCATTCGCTTGCTCCGTGATCTGCGGGCAGCGAAGAAAGAGAAACCGTCAGAGCTGGAGCGCCGACGAGCGCGCAGACTCGCCGCCGCGGTGACCCACGCCCGGGCGCACTCGACGTACTATCGCGAGCTCTATCGCGGACTGCCCTGGCATGTCGACGACATCACGATGTTGCCCGTCACCGACAAGAACCGGCTCATGGCCCGTTTCGACGACTGGGTCACCGATCCCGCCGTGACGCACGAAGGAGTACGCGCGTTCATCGACGACCCCTTGCTCGTCGGCACCGACTTCCTCGGGAAATACCGGGTCGGCACCACGTCCGGCAGCAGTGGTGTGCGCGGCATCTTCGTGTACGACAACGCCGCTTCCCAGGTCACCCGGGCGCTCGCGCTCCGTGCGTTCGGCACGTGGCTCACTCCCGCCGGTGCCGCCAGCGCTGCCTTGAACGGAGGGCGGATCGCCTGGGTCCTGGCTACCGGCGGACATTTCGGTTCATCGACCGTGCTTCCTCGCTCCGTGGCGCGCACGGTGGGCAAAGGAGGGCTCCTACGTGTGCTCTCCGTCTTCACGCCGATGCCGGAACTCGTGGAGCAGCTCAACCAGTTCCGTCCCAACGTGCTAATCGGTTACGCAGGCCAAGTCGCACTGCTTGCGCGCGAACAGGAAGCCGGACGGCTGCGGATCCGGCCCAAGCTCGTCGTACTGGCCGCTGAGGGACTGACAGACAGCGGTTATGAGCGCATCCGGCGGGTCTTCCAAGCCCGGATCGGCAACGGCTACGGCGCTTGCGAGTTCATGTCCACGGCTATCGGCTGCCAGGAGAACTGGCTGCACGTCAATTCCGACTGGGGGTTCTTGGAACCAGTCGATGCCGACTACCGTCCCGTGTCGCCCGGCGAACGTTCCCATACAGTCCTCGTCACCAACCTCTTCAACCGAGTCCAGCCCGTCCTCCGCTACGACCTGGGAGACTCCGTTGTCACCCGCCCGGACCCGTGTCCGTGCGGCAACCCGTTTCCCGCTGTCCGCGCCCAGGGGCGGGCAAGCGAGGCGCTGGTCTTCCAGGGCAGCGACGGCACTGACGTCGAGGTCGCTCCCATTGCCCTGGCCGGTGTGGTGGACCGGGCACCCGGGCTGGAACTGGCCCAAGTGGTGCAGACCGGCCCCGCGGCACTGAGCGTCCGGGTCCGCGCCGCCCAGCAGGCGGACCCCGAACGGGTGTGGCAGGCCATCCGCGAGGAGATCCACCGGTTCATGGGGTCGTACGACCTCATGCACGTCACGGTCAGCCAAGCCACCGATCCACCACAGCAGTCAGCCGGCGGAAAGTACAGGCTGATCATCCCCTTCGACAACACTCGGGCGGCGAACCACACATGACGGTACGACCGGAAACACGAAAGGCAGAAAGCGCACCGCCGGCAGCCCCCGACACCTACGAACTGGACCCGTCCGAGATCGAGTCCATCGCATCGCTGTTGGCCGAATTACGCCGTGCCGCCGCCGTCTGGGACGAGAACGCTCTCATCCAAGCGGCCCACATCCACGGTGGTCTGCTGCCGAAACGTCTGCTCTGCGTCCTCTCGGACTTCCGCAGGTTCGGCAATGCAGAGGGTGTGCTGACGTTGCGCAATCTGCCCGTGGCGGAGGAGCTTCCGCCTACCCCCAGTACCCCCGAGTCGGTGGCCGACAGTTGTACTCCGTCCGTAGCCGCCCTCCTCCTGGTCATGTCCCGGCTGGGCGACCCCATCGCGTACGCCGAGGAGAAACATGGGGCCCTCGTTCATGACATCTGCCCGATGCCGGGTGAGGAGGACCAGCAGCAGAACACGGGTTCCGTCTACTTCAAGCTGCATAGCGAGAATGCCTTCCTCGAGCACCGACCGGACTTCATCGGGCTGCTCTGTCTACGGGAGGACCATGACCGCTTAGCCGCCTCCATCACATCCTCCATCCGACAGGCCCTCCCGCTTCTGGCAGATGGGCAAGTCACTGTCCTACGGGAATCACGGTTCCGCACAAGACTCGCGCCCTCGTTCTGCCGCGATGGACGCGAACAGGTCTATCTCCCACCCGTACCTGTACTCAGCGGATCCGAGTGGGCCCCCAAGCTCTGTGTCGACTTCGACGACACGGCCCCGTGCGACGAAGTGGCTCGAACCGCGTTCGACGCCCTGCATGAAGCGTTGCAGAAGGTGCGGCGTGAGGTCGTGCTGCGTCCCGGCGATCTCTCGATCGTCGACAACACGACCGCAGTGCACGGACGCGGCGCCTTCACCCCCAAGTACGACGGGAAGGACCGTTGGCTGCAACGCCTGTTCGTGGTGACTTCGATCCGGTCGGCACTCGGACAGATCGAACCGGGAAGCGTCTACCGGTATTCGACCGCTGCCCAGTGACAGCCCCGGCCCTCACCGTCGCCCGCTGATCGAGCGCCCGGTGCCTTCCGCTCGCGCCGGGCGCTTCCCCACACGTGGCCCAGGGCGTTCCGCGGTCCTGCCACCCCGTCCCCTACCAGATCAGTGACTTTCACCCTGCAAAGAGAGTAGGAACCCGGCGCCGTGAAAGTGCTCGTAATCGACTCGGACGTGGCCAGCCGCCGCTGGATCCGACACATCCTGGAGGAGTCCCCAGCGTATGAAGTCGCGGGTGAGACCGGGGACACCTCCGAAGCCCTGGACATCTCGCGCCGCCTCACCCCGGACTTCGTCCTGTTGTCCGACGAAGCTGCGTCCGACGCGCCCACCCTCATCTCGGAACTGGCCAGTGTCCTGGAAGCCACAGTCATCCTTGTGGCGGTCGCGAGCGCGGGCCAGACGGTGTGGCTCGGGATCTCGGCCGGTGCTCGTGGATACCTGTTGAAGGACCGGCTGCGTGGAGAGCTGCGCACGGCTCTGGACTCCGCCCAGGCCGGGGGCACCTACGTCTCTCCTCCGCTCATCCGTAAACTCGTGCAGTTCCTCAACGAGCGGTTCAGCACCTACGACGAGGGGTTCACCACTGATGAGATCGGTGAACGTCTCCTGCCGCGGGAGTACGAGACTTTGTGCCGACTGGCAGCCGGCCAGTCCACGGACGAGATCGCCGAGAGCATGTCCGTGGCCACCGCCACTGTGCGGGCCTATGTGTCTCGTGTTCTACGCAAGTTCGGCCTACGTAGTCGTGGGGAGGCCATAGCGCTCGCCTACCGCTCGGGGATCTGCGCCCCCGGACAGACGTTCTTGTCCGGCCATCCCGTGCGGCACAGCACACGCCGCGGCGGAAGCGGGCCAACGCGCCTGGATCTGACGCCCGTACCCATGCTCAGCGGGTTCGACAGCGACACGTATTGATCGAGACATGGTGAAGCTCCTCGGCGTCGCGAATCCAGGGACCGCGCACGACGAGGAGCTTCACCACTCTGCTAGGACTGCGGCACTGGCACCGCCTCGATCAGGAACACGCGTTCCGGTCCCGGCACCTGCTGGACACTGGACAGGCGGAGATGAGCCGCGTCCAGAAGGGCCTCGTACTCGGGCTGTGTGCGCTCCTTGCCGCGCAGGCTGACCATCATGTTGAGGTCGTTGAGATAGGGGAATGGATCCGCGGGCGACACCGTTACCGCCTCGGGGATCACAGGTTCGACGATGAGCAGCCTTCCTTCGTCAGGCAGCACCTGTCGGCAGTTCCGCAAGATCGCCGTCGCCCGTTCATCGTCCCAGTCGTGGATGACGCTCTTGAAGACGTACAGGTCGCCGCCCTCGGGCAAGGCTTCGAGGAAGTTGCCTGCCCTGGCTTCGCAGCGGTCGCTCACCCCGGCGGCCATCAAGTGATCCTTGGTCTGCGCCACTCCTGAGGCACTGTCGAACACGATGCCGCGCAACCCGGGAGTCGCCTGGAGCATGGCTGAGAGCAGCGTCCCATTACCGCCTCCCACATCAACGACGGTCCGGAAGCGGGTAAGGTCGTAGGCCGCTGCGACGGCGGTGCCGACAGCCTGGGACGCATCCCCCATGGCGGCGTTGAACAGGCGGGACACCTCCGGGTGTTGCTTCATGTAGGCCCAGTAGTCCATGCCGAACTGGCTCTCGAAGACGGGCTCGCCTGTCCTGACGCTCTCCGTGAGTCCTTGCCAGGGGCGCCACATCGACTCGTGCACGAAGAGTCGAGCCATGGCGTCCATCGAACCGGAGCCCTTGCTCTGCAGAAGGGCTCCGGCCTCTGTGAGAACGAAGTCGCCGTTCTCCGTCTCCTGGGTGATGCCCAGGGCTGCCATGGTCCGCAGTAAACGGTGCAGGGAAGGCCGGTGTGCTCCCGTCTCCTCCGCCAGGTCGTCCGCGGACCGCGGACCGGACTCCAACAGGTCGGGAAGGCCTAATTCGAAGGCCGTATGAGTGATCGCGGATGTGGTGTATCCCCAGACCAGACGGAAGACGACGGACACCGGATCGCTCTGCTCGGGGCGGCTGACGGCGGCCCCGGGGACGGGAGACTCGGACAAGGGTTCCTCCTTGGTGTTGGATCAGCGGTTACGGGGAAGAACGGTCTTCGCTCCGGCACGCGATGGTCGACCGAAGGCTGATGGCGGAAAGGTATAAGGGCCCGATCACTCGGGCAGTCGCAGGCCTGCGCGAGCCGGCCGGGGACCGTTTCGACACAGAAGGGGGAGCGCAGCGGATCGTGCATGTCGTCCACCGTGCCCTCCACGTCTCGGATCGGGTGCAGTCGGTTCGCGGCAGAGCTCAGGACTCAGAAATCTCTACACCGCGTTCCTCGGCGATGCGCACCGCTTCCTCAACCAGCGCCGAGACGATCTGGGCCTCCGGCACTGTCCGCACCACTTCTCCACGCACGAAAATCTGTCCCTTGCCGTTGCCCGACGCGACTCCGAGGTCGGCCTCACGCGCCTCACCGGGCCCGTTGACCACGCATCCCATGACCGCCACACGCAGCGGCACCGGAAACCCCTCAAGGGCCGCGGTCGCCTGCTCCGCAAGGGTGTAAACGTCCACCTGGGCCCTGCCACAGGAGGGACACGACACGATCTCGAGGCTCCGCTCGCGCAGTCCGAGAGACTCAAGGATCGCGATGCCGACCTTGACCTCTTCCACCGGAGGAGCGGACAGGGACACCCGGACCGTGTCGCCAATTCCCTCGGCCAGCAGGACACCGAAGGCGACGGCCGACTTGACCGTGCCCTGGAACGCAGGGCCCGCCTCCGTCACACCCAGGTGGAGGGGGTAGTCACACTGCTCGGCCAACTGCCGATACGCCTCGATCATCACGACCGGGTCGTGATGCTTCACCGAGATCTTTAGGTCCCGAAACCCGTGCTCTTCGAACAGCGAGCACTCCCACAACGCCGATTCCACCAGCGCCTCAGGCGTCGGCCGACCGTACTTCGCCAAAAGGCGGCGATCCAGGGACCCGGCGTTCACACCGATCCGGATCGGCACATGGGCGTCCGCCGCCTCGCGGGCGATCTCACCGACCCGGTCGTCGAACCGTTTGATGTTGCCAGGGTTGACGCGCACGGCTGCGCAACCCGCCTCAATGGCGGCGAAAACGTACTTCGGCTGGAAATGGATGTCGGCAATGACGGGGATCGGGGACTTGGCCGCGATGCGAGGCAGCGCCTCGGCGTCGTCCTGGGTGGGGACCGCCACGCGTACGATCTGGCAGCCGGCCGCGTTCAGCTCCGCGATCTGCTGCAACGTCGCGTCGACATCGGCGGTCTGAGTGGTGGTCATGGACTGCACGGACACCGCCGCTCCGCCGCCGACGGGCACCGATCCCACGGTGATCCGCCGGGACTGACGTCGAGGTTCTCGCTGACCACCGTCCTCGGCGTTCCTCATCGTGGGCATACCGAGCGGAACCTGCGTCATGTCAGCGTCACCCTTCCACTCAGGGGCACCTGGCTGGTCAGGAAGTCACGCAGTTGGCCCTCAAGCGCCGTGACGCCGAGCCCCAACTCCTCCAGAAGCCGGGCCCTGGCACAGTGCCGGGGGAAGGCCAGGGGCAGACCGTAGGTCAGACAGGGGTTCTCCAGGCCCGCCCCGCGCAATGCCTGCGTGACTGCGGAACCCACGCCGCCCACACTCAGGTTGTCCTCCACAACGGCGACCACCTCATGGTCGGCTGCCAACACGCAGAGGGCTTCATCCACGGGTTTCACCCAGCGCGGATCGACGACGGTCACGGCGAAGCCATCTGCCGCGAGCCTTTCCGCCACTTCTGTACAGACCCGTGCCATGGAGCCCACCGAGATCAGGAGCAGGTCGCCTCGTTCGCGAAGGGGCATGGTGCGAGCCAGAACGTCGACCGTGTGGAAGCGGACCAACGCCGGAATGTCGGGGCCCGCGGCTCCCTTGGGGAAGCGGAGCACGGTGGGCGCGTCGCTCACGTCGAGCGCTTCCCTCAGCTGCGCGCGCACCTGGTTCGCGTCGCGTGGTGCTGCCAGTCGGAGCCCCGGCACGGCCTGGAGCAGTGAGAGGTCCCACATGCCGTTGTGGCTCGGACCGTCGTCGCCGGTGATCCCCGCACGGTCGAGGACGAACGTGACGCCGGCCCTGTGCAGAGCCACGTCCATCAGGACCTGGTCCAGCGCGCGGTTGAGGAAGGTGGCATAGATGGCCACCACCGGATGCAGACCTCCTGCCGCCAGGCCCGCAGCCGAGGTGACCGCATGCTGTTCGGCGATGCCGACATCGAAGACCCGGTCGGGAAACGCTTCGGCGAAGGGGGCGAGACCCACCGGGTGCAGCATCGCCGCGGTCAGGGCCACGACGTCGGGGCGCTCCCCTCCCAGTCTCACCAGCTCCGCACCGAACGCCTGGGTCCAGGTGACGGCCGACTCCCCCGTGCCCTTTCCCGTGACCGGGTCGAAACTGCCGATGGCGTGCAGGTGGTCTCTGGTGTCCTGTTCTGCCGGGGGGTACCCATGCCCTTTGCGGGTCCGGCAGTGCACGACGACCGGGCGGTCCGCTTCTCGCGCGGCGCTGAACGCGGCTTCCAGGGCAGTGATGTCATGGCCGTCGACAGGGCCCACATAGTTCAGGCCGAGGTTCTCGAACAGGTTGCGCGCTGATCGTCCGTCAGGGCCCGCTCCGGCGTCCGGTGCTGCCAGTGCGGACATGTGGTCCGCGATGCCGCCCACGGTCGGGGCATACGAATGCCCGTTGTCGTTCAGCACGATGACGACGGGGTTGGCGGAGCCCGCAATGTTGTTGAGCGCCTCCCAGGCCATCCCACCGGTCAGCGCTCCGTCCCCGATCACGGCGACGACCCGCCGTCCGCTCTCGCCGCGCAGCCGGTGGGCCTTGGCGAGGCCGTCGGCGTACGAGAGCGCGGTGGAGGCATGGGAGTTTTCGATGAGATCGTGCACCGACTCGGCCCGGCTCGGATAGCCCGACAGGCCACCCCTCTTGCGCAGGCCTCCGAAATCCTGACGTCCCGTCAGAAGCTTGTGAACGTAGGCCTGGTGGCCGGTGTCCCACAAGATTCTGTCGAAGGGGGAGTCGAAGACGCGATGGATGGCCAGTGTCAGTTCGACTACGCCGAGGTTGGGCCCAAGGTGACCTCCCGTCCGTGACACGGCGTCGATGAGGAAGACTCGTATCTCATCGGAGAGATGCACCAGTTCGGACAGTGCCAGCCTTCGGAGGTCTCGAGGGGACGTGATGTCCTCCAGCCTCATGATGCACTCCTGTCTTCGCTGGACGGGGATCGGCAGAGAAAGGGCAGTAGGTGACCCGGTCAGGACTCGACCACTCCGATTGCTTCGACCGGGCATCGGGCGGCGGCCAGGAGAACGTCCTGGTGCAGTTCGTGCTCCGGAGCTTCGTCAACCACTTGCACCACCCCTTCGTCGTCCTGGTCGAACACCTCGGGGGCGGCGAGCACGCACTGACCGGCACCGATGCAGACGTCCGGCTTCACCGTGACGCGCATGCCGTCGTGCTCCTGGGTCACCGCTCCCTCCTGCGTACGGTCATCCGCAGTCCGTCGGGGACGAGGGTGACGGTGCCTACCGGACGAACGGGCTGATCGGAGACCGGGTGCAGATGCCACAGGCTCGCAATGAGCGCCAGAGTGGTCATTGCCTCGGCATAGGCGAAGCCTTCTCCCACACAGCGGTGGGCGCCTTCTCCGAACGGCATGTACGCCTCGGGGGTGACATCGTCTTCCCGGCCGACCAGCCAACGGTCTGGATCGAAGCGCGCCGGATACCGAAAGAGCAACGGGTCTCGGTGCTGCGAGTAGAACGAGTAGAGAACGATGCTGCCCTCGCGGATGCGGTACCCCCCGAGTTCCGTGTCCTGAGCCGCTGCGCGGGACAGGAAGTACGTGGGCGGATAGAGGCGGAGCGTCTCCTTGATGATGCGCCGCGTCAGGTCCAGCCGACTGAGGTCCTCATGAGTGGGAGCACGGCCGGCGAGCACCGAGTCCGCCTCTTCCTGGAGGCGGCGTTGGATCTCCGGGGCACGCCCCAACTCGTAGCAGGACCAGCTCAGTGTCAGAGCGGTGGTCTCGGCCGAGGAGAGCAGGATGCTGATGATCTCGTCGCGGAGTTGCTGGTCGTCCATGCCACGGCCTGTGTCCTCATCCGTGGCAGCCATCAGCATGGTCAACAGGTCCACCTCATCCCGGTCGCTCTGCCGGTAGGCGGTGATGATCTGCTGGATCATCGTGTTCAGCTCGGTCATCGTCTCGTCGAACCTGCGTCGCCCGGGTGTGGGGAGCTTCTCCAGCAGACCGGTGGGGTCCATGGCACGCAGACTGACCTGGCGGGTCAGAATGGGCAGCGCGCGCTCCACCACTCGCACCGCCGATCCGCCCAGCTCCGAGGAGAACAGGCATTTGGTGCCCACAGTCGTGGCCAGCTGAACGAACTCCGGTTTGAGCTCGATAGGGCTCTCCTGCGGCCATGCCGCAATGCGCTGGGAGGCGATCTCGTGCATAACGTCGCCGTACACCTGCACTCGCTTGCGGTTGAAGGCCGGCAGCACCAGTTTGCGCTGACGACGGTGGGGGGCGCCGTAGGCTGTGATGATGCCGTTGCCTGCGACGGCCCTCGCCTTGCGGAAGTGGATGCCCCGTGGGAAGCGCGCGGCATCCGTCACCAGCACCTGGCGCAGCAGTGCAGGGTCGTTGACCAGGTAGGCGGTGGCGGGTCCGACCCGTACCCGGACCAGGGGGCCGTACCTGCGGGCCTCCTGGAGGAACTGCAGGCGGCTCCGCACCAGGGGGATGCCGTGCCCGATCACAGGCAGGGCACCGGGAACGGTCGGTGGTGCCGTGGCCCGCGGCGGGCGCAAAGTGGTGGACATGGGGTTCTTCCCTTCCCTAGAGGTAGGTCACGGGGTGACGAATCCGACAGCTCCCGGGCGATAGCGGTCCGAGCGGGCCGGCCAACGTGCAGCGGCGGACATGAACGCCTCGTAGTGCGCGAAGTAGCGCCGAAGATCGTCGTCCTCGGTCAACCCGTACCGAGCGGGCCGGGTGCTGATGTCCTCGTACGTCTCGACGGCCCTGGCGCACAACTTCCGCGCATGCGCCTCTGCGGTGGGTATGTCCCAGCCGTACTCGTGCTGGAGCACCGTGACGATGTTGGCGCTCAGGCCGTGTGTGCGTTCCTCCTCGAAGGAGTACAGGTCGTTAGCGATGCATCCGTAGTCGGCCACCGCCATGTCCACCAGTTGCACGCACGGATGGGCGCGCACCTGCTCCGACAAGCGCAGGCGGCAGACGAAGTAGTCGAGCTCCAGCTGCACGGTCATCGTGCTGAAGACGCGGCGCATCCGCAGATACGACGTCACGTCGGGAACGATTCGCCGGTCGCGTAGGTCCAGTTCCCACAGGGTGGCAGCCAGATAGCGCTTGATCTCCCGGCACAACCTGCTGTCGTCCCACAGCGGATCGATCCGCTGAATGTCCTTGAGGACCTGGCCGAGCAGGCGGGCCAGCGGGTCGTCCGCTGTGTGTCCGTCCAAGACTGAGTGGATGATCGCGTGCTGTTCCAGCACCGGCTCCAGCCAGCCCTCGTCCAGGCTAAGCAGATCGCTCCAGGTGTCGTCGAACAACACGAGGAAGGCGATCCACAGAGCGGCGACGGCGAGCCGATCCTCGTCCGCATCGGGGTAGGTCAGCGCCGCCGCCTCCCCGAGCGCGATGCCGTGCACCACAGCGGAGCCGGCTCGGCCTCGTACCCCGGCCGCGGCGGCGATCTGGCGGACGTACTCGGCTGCGGCGTTGCCGTACGGACTGGAGCGGTCAGGAAACGGACAGTCGACCACGAGGACTTCCGCCGAGGTGTCACGGGTCTGTGCGGACGTCACGGCTCACCTCACCAGCTCATGCAGGGCGGACAGGCGGGCGGCACGCGCAATGCGCACGGGTGTGTAGACGTCCTTGCCGATCCACAACGGAGTGCTGACCTCGGTGATCGTGCCTCGGGTCAGGGTGTCGCGCGCGGCGTCCAGCGCTTCCTTGACCTGCCGCGCGCACCGGTGATCCTGCGACCACCGCAGGATCCAGACCGCGTAGGCCGTCTCCTCGACCGTGCCAGCTCCGTGCCCCCACAGCCCACCAGGGTGACGTGTGTTCAGCACCCAGGACACCGCGCGCTCCACGGCAGGACGGGCGGTCTCCCCAGCGTAGGCGGCCAGCGCCTCCACACAGCTGGCGGTGGCGTAGTACGGCGAACCGTTCCACTTGTCGGTCCAACTGCCGTCCGCGTTCTGGACGGACAGCAGCCAGTCCGAGGCGCCTACCACCGCCGCGCCGAAGCGGGGCACGTCCTCGGGATAGCGACTCGTCCAGTACCCCAACGCCTCCAGCGCATGGGCGTTCGCGGTCGGCGAGGCTGTGCGTTCGTCGGGGTAGGTGCAGAAGTGTCCCTCGTTGAAGTACCGCAGCAGGCTGTCGGGCCGACGTCGGCGGCCGTGCCGGGCCAGCGCGTACAAACCCACCGCGGTGTCGTCAGCGTCCGGTGGCAAGCCGTCACCGGCCGACATTCCCTCCTCCAGACACACGGCGTCCAGGTCGTCGAGGAGCTCCTCCGACGCCTGGTGCGGGACGCCGTGCGTGGCCAGGCTTGCAAGGATCCAGGCGCGCTCGAAGTTGGGCATTGGGCCGCCAAGTGGCAGCAGCCCGCCGCGGTGCTGTTGCAGGTCTTCCAGGAAGCGCAGGGCGGCCCGGGCCTCTCCAGTGGCCGGTATCATCGGCGTCATCCCCGCGCCGAGGGATTCCGGGCCCGTAGGGCTGCCGCCCAACCAGGCCGCCGTCGCCGCTGGCGAGCAGCTCACCGAACCGTTGACCGGCCGGACCTCCCGTGCGAACGGACGGCCCGGACTGAGAATCTCCCAGGCGTGCCAAAGCTTGGGCGGCAGAGTCCGGCCACCGGCCGTGGCCGCCCGGAGCGCTGCCAGGATCGAATCGTCCGTACCACGTGGCAGCGGCAGGCCGAGTGAGACCAGCCGCTCAGGAAGGCCGGGCAAGGGGGTCGTACGGCATTCGTCCAGACGCGCGTTGATCTGGGCGATCAGACCCGGCACCACCACCTCGATGGCCACGGTGTCGGGCAGATGCTCGGCCTCTTCCGAGCCCTGCCCGCCGGTCAGCCATGTGCACAAGGTCTCGATTCCGCGCACAGCCGCACGTCGCACGTACTCCGGTCCGGCCCCCGCAGCCTCCTCTCCTCGCCTCCAGGCCGTCAGCAATGCTTCTACGGCGCTGAGTGTCGGTACGAGGCGGAAACCGCTGATACCCCAGCCACCGTCAGTTGCTTGCTCCTCGCAGAGGAAACGCAGTCGTCGGCCGGCTCCGCCGAGCCAGGGAGCCACGGTAACCACACGGGCGTTCTCGTAGACCGAGGGACTGATCTGTGCCCACGGGTCCGCGTGTGACGCCTCAAGAAGCGTCTGCGCCTCGTCGAACTCCTCGGGCGCTGCTGTGTCCTGTGCGGACGCCTGCTCAGCAGTCGGCGTACGGTTCACAACCACTCTCCTCGGGCTCATCAGCTGTGGGTCGGGAAGGAACGGTCAGGGGCTCAGGCCTTGCGCTGAGTCGCCGCGACCGCGAGGGAGCGGAGCGCGCCTCGCCCCGCGGCGTGGAACGGAAGGTCCTCCAACGCCTGCATGCCACGCTGCCAGCGTTCCCGGATCATCTCCTCGACGGTTTCCACCGCCTTGGTGGCGATCAAAAGCTCACGCACCTCCGCGGCTCCCGCGTCGTCCAGTTCCGGATCGCCGAACCGCCCCGTGAGCGTCCGGCGTTGGGCCGCGTCCGCCTGCTTCAGTGCAAGTGCGATGAGGGCGGTGGCCTTCCCGTCACGCAGATCCTCAAGACGGGACTTTCCGGTGACGGCCGGATCCCCGAAAACGCCCAGGATGTCGTCGCGCAGTTGGAACGCCTCGCCGACGGGGAGAGCGAAGTCGGAGCAGGCGCGCAGCATCTCCTCGCTCCCGCCGGCCAAGGCGACACCGATTTGCAGCGGACGCTCGATGGTGTACCGGCCACTCTTGTGCCGGGCGATGGCCAACGCCATGTCGACATCGACATCAAGATCACAAGCGGCACGCACATCGAGGTACTGGCCCAGCATGAGTTCCGTACGCATGGCGTCCAGGAGCGGCCGGATGGCGCGCAACTGGGCGGAGGCCAGACCACTGGAGTGGATCAGCTCGTCCGACCAGACGAGTGCAAGATCGCCCACGAGGATCGCGCAATTGTTGGCGAGGCGGTCAGCGTCGTCGCCCCGGAGACGTCGCCTGTGGGCGCCCGTCGTACGCGGAGTATTCAAGTCGGCGTCATCGGCCATGCGGCGGTGCAGGGTCGGTCGACCGCGGCGGGACTCCGAGGCATCCATGACATCGTCGTGGATGAGGGCGAACATATGAAAGAGTTCGAGGCTCGCTGCGATCTTGAGAACAGGCGCGTCGTCGCCGACGCCCCCGGCAGCGAGCCATCCGCAATGGCAGAGCAGGGGCCGAAGCCGCTTTCCGCCGGCACCGGCCAGCTCTTCCAGGAGGTCTATGGCTGCGCTCAGTTGCGCATCGATCGGGTCCGAAAGGGAACGCCGTTTCCGGTCCAGGAACCCATAGAGCTCGACGTCAATCGCGTCACGGGTCGAAGAAAGATCAACTTCACCCAAAGAAACGGCCACAGTATCCGAAGTCAGCAAATGCTCCGCCACAGACTCTCTCCTGCCCGTTCGCATAAGTCAATAGTGAGTCGACCTGTCGAGCCGAATGAATTCCCCGGCATTGCAAAACTACGCAGGAGTTCGCGACGGAGCAACGCCACGAATGTTGACAGCCACGTAGCAAATGTGGACTCCGCTTGGACAGGAGACGGTGTGAGCGTTCACGAGCCGAGCCTTGGCCGGCAGGCAACCCGAATGGGATTATTGAATTCCCTGGCGCACGCAGCGCTCCGCGACCGAAGGGACAACTTGCCGTGGACGGTAATTCCTTGCTTTCCAGCCTGTTACCGATCGCGATCGTGGTGCTCATGCTGGGCCTCGGTCTCGCCCTCACCCGGGAGGACTTTCGGCGCGCCCTGCGTTCGCCACGCGCCGTCGCCGTCTGCCTTATTTGTCAGTCGGTCCTGCTGCCGGGGGTGTGCTTCGCCCTCGCCCACGCTTTCGGCCTGAGCGGTTCCGCAGCTGTGGGGATGATGCTTGTCGCGGCTGCGCCGGGAGGCACCACTGCCGGGCTCTTCAGCCACCTGGCCGGGGGTGATGTCGCCCTCAACATCACACTCACCGCGATCAACTCGGTCCTCGCAGTTCTCACTCTGCCGGCCCTGGTCGGTGTGTCCGCAGCCCACTTCCTGCCAGGCGGACTCCGTGATGTCGACCTGGGATTCGGGGAGCTCGTGTCCCTGTGGGTGCTAATTCTGCTGCCAGTGGCGGCGGGCATGGCCGTCCGAGCGAAGCGTCCGACATGGGCGAACCGACTCGGTGGGCCGGTGAAGAAGCTGTCCGGCACGTTCCTGGCGCTCATGGCCGTCCTCGCCGTGTTGACGGAGCGGTCCCGGCTGCTCGGCCATTTGGGAGAGGTCGGGCCAGCCGCCGCCACGTTCTGCGTCATCAGCTTGACTGTGGGTTACACGATCCCCCGGTTGCTGGGTGTGACGGGACCGCAGTCCGCCGCCATCAGCCTGGACATTGGTGTCCACAACAGCGGGCTGGCGCTGGCGATAGCCCTCGGCCCGGCGATGGCGCACGATTCGGCCTTCGCCGTGCCCGCCGTCGCCTACGCGGTAGTCGCTCTACCTTGCGCCGGCGTTGCGGCGTTCCTGATGTCCCGTCGCGGCCGCAGCAGGACGGACCATCGCGATGTGCCGGATGTCGTCCTCCAGGAAGACGTCGCCTTCCGTGACGAACCCGCGTTTCGCGTAGAGCGAGACAGCTGAGAGCTGGGCATGCAGCCGGACCGTGCGATCCGACGCGACCGTGTGCAGCGCGGCGTCCAGCAGCAGCCCCGCGAGGCCTGTGCGCCGCCGACCCGGCACGGTGACCACTCGCCCTATGCGCAGTCCCTCGGTGTCCGCCAGGACTCTCAGGTAGGCCACCGGCCGTTCGTCGCCCCGGAACGTGAGCCACAGGTGCGTCGTGGTCAGCTCCAGGTCACGCCCGTCCAACTCGGCGTAGGCGCAGTCCTGTTCCACCACGAACACGTCCACCCTGAGACGCAGCAGGTCGTAGAGCGTTTTCGCATCGAGTTGCGAAAAGGTGGCCGTATGCAGACAGACATCACTCATGGAGGACATTCGATTCCTTCCGTTGATTTACGCCCCCAACTCTCCCCACAGGAGTCGTAACCGTGACCCATGAAAGCGCTATGAGAATCGCCGAAATACTTTACGACGCCGTCGAGCAGCGAGACTTCGAAACAGTACTGGGAATCCTGGACAACGACGCCACGTTATGGAACGAGCATGAGCGGTCCGACCATTCGGCACGCGAATTCTTCGGCGGTTCGCACGCCCTGTGGTCCGCTGTTGCCTCCTTGCGTTACACGGAACGTAAATACACACCCACCGAGCACGGCGTCAGCGTGGAATACGTTGCCCGTGGCTTGACCGTACGAGGGCGCCGGTTCACTTTCCCGGTGACAGCCCGGCTGTTCCTCTCCTCCGACGGGCACCGGATCCGCCGTATCGAAGAGTTCTTCCGACTCACGGACGCGGCCGCCTTCCAGGAAGCGCTCATCGACTGACCTGCGGAGGACACCCCGAAGGCCGTCCTCCGCAGGTCATGGCCGTTCCCAGCCCACACCCCGACCACCGGGCGCCTTACTTCGCCCGGGTGACGATGAACCTGAACAGCCTGATGAGTTCGTCCCGCGCGGCCGTGGGGGGCAGGGAACCGGCAAGGTCGTTCAGCGAGCCCCGAAGGTGCCGGTTCGACAGCTCCTCAGCATGCCGTCGGCCGCCCGCGGCCTCGATGAGGTCGGCCTGGAGCAGCAGTTCGGGCTCCTCCTTCTCTGCGCCGGCGCTCATCAGCAGGCCGGCCAGCCGGTCTCCTTCGTCGGTCCCGCTGCGCAGTGCGGCGATCACCGGAAGGGTCTTCTTCCCCAGCCTCAGATCACTGAACGCCCGCTTTCCGGTGACCACCGGATCGCCCCAGATGTCCTCCACGTCGTTGGCGATCTGCCACGCCAGGCCGACGTCGCCGGCCGTTCTGTGCAGCAGGTCGACCAGTTCACCGGAGGCTCCGCCCAGGACTGCTCCGATCCCGCAGGCCGCGGACAACAGGGCGGTGGTCTTGTACGACGCGTCGACGTAGTGCCGGTAGGTCACCTTGCTCCCTGGAATCCGGTCCAGCGCAAGGTCTGCCGCCTGACCGTGGATCATTTCGTGCAGGGTGTCCACCAGCATGGTCACCGCCGTCCGGCCGGCCTCACCGGGGACCGTCGTCAACTGGCGCAGTGCCAGCGCCGTCAGAGCGTCCCCGCCCAGTACCGCGCCGGGTATGCCGAAGGCCGACCAAGCGGTCGCGCGTCCCCTGCGGCGTTCGTCCGCGTCCATGATGTCGTCGTGCAGCAGCGAGAAGTTGTGCACCAACTCCACCGCGACCGCGCCGGAGACGGCGGCGACCGGATCCGCGCCGGCAGCCGCCGCCGCGAGGAGGGCGACCCGGGCCCGCACGAGCTTGCCCGCGTCCTCGGTTCCCGTCGGCCGGCCCCGCAGGTCGGACCAGCCGAAGTGATAGCCGCACAAGCGGGCGAGATCAGGATGAAGTCCCTGCACCGCCGACCGCAGGGGCGGCAGGACGAGTGCTCTGGTGACCGCAGCGATGTCCTGGACCACTTCATCAGGAGCCGACCCCGGCGCATGCAGTACGGGTGGCGTGGCGGACCGCTCAGGCATCAACGGCCTTCTCTGCGGCGATCACCACGTAGTTGAGGTGGTTCTTGCGGTATCCGTCGAGGAAAGGCTGCTCGACGCCCGTCTTGAGCCCGGAGTGAGAACGCAGCTCCCAGTAGGGGACCGCGCTGTCCGTCAGGTCCAATACCCGGGACGGAACCAGCCCGTTGTCCGCCAGCGCCTTGAGATACGTGCCCCGCCCGTGGATGTGGCAGACGTAGTGCTCGTCGATGGCCGAGACATCGGGCGACGCGGCCACCTCCGCGTCGTTGCGGCACCAGGTGACCAGGACGTAGCGCCCGCCTGGACGCAGCACCCGGGCGAACTCCCGGAACGCCTCGTGAAGGTCCACGTACATCGTGGTCTCGTTCGTGTACACCGCGTCGAACGTGCCGTCCTCGAACGGTGTCTCCACCATGTTCGCGTAGTGGAAGTCCACCTTGTCGGCGCAGCCCCGGCGCCGGGCCAGTTTCTGAGCGAAGTCGATGTGGTGCCGGCAGAAGTTGACTCCATCCACCCTGCAGCCGAATCGGTCGTGGACCATGAAGCTCGTTCCGCCGCGACCTGATCCACCGTCCATCACCCGGGCGGTCGGCGGGAGGCTGCCGAGAGCGTCGGTGATAAGGCTCACCTGCTCCGTCTCCAGACGGTGCATCTCCTTCAGGATGAGATTCTCCCGCTCCTGTTCAGGTGCTAGGAGGATGCTCCGGTTGAAGTCGCCGACAGCGTAGTGATGATGATAAAGGCCGTCCATCTGCCCCAAGAGGAGGTTGATGTCGTCGGACTGCTTGTCCTCCCAGTGCTTGTTCAGGTCCTGCTCGTAGGAGTTACGGATCACTGCGCCCTGCAGGGACACACTGTCCACTGTCATACGATCGCTCCTTAGTGGGTCGGACGGACTGACCACGCCTAGACGCGGATCAGAGCCTTGATGGCGTGGCGTTCCTGCATCGCCGCATAGCCGATCGGCGTATCGGCAAGGCGAATGGACAGGTCGAAGACGGCACTCGGGTCGAGCCTGCCGTCCAGGACGTCGGGAAGCAGCTGAGGGATGTAGGCGCGCACCGGAGCCACGCCGCCCCGCAGGCTCACGTTCTTGTCGAAGAGTTGCCGGACATCGACCTTGCCGCCCACGCCGTGCGGTGCACCGACGAACCCGACTGCGGCACCCGGCCGGGCGACGGAGATCGCCGTGTGCAGGGACTCCCAAGTGCCGACCGCCTCGATCACCGCCGGGGCGCCTCTTCCAGGAATCAGATCGCGCAGCCGGGCGATTGCCTCCTCGCCACGTTCCGGCACGGTTTCGGTGGCGCCGAAGCACCGGGCGAGAGCGGTGCGTTGTGGATGCCGACCCAGCAGTACGACGCGTTCGGCGCCCAGCCGACGTGCGGCCAACACACCGCAGAGGCCCACGGCGCCGTCTCCGACGACCACGACGGTGTCCCCGTGGCGGACACCTGCCGCGACCGCGGCGTGATGCCCCGTTCCCATGACGTCACACAACGTCAGCAGGGCCCGGTCGAGCGTGTCGTCCGCGCCGGCCGGCACCTTGATCAGAGTGCCGTCCGCGAACGGGACCCTGACGGCCTCGCCCTGACCACCGTCCGTGCCCGGCACCCCCCAGAAGCCGCCCCGCTCACAGGACGTGTGCAGCCCCTCGGCACAGAACGCGCAGGTTCCGTCCGACCACACGAACGGTGCGATCACCCGGTCTCCGGGGCGCACGGTGGTTACCTCGCGCCCGATCTCCTCCACGACGCCGATGAACTCGTGTCCCATGCGCTGGCCCGGCTTGCGGGGCGCCGTGCCCTGGTAGGCCCACAGATCGCTGCCACAGATGGCGGCGTGCGTGACAGCGACGACGGCGTCGTGCGGCTCGTGGATCCGAGGATCAGGGACGTGTTCCACCCTGATGTTGCCGGGTCCCTGGATGACCGCCGCCTTCATCGCGCGACCTCATGGGCCGGATCAGTCAGTGCGGTCGTCATCAGTTCCGGTAGAGCGTCGACGAACGACTGGGCCTCGTCGGCGTCGAGGATCAGCGGCGGTGAGAGCCTGACGACATCCGGTTGTACGGCGTTGATCAGGAAACCCGCCTGCCGCGCGTGTGTCTCAACCGAGCGTGCGCGTGGTTCAGTCAGCCGGACCGCTTGCCAAAGGCCTATCCCTCGCACCCCGGCCAGTAGTGGGTGGTCGATCGCGGCCAGGCCCGATGCCAGCAGCGCACCGGTCTTGGTGGCATTTTCCAGGAGGCCGTCGCCCTCGACAGTGTCCAGCACCGCGTGAGCAGCCGCGCAGCTGACGGGATTGCCACCGAACGTCGAACCGTGGTCCCCCTGGTCGAAAACCAAGCCGTACCGGCCCAGGCCGATGCATGCACTGATCGGCAGTCCTCCGCCCAGACCCTTGGCCAGGGTCAGCACGTCCGGCAGCACGCCCTCGTGCTGGTGGGCGAACCACAGGCCAGTGCGACCGATCCCGCTCTGCACCTCGTCGAAGACGAGGACCGCACCCACGCTGTCGCACAACTCGCGTGCAGCGCGCAAGTAACCGGGGGGCGGCGATATGACGCCGGCCTCACCCTGTACTGGTTCGAGGAAGACCGCCGCGCACTGAGGGGTCACGACGCTGCGCAGTTCGTCGACCGAGCCGTAGGCGACGTGCCGAACCTCGGCGCAGAAGGGCTCGAAGGACTGCCGGGCGCGTGCCGCCCCTGTGAGGCTCAGGGCGCCCATCGTGCGGCCGTGGAAACTGTCCCGCGCGGCCACGACGTAGGTACGGTCGGCCCCGGCGTGCTTGCGCACAAGTTTGAACGCGGCCTCGTTTGCCTCCGCCCCGGAATTGGCGAAGAAGACCCGTCCTTCGGTACCGACGAGCGCGAGCAGCCGCTCCGCCAGCCGCACTTCCTGCTCGTGCAGGCTGAGGTTGGAGATGTGCGCGAGCCGTGCCACTTGTCCGGTCACCGCCTGCACCAGCGCGGGATGCGCGTGGCCGAGCGTGGAGACGGCCAAGCCTCCGATCAGATCAAGATAGGCCCGGCCGTCCGCGTCCGTGACCACGCACCCCTGGCCTTCGAGCACCACCACTGGCGGCACTCCATAATTCCCCATAAGCGCTTTCCGGAATCGCTCACGCAGCGCACCGCTGTCGCCCACGAGTCACCACCCAGTCTGCATTAATACGTCTCCAGTAACAGAGAAACACCAAACCATCTCGCCCACAAAAAGACAACATCGCAACTTCAAAATAGGACTCAAGCGGGCAGATTTTTCGACATCCATGCAGGTCACAGCACAGAAAGTCGATCCATAGCCGGATTGCAGCATGCATAAACAAATGCCTTCCACTGTGGACACGACATCAACATGCGCTGCATTAATGTCACCAAGAGAGGTGTTGTCACATCCCACAGAAAGAGGGACAGTAAACGGGACGGGTTATCAACCCATTGCAACGGGAAAGGTGACGATGGCAACCGTCCGAGAAATTCCGTCCGTTGCAGGCTCCCGGCTGACCGGTGCCATGACGGCTCTTCGACGCGATCCGTTGGCGACGTACCTGCGTGCCCGGCGAGACCACGGCGACGTGGTCCGGTTCACCGTCGGCCCGCCGGGTCTGCGCGACGATCTGTTCGCCGTCTTCTCCGCGGAGGGCGCCCAGCAGGTACTGGCCCGGTCCGTGGGCTTCCGGAAGGACGACTCCTTCTACGACGAGATTCGCAGCATCTTCGGCAATGGTCTCCTGACCAGCCAGGACGAGGACTACGTCCGCCAACGCCGGCTCATCCAGCCGCTGTTCACCCGCCGGAAGGTGGACCGCTACGCCACCGCGATGTGCGAGGAGACACTCCGCACGGTGACCGAGTGGAAGGCCATGGACAACGAGCCGCTCGACGTCATACCCGAGGTGACCCGCTTGACGCAACGCGTGGTGACACGCGTGCTGTTCGGCGCCGCGAGCGAGGAAGCCGGCGACGTCGTCGACCGCTGCTTCCCGTTGCTCGGCGCCTACATGCTCAAACGGGGCTTCGCACCACTGCCGTTCCCACGCACGTGGCCCACTCCGGCCAACCGGCGGGCGGCTGCCGCACGACGGGACCTGTACGAGGTGTGTGACCGGATCATCCGGGAGCGGAACCCTCAGGAAACCGGCAACGACCTGCTGGAACTCCTCCTGCAGGCCGGTGAGGGGACAGGCGACCAGTTGTCGCCCGAGGAGATCAGAGATCAGGTGCTGATCTTCTTTCTCGCCGGGCACGAGACCACTGCCACCTCGATGACGTTCGCGCTCCATCTGCTCGCCCGTCACCCCGAGGCGCAGGCTCGAGCGCGGGAGGAGGTCGACCGGGTCCTCGGTGGCCGGATACCCACGGCCGATGACTTCGACCAGCTCGAGTACGTCCACATGGCGCTCAAGGAGGCCATGCGGCTGTACCCACCGTCGCCCGGCATCAGCCGACGGGCCACGGCCGAGACCGAGATCGACGGCTATCGCATACCTGCCGGAAAGATCGTCTTCCTGAGCCCCTGGGTCACACATCGGCATCCGGCGTACTGGCAGGACCCCGAGGCTTTCACCCCCGAACGGTTCTCGCCGGAGCTAGAGGCCGAGCGGCCACGTTACGCGTGGTTCCCTTTCGGCGGCGGCCCGCGCGCGTGCATCGGCCAGTACTTCTCGATGCTGGAAGCCGTGCTCGCCATCGCCGTCATCCTGCAGGCCTTCGAGGTGGAAGCGGTCGACACCGAGATCCGGCTCACCCAGAAGATGGCCCTCCGTTCCGAGGGGCCGATCAGATGTCGGTTCATTCCGCGATGAGCCGAATTTCCACGACCCAACGGTCCCTTACATTCGGAGGTGATCCGCATGCGTGCCGCGGTGTTGCGTGAGTCGGGCCTAGGTAAGATCGAGTTGCGTGACGACGTCACGGCTCTCGACCCCGGCCCCGAGGAGGTCAAGATCCGCATCCGGGCCACCGGAGTGTGCCACTCCGACCTCTCCCTCATTTCAGGGGAACTGCCCGGTGGTGGTGGTGCGATGGTCCTCGGTCACGAAGGCGCAGGTGAGGTGATCGAGGTCGGCAACCAGGTGACCGCCGTCGCCCCCGGTGATCATGTGGTGGTCAACTGGATCCCCGCATGCGGACAATGTGAGGACTGCCGCAACCGGCAAGTGCACCTGTGCATGGGGTTCATGGAGAACCTGTTCTCCAAGCACCGATTCGAAATCGACGGCGCCCCGGCCTTCGGCATGGCCGGCACCGGCACCTGGGCCGAGGAGATGGTCGTCCCCTGGCAGGCCGCCATCAAGATCGACCCTGCGTTCCCGTTCGACCAGGCCGCACTGCTCGGCTGTTGCGTGCCCACCGGCGTCGGAGCGGTTCTCAATACCGACTCGGTCCGGCCAGGTGACCGTGTCGCCGTGATCGGGCTCGGCGGCGTTGGGCTGTCAGCTGTCCAAGGCGCGCGGCTTGCCGGGGCCACGAGCATCGTGGCCGTCGATCCGGCCCGGCACAAACACGCGCTGGCCGCCCGGCTGGGCGCGACCCACACGATCACACCCGAGGCGGCCGAGGAGACCAAGGATCTCCTGACCGGCGGGAGGGGATTCGACCACGTCTTCGAAGCAGTGGGACGATCCGCCACGGTCAGGCACGCCTGGCAGCTGACACGACGCGGCGGCGACGTAGTGGTCATCGGAGCCGGAGCGCCCGACGATCCACTGGACATCAGCACGTACGAGCTGCTGTTCGCCAGCCGCAACATCAAGCCCTCCGTCTACGGCGAATCCGACCTCCGGCGCGACCTACCCAAGCTCATCGAGTTCACCCGGTCCGGCCACCTGGACATTGAGAGCCTGATCAGCGCGCGTGTGCGGTTCGAGGATCTCAACGACGCCGTGACTGCGTTGACCAAGGGCGAGGTCGTTCGGCAGGTCGTCATCTTCGACTGATCCCACCGATCCCGCCGCCACACCAGGATGCCCTTACGTCGCCCCTTGCCGACGTAAGGGCATCTTGACGTCAGGTCCCCTTGACGTCAAGGTAGCTTGATGGCACGGTGGGGGTGTGGCTAATCCTGATGAGGTTGAACGCCAGTACACGCTGCTGTCCGCCGCAGCGCGTTTCGATGCTCTGCGTACTCGCGACGCACTGACATCGCCCCCGGACGACGAGGACGAGTCCGACTACTTCGACGACATGGCTCCGCTCACGCGTGAGGAGGCACTGGAGCTACTCGCGCTGGGCGAAGTGATCGCCAGAAAGGCCGCTTACGGACGCCAGCTCTCGGTACGGTCGGCCCGGCGAGCCGGCGCCTCCTGGTCCCAGATCGGCGCCGCACTCGGCACCAGCAAGCAGGCCGCCTGGGAAACCCACAATCGTTGGATCGACGAACAGGCCAAACAACAGCGGGACGCAGGGCACTGGGGCCTGGACGACGAAGCCATCGACGCAGCCCGCACACTCGCGGGCGAACCCGACGACTGACGGACGGTCGGTATGGACACGGTGCCCGCACCAGGCCCGTCCACCCTTCGCCCAGGCCCGCGGAGTCCTCCACTCGCTTCTGCCCACCTCATCTCTCCTGGATCAGTCACGCCACGCCGCTGCCGCTCACACATCCAAGCCTCCGCCGGGCACACCGCCGACCGATATCGCGGTGCCGGAGCCTGCAGAGGAAAGACCGTCGGCAGCAGGTTCCGGGCACCTTCGAGCCCAATCCCCCCGCACCCCTCTGAGGAGCGATTAACGATGTTCGAGAGGTTCACCGACCGCGCGCGGCGGGTTGTCGTCCTGGCTCAGGAAGAAGCCCGGATGCTCAACCACAACTACATCGGCACCGAGCACATCCTCCTGGGCCTTATCCATGAGGGTGAGGGTGTCGCCGCTAAGGCCCTGGAGAGCCTCGGGATTTCGCTCGAGGCGGTCCGCCAGCAGGTGGAGGAGATCATCGGCCAGGGCCAGCAGGCCCCGTCCGGCCACATCCCCTTCACACCCCGGGCCAAGAAGGTCCTGGAGCTGTCGCTCCGCGAGGCCCTTCAGCTGGGCCACAACTACA
>NZ_LATD01000225.1 GCF_000981895.1 Streptomyces odonnellii | reverse complement strand
CACCCGTACCCCCGGTACTCCGTACCCCCCCGGTACGGAACGGTCTCCCGTACCGACGAACGATCCCGCCGTGCCCCGGCGTTCACTCGAAGGGCACAGTGAGGCAGGCGAGCCGCGCGCCCGCCGTTCCCGCCTCGCCCGGGGTCGTCGCCGTCCCGTGCTCATGGATGACCACCGACCCCGCCCCGCCCGGCCGGAAACGCCAGGTGTGCCGGGACTCCGAGGCGGCCCGGCCGCCGCTGTCGGTCGTGAAGTCCAGCCAGACCTCGTTCTCCCGGTTGGCGTAGGCGGGGTCGGTGGAGGGCTGCTCGGGGTCCTTGACGTTCTGGTAGTGCGGCCCCGCGTCTTCCGGGGTGCGGCCGCACGGTTCGGTGTGCACATGTGCGCCGTACATCCGGTTGGGCAGCAGCCCGCTCACGCCGAGCCGGACATCGGTGGCCGAGTCGGCTGCCTCCCGGCCGGCATGCCCGCCGGCGCGGTCCCCCACCCGCTCGACGACGGCGATGCGCGCGCCCACGGGCACCAGCTTCACGTCGTACGTCAGCGCCGTGGCGAGCCGGGCCGGTGACGGCGGTACGAACACCCCCGCCGCCCTCACCTCCTCCGTCTTCACCCAACGAGTTCCGTCCTGTGCGAACGCGCTGGTGGCCGGCGAGGTGAGCAGCGCCGTGACGGCGAGAGCGGCGGACGCCCTGCGAGGGATCCTCGCGGGCTTCATCAGTTTCACGGGCTTCACGGGTGGTCTCCTTCGATGGCGGGGATGAGGAGTCCAGCGTGGTCGATGGTGGCGGCCCGACGTATGACCTGGCGAGTCCGCGCCATCCACCGCCCACTGAGGCGAGCGTAACGACGAGCACGACCCCTGGCAGCTCCGGAAAGTGACCGTACAACTACCACCGGCAAGCACCAACAGCGCCCCAGCGCGCCGCCCGCCCCACCCGAAAACCCCGCCCGCCGGGCTCCTCCATACGACTGACGACGACCGAAGGACCGACGGCGGCCGAACGACCGACGATGTCCGAACGACCGACGACGACCGACGCGCGGCTTCACGGTGAGAGGAGCGGTTCGGCCCGGCGGGCCGGGCGAGCGGTCAGCCGGGCCCGCGCATGACCGCGCGGCGGGCATGTACTAGAGTTATCTCGACATCGAGATATCTGCCGAGGCGTACCCGCAGCCGCCAGTCGGTAAGGGTTACCTAACCAAGTCTTACCTTAGCGGATCGGCGAGGGCCGTGGCGGCATCGCGCGGCGGTAGTCGGTTATAGAGGTACGGCGCGGTAGTACGCGCACATTGATGAAGGAGACTGTCGTGTCGGCGAACAGCTTCGACGCCCGCAGCACGCTGCGCGTGGGCGGCGAGTCGTACGAGATCTTCCGGCTGGACAAGGTCGAGGGCTCCGCGCGCCTCCCCTACAGCCTGAAGGTGCTGCTGGAGAACCTGCTCCGTACCGAGGACGGCGCGAACATCACCGCCGCTCACATCCGCGCGCTCGGCGGCTGGGACTCCCAGGCCCAGCCGAGCCAGGAGATCCAGTTCACCCCGGCCCGTGTGATCATGCAGGACTTCACCGGTGTGCCCTGCGTCGTGGACCTCGCCACCATGCGTGAGGCCGTCAAGGAGCTGGGCGGCGACCCGGCGAAGATCAATCCGCTGGCCCCGGCCGAGCTGGTCATCGACCACTCCGTGATCGCCGACAAGTTCGGTACGCCCGAGTCCTTCGCGCAGAACGTGGAGCTGGAGTACGGGCGCAACAAGGAGCGTTACCAGTTCCTGCGCTGGGGCCAGACCGCGTTCGACGAGTTCAAGGTCGTCCCGCCCGGCACCGGCATCGTCCACCAGGTCAATATCGAGCACCTGGCCCGTACGGTCATGGTCCGCGGCGGCCAGGCGTACCCCGACACCCTCGTCGGCACCGACTCGCACACCACCATGGTCAACGGCCTCGGTGTGCTCGGCTGGGGCGTCGGCGGCATCGAGGCCGAGGCCGCGATGCTCGGCCAGCCCGTCTCGATGCTCATCCCGCGTGTCGTCGGCTTCAAGCTGACGGGCGAGCTGCCCGCCGGAACCACCGCCACCGACCTGGTCCTCACGATCACCGAGATGCTGCGCAAGCACGGCGTCGTCGGCAAGTTCGTGGAGTTCTACGGCGAGGGCGTCGCCGCCACCTCGCTCGCGAACCGCGCCACCATCGGCAACATGTCCCCGGAGTTCGGCTCCACCGCCGCGATCTTCCCGATCGACGACGAGACCCTCAAGTACCTGCGGCTGACCGGCCGCAGCGACCAGCAGGTCGCGCTCGTCGAGGCGTACGCCAAGGAGCAGGGCCTCTGGCTCGACCCGGCCGCCGAGCCCGACTTCTCCGAGAAACTGGAGCTGGACCTCGCCACGGTCGTCCCCTCCATCGCGGGCCCGAAGCGCCCCCAGGACCGTATCGTCCTGGCCGAGGCCAAGCAGAGGTTCCTGGAGGACGTACGGAACTACGTCACCGAGGACGAGGAGGCGGGCAAGGAGTCCTTCCCGGCCTCCGACGCGCCGGCCTCCGCCGACGGCGTACCGACGCGGCCGACGCTGGTCACGGCGCCCGACGGTTCGACGTACGAGATCGACCACGGCGCCGTCACCGTCGCCGCGATCACCTCCTGCACCAACACCTCGAACCCGTACGTCATGGTCGCCGCCGCGCTCGTGGCCAAGAAGGCGGTCGAGAAGGGCCTGTCCCGCAAGCCGTGGGTCAAGACGACCCTCGCCCCCGGTTCCAAGGTCGTCACCGACTACTTCGACAAGGCGGGCCTGACCCCGTACCTCGACAAGGTCGGCTTCAACCTGGTCGGTTACGGCTGCACCACCTGCATCGGCAACTCGGGCCCGCTGCCCGAGGAGGTCTCCAAGGCCGTCAACGAGCACGACCTGGCCGTCACTTCGGTGCTCTCCGGCAACCGCAACTTCGAAGGCCGGATCAACCCCGACGTCAAGATGAACTACCTGGCGTCCCCGCCGCTGGTCGTCGCGTACGCCATCGCCGGCTCGATGAAGGTCGACATCACCAGGGACGCCCTGGGCATCGACCAGGACGGCAAGCCCGTTTACCTCGAAGACATCTGGCCCACCGAGGCCGAGGTCAACGACGTGGTGGCCAACGCCATCGGCGAGGACATGTTCAACAAGTCCTACCAGGACGTCTTCGCGGGCGACGCGCAGTGGCAGGCGCTGCCGATCCCGACCGGCAACACCTTCGAGTGGGACCCGCAGTCGACCTACGTCCGCAAGCCCCCGTACTTCGAGGGCATGACGATGGACACCACCCCGGTCGAGGACATCACCGGCGCGCGGGTGCTGGCCAAGCTGGGCGACTCGGTCACCACCGACCACATCTCCCCGGCGGGCGCGATCAAGGCCGACACCCCGGCCGGTACGTACCTCACGGAGCACGGCGTCGAGCGTCGCGACTTCAACTCGTACGGCTCGCGCCGCGGCAACCACGAGGTGATGATCCGCGGCACCTTCGCCAACATCCGCCTGCGCAACCAGATCGCGCCGGGCACGGAGGGCGGCTTCACCCGCGACTTCACCCGCGAGGGCGCCCCGGTCTCCTTCATCTACGACGCCTCGCAGAACTACCAGGCGGCGGGCGTCCCGCTGGTCGTCCTGGCGGGCAAGGAGTACGGCTCGGGCTCGTCCCGCGACTGGGCGGCGAAGGGCACCGCGCTGCTGGGCGTGAAGGCCGTCATCGCCGAGTCGTACGAGCGCATCCACCGCTCGAACCTGATCGGCATGGGCGTCCTCCCGCTCCAGTACCCGGAGGGCGCGTCGGCGCAGGCGCTGGGCCTGACGGGCGAGGAGACCTTCTCCTTCACCGGCGTGACGGAACTCAACAACGGCACCACGCCCGGCACGGTCAAGGTCACCACGGACACGGGCGTGGAGTTCGACGCGGTCGTCCGCATCGACACGCCCGGCGAGGCGGACTACTACCGCAACGGCGGGATCATGCAGTACGTGCTGCGGAGCCTGATCCGCAAGTAGGCGCCGACCGCCGCGCCGACGGCGATGAGCCGGGAGCGATGAGCCGGGGGCCGTGACCCGTACGTACGCGTACGGGGCACGGCCCTTGCCGTGTGGCGGCGCGAACTTGCCTTGCGGGCCGTTGCTCTGAGTAATCGGACGCATATACGCTGTGGGGCAGTTGCGCACTCGATCAACACGCGAGACCAACCGAGTGGAGGCAGACATGGCTCGTGCCTGGGAGGCCGATCCGTCCGCGTTATTCGAGCGGCGACTCGGAAAGTCGGCCGAAGAGCTGGGCAATTCCAAGACGGAGGATGAATGCCCGGACATCTGGCGGCTCGACAATGGCGATATCGCGGTGATCGGCAGGGACCTCACGTCTCACTACGCACCGCGACTGCCGGAAGGCGTCGCTCTCGCCGCTGACGAACGGCTCGTGGTCATCCCGGGAAATGTGCTCAGCGCGGCAAAGACGGACATCCCTGATGCCTGACCTCCGCCGCGCCGCCGAGGGCTGAGTCGTGGCGGAGAGCAGGAAGCGGGTCACCGGGCCGTGCCGGTGACCCGCTTCCGGGGTGCAACTCAGGGTGTTACCTGAGCAGTTCCACCTCCGCCAGTGCCGGGGGCTCCGCCGGTGCCGGTGCGCTGTCGTTCACCAAGCGGTACTTCTCGTACGTGCCCGGCCTCGCGATGGTGAAGGCCCGGGTCTGTTTGTCCCAGGTGAAGGACTGGGACGACCTGGTGTCGATGGTGCGCCAGGTGGTGCCGCCGTCCGTCGAGCCCTGGAGGGTCCAGGCCGTCGGGGCCTTCGCGGCCGTCGACGAGGTGAGGGTGTACTGGACCGCTCGGGTTCCGGCGGGTGCCGGGAGGTCCACGGTCCCGACCTGGCCCTCCGTGCGGGAGGAGTTGTCGAAGAGCGGGCCCGACGCGGTGAGCGCGTCGGTCCGCGGGGACGGGGCCCTGTCGTCCTCGGTGATCGAGACCGGGGCGGCGTTGCGGCCCGTGCCCCACTTCGACGGCCGCGGGCCCATCGCGAACTCCAGCGTGCCGCCGCGGGCGATCAGCTCGTGCGGGAGGGCGGTTGAGTTCCAGGACTTGCCGTTGACCTTGAGGCCCTGGACGTAGATGTTCTCGCGGCTGTTCTTCGGGGCCTTGACCACCAGCGTGCGGCCGTTGTCGAGATGGACCGTCGCCTTGGTGAAGAGCGGCGAGCCTATCGCGTACTCCCCGCTGCCCATCACCAGCGGATAGAAGCCCAGCGCCGAGAAGAGGTACCAGCCGGACTGCTCGCCGTTGTCCTCGTCGCCGTGGTAGCCCTGCCCTATCTCGCTGCCGACGTAGAGGCGGCTCAGGACCTCGCGGACCTTCTCCTGGGTCTTCCAGGGCTGCGAGGCCGCGTCGTACATGTACGTGGCGTGGTGGGCGACCTGGTTGGAGTGGCCGTACATGCCCATCCGTACGTCCCGCGCCTCCGTCATCTCGTGGATGACACCGCCGTACGAGCCGACGAACTCCTGGCCGGCCGTCTCGGGCGTCGCGAAGTAGGTGTCCAGCTTCTGCGCGAGGCCCTTCCGGCCGCCGTACAGGTTCGCCAGGCCGCGCGAGTCCTGCGGGGCGGTGAAGGCGTAACCCCAGCCGTTCGTCTCGGTGTAGTCGTACCCCCACACCCTCGGGTCGTACTGCTCCGAGGGAACCCGCCAGTCGCCCTTGAGGTCACGGCCCTGGAAGAAGCCGGCCTTGGAGTCGAAGAGGGTGACGTACTTCTGCGCGCGGTTGCGGAAGTACTCCGACTCCTCCTTGTAGCGCGCCTTCTTGGTCTTCTTGTAGAGCGCCTCGCCCATCTGCGACAGGCCGTAGTCGTTGAGGTAGCCCTCCAGCGACCAGGACAGGCCCTCGTGCGTCTCCGTCGAGGCGTAGCCGAGGAAGGGGGAGGTCTCCATGCCCTTGCGGCCCACGCCCGAACTCGGCGGCACCACGGTGGCGTTCTTCAGCGCCGCTTCGTATGCCGCCTCCGCGTCGAAGTCGACTCCCTTGACATACGCGTCCGCGAAGGCGACATCCGAGCTGGTGCCGGTCATCAGGTCGGCGTAGCCGGGGGAGGACCAGCGGGAGATCCAGCCACCGTCCTTGTACTGCTGGACGAAGCCGTCGACCAGCTCGCCCGCCCGCTTCGGGGTGAGGAGCGAGTACGCGGGCCAGGTCGTCCGGTAGGTGTCCCAGAAGCCGTTGTTGACGTACACCTCGCCGTCGACGATCTTCGCGCCGGTCTGCGTCGGGGTGTCCTGGCCGGCCTTCGGCGAGAAGGGGCTGGCGTACTGCTGCTTCGGACGCGACCGCGAACCGGTGTTCTCGAAGCCGGAGTTGGGATACAGATACAGCCGGTAGAGGCTGGAGTAGAGCGTGGTGAGCTGGTCGTGGTCCGCGCCCTCCACCTCCACCCTGCCGAGGATGTCGTCCCAGGCGTCCTGCGCCCGGTCCTTGACCCGCTCGAAGCGCGTGCCCGCGGGGATCTCGTCGGCGAGGTTCTTCTTCGCCTGGTCCACACTGATCAGTGAAGTCGCGATACGCAGACTGACCGTACGGTCATCCCCCGCGTCGAAGCGCAGATACCCGGTGACATCCGAGCCCCCGCCGCCGGACAGCTTGCCGCTCGCAGTGACGGGCGCGTCGAAGACGCCGTATACGAACAGGCGCGTGGCGCCCGCCGACAGGCCGCTCCTGACATCCGAGAAACCGGTGAAGGAACTGTTCTCCGGATCGAGGGTCAGCCCGCCCGCGTTGGAGATGTTGTCGAAGATCATGCTCGCGTCGGCGCCCGGATAGGTCACCCGCACCATCGCCGCGTGATCGGTCGGCGTCATCTCCGTCCGGAGGCCGTTCTCGAACGTCACTCCGTAGTAGTGCGGCTTCGCCGTCTCGTTCTCGTGCCGGAACGGCAGCGCCCGCGCCGTACGTGACGCGTTGGGCGTGCCCTCGGCGGCCGACGGCATCAACTGGAAGGTCTGCCGGTCGCCCATCCAGGGACTGGGCTCATGGCTGGCGCTGAAGGCCTGCACGGTCGGCAGATTGTCGGCGTTGTTGCCTCGGCTGTACTCGTACAGCCAACTGTTCGACCCGGCGTTGGTCACCGGGGTCCAGAAGTTGAAACCGTTGGGCACGGCCGTCGCCGGGAAGGTGTTGCCGCGCGAGAAGGAGCCGCTGGAGTTGGTGCCGCGCGTGGTGGACGCGTAGTCCGAGAGGTGCGCGAGCCGCTTCTCGGGCGCCTTGGGCGCCAGGGTGATGTCGTCGATCCAGCCCTGGAAGGTGCCGGGGCCCTGCGGCGAGTCGTACGCCACCAGGATCCGGTCGACGGTCCTGCCCGCGGCGACCGTACCGATCCGCGCGTCGACCTGGTTCCACTGGTTGACGTAGAGCCGCTTGGCGGCGCCCTGGCCCTGCGGGGTCAGCAGCCCGCCGTGGGAGTCGACGGCCTTCAGGTCGCTCAGATAGGTGCCGTCGGTGAAGGCGAGATCGACGGAGACGTTCGTGGCCGGGTAGTTCAGATCCGTCTCGCCCATGGCGGGGTAGATCCGGTACGAGAGCGCGGTGTCGCGCCGCACGGCCGTGTTGACGTCGAAGATCTTGTTGTACGAGTACGCCCGCCCGTCCGGCTGGTGCGTACCGGCGTACTTCAGCGCCCGCACTCCGGTGAATCCCGCGGCGGACTTGGCGGTGGGGGAGCCGGAGGGGCCGCGGTCGACCTGGGTGCGCATGTCCTGGGGCGGCGGCGTGCCCGTGTCACCGTTGGAGAACTGGACGTCGGCGAGCTGAGTGGCGTCCGTACCACCGTTGTTGGCCGTGATGTCCAGCCGGTAGTGCTGGTACGCGACGGTATTGGCGAACTCGTACGACTTGGTCTGGAAGCGCTGGCCGAAGGTCTCGCCCGTGCGGGTGTCGAGGTCCTTCCACTCCTTGCCGTCCGCGGAGCCCTGGAGCTTCCAGTCCCTGGGGTCGCGCTCCGCGTGGTCGTTCGCCGAGGTCAGCGCGTATGTGACGACCTTGACCGGGGCGTCGAGATCGAACTCGACCCACGCGGTCCTGCTGAACGCCAGCCACTTGCTGGCCGACTGGACATCGACCAGGTTCTCCTTGGTCTCGCCGGAGCCGGAGTTCTCGCCGCTCGCGCGCAGCTCCACGACCCTGTCGGTGACATTGCCCGGGATTCCGCTGGTGAAGCCGCCGTCGACACCGGATGCCCGCTTCTCTCCGGCGGGCCCCACTTCAACGGTATTGCGCCAGTCCGGCTGTTTTTCGTCCGCCTCGAAGGATGACGTGAATTCCTTTTCCGCGGGCCCGGGCCGGGCGGGCTGTGCCACGGCGGCGGACTGTGCCGTTACGACGAGCAGAGCGGCGGCCGCCACCAGGGCGGCGGTGTGCCATTGTCTGCGCCGGGGTCCGGATCTCTCCTGCATACCGAGCCTTTCCTCCTGCGTACCAAGTCGGACAACGTTGTCAAACGAGAGCGCAGGGTCCAGTAGGGGCCAAGTGCAGGATGGTGTCAAGGGTGTTGCGCGGGTGGAACTTTCGGAATCGGCCATTCCGAAGAGGTCGGAGGTGGTCGAATGAGTACACAACCGGCTCGGATATCCGCGAGGTCTCAACTAGGGAAAGACTGCCGCCCAAACCCGCTTTCGATCTTGCTCAGTTGACGGGAAGTGGACTATACCTGTCGGCGTCCGCCCCTGGTGTTTCCCGCAGTGGCGGACAACATGTAGGGGGACAGGGGACGGCGGGGAGGGCTCTGTCCACTTCCGGCCGGTCCGTCCTGGCCCGTGCTCCCCCGATCGGAGCGAGCGAAGCAGCAGACGCGAGCGACGACATCCGACTCAACGACGCGACAAGCACGATCCTGCACGACCCAGCTTCAATTGACCGCGGTGGCGGGGCCCTTCTCCTCAGGCGAGAAGCACGGGCGACCGGCACACCGCCTGAGTCCTGGAGAAGGCGAGGACTTGAGCATGGGATCCACCTCCGCTCAGCACAACGGGGGCCTCGGCCGTCGTGATGTGATCAAGCGGTCCGCCGCGATCGGCCTGATCACCGTCCCGACGATGAGCTTCCTGGCGTCCTGCGCGAGCAGCGACAGCGGGAGCGACAACAAGGTCGAGAAGGGCGAGAAGTCCGCGAAGAACCCGCTCGGGGTCAACGCGACCGCGCCGCTCGACTTCGTCCTGTTCGACGGCGGTTTCGGTACGGAGTACGCCACGGACGCCGTCAAGCAGTACGAGAAGGCCTTCCCCGAGGCGAAGGTGACGTTCACCCCGACTCAGAAGATCCAGTCGCAGCTCCAGCCGCGCTTCAACGGCGGCACCCCGCCGGACCTGATCGACAACTCGGGCGCCGAGCAGATGGACATGGGCGTCCTCGTCGGAAAGAAGCAACTCGCCGACCTCACCCCGCTGCTGGACGCCCCGTCGTACGACGACCCGGCCAAGAAGGTCCGTGACACGCTGCGTCCCGGTGTCGTCGAGATGGGCCAGTTCGACGGCGACCCGGTCTGGATCATGTACTACGCCTACACGGTGTACGGCGTGTGGTATTCGCAGACCGCGCTCGACAAGCTGGACGCGGAGTACCCCGAGGACTGGGACGCGATGCTGGCCCTCTGCGAGAAGGCCAAGAAGAAGGGCATCGCCGGCTGGACGTACGCGGGCAAGTACCCGTACTACATCCCGTTCTCGCTCTACCCGTTCATCGGCAAGATCGGCGGTCGCGAGGTCCTCGACGCGATCGACAACCTGGAGCCGAACGCCTGGAAGAACCCGGCCGTGAAGTCCGCCTTCGAGGCGTACTACGAGCTGTTCAAGAAGGGTTACATCCTCCAGGGCACCCCCGGACTCGACCACATCCAGTCGCAGACCGCGTGGACCGAGGGCAAGGCGCTGTTCATCCCGAACGGCTCCTGGGTGGAGAACGAGGCGGCCAAGACCACACCGGCGGACTTCCAGATGAAGGTGGCCGCGCCGTCCGGTCTGGACAGCTCGGACAAGCTGCCGTTCGGCACCATCTGGGCCTCGGGCGGTGAGCCCTTCATCGTCCCGTCGAAGGCCAAGAACCCAGACGGCGGCATGGAGCAGCTCCGCATCATGCTGAGCGAGGCCTCGTCGAAGAACTTCACCACCAAGGTCAAGTCGCTCACCTCCTTCAACGGCGGCACCGACGGCCTGACCCTGTCCACCGCGCTCCAGTCCGGTGTCGACGCCCTCGCCAAGGCGGGCGACAACGTGCTGAACCCGCGGCTCCAGGACTGGTACGCCGCCCTCCAGAAGGAGAAGATCGGCGTGGGCGTGCTCGGCGAGATGATGGCCGGCCGCATGACCCCGGCCGAGGCCATGAACAAGGCCCAGGAGTACGCCGACGCGGCGGCCAAGGACAGCTCCATCAAGCACTACAAGCACCAGTAGGAGCGGAAGCGGCCGGAGGCCCCGCCGGGGCCTCCGGTTCCGGCCCGTCGGCCCGTACGGAGTCCGACGGGCTCTCCAGGGCGGCACGGCGGCACCCGCCGGGATTCGGGGTCGGGAGACATGCAACACGGCAAGTACCGGTTCATCGTGGGGTTTCTCGTCGCCCCGCTGGCGCTGTACGCGCTTTTCGTCGTATGGCCGTTCATCCAGTCCATCTATTACTCGTTCACGGACTGGACCGGGCTCAGCCCCGACTTCGCGATGGTCGGCTTCGACAACTACACCCGGATGCTGGACGACAGCACCTTCTGGAGTTCTCTCCGGCACAGTCTGCTCTTCGCGCTGCTGCTTCCGGTGGTGGTGCTCGGACTGGCGCTGTTCTTCGCCTTCATGCTGAATGTCGGCGGGCGCCGGAGGAAGGGAGCCGCGATTTCGGGTGTGCGCGGTTCCGGCTTCTACAAGATCGTGTATTTCTTTCCGCAGGTGCTTTCGATCGCGATTGTCGCGCTGCTCTTCCAGTTCGCGTACAACCCGAACAGCGGTGCCATCAACTCGGCGCTCGACGCGTTCGGTCTGGGCAGTGTGAAGCCGGAGTGGCTGGGCGATCCCGATCTGGCGCTGTGGTGTGTGATGGCCGTCCTGGTGTGGTCCACCACCGGCTTCTTCGTGGTCCTGTTCTCCGCGGGCATGGCCTCCATCCCCAAGGACTTCTACGAGGCGGCGCTGCTGGACGGCGCGAACCGCTTCACCACCTTCTTCCGCATCACGCTTCCGCTGCTGTGGGACACGGTGCAGTCGGGGTGGGTCTACATGGGCATCCTCGCCCTGGGCGCGGAGTCCTTCGCGGTCGTCCAGATCATGACCGTGGGGCCGGGCGGGCCCGCCGATTCCACCAACGTACTGACCCTGCTCGTCTACCAGAAGGCGTTCCGTGACGGTCAGGCGGCCTATGCGACCACGATCGGAGTCGCCCTCCTCGTCGTCACGCTGGCCTTCGCCGCCGTCGTGATGCGGCTGGGCCGACGTGAGCGGCTGGAGTTCTGATGAAGACCACTGACACCTCTCCCCCCGCCGGCGCCCAGGAACCGGCCCCGGCCGCCGAGGCCCCGCCGCTCGCCAAGACGGCGGACCCGCGGCCCGCGAAGGAGACCAAGGGCGGCGTCCTCAGCGTCTTCTCGCACGGTGTGCTGGTCATCTGGGCCATCCTGGTCGTGATGCCGCTGCTGTGGGCGGTCATGACGTCCTTCAAGGACGACAAGTCCATCTTCACCGAGCCGTGGTCGCTGCCGGACACCCTGCACTTCGAGAACTGGTCGCGCGCCTGGACCCAGGCGCATATGAGCGACTACTTCCTCAACACCATTCTGGTGGTGGCCGGTTCGCTGGTGGGGACGCTGCTGCTCGGCTCGATGGCCGCGTACGTCCTGGCGCGCTTCGAGTTCCCGGGGAACCGCTTCATCTACTACCTGTTCATCGGCGGGATGAGCTTCCCGGTCATCCTGGCCCTGGTCCCGCTGTTCTACGTGCTGAACAACCTGGGCCTGCTGAACACCATCCACGGCCTGATCCTGGTCTACATCGCCTACTCGCTGCCCTTCACGGTCTTCTTCCTGACCTCCTTCTTCAGGACGCTGCCCACCTCGGTGGCGGAAGCGGCGATCATCGACGGCGCCTCGCACACCCGGACCTTCTTCCAGGTGATGCTGCCGATGGCAAGGCCGGGCCTGATCAGTGTCGGGATCTTCAACTTCCTGGGCCAGTGGAACCAGTACCTGCTGCCCACGGTGCTGAACACCGACCCGGAGAAGAAGGTCCTCTCGCAGGGACTGGTGCAGCTCGCGGTCAGCCAGGGATACAAGGGCGACTGGTCGGGTCTGTTCGCCGGACTCGTGATGGCGATGCTGCCGGTGCTCGGCGCGTACATCATCTTCCAGCGCCAGGTAGTGGCCGGTCTCACAGCGGGAGCCCTGAAGTAGCGGAGCCGCCGTAGAGGCACGAATCGTACGAACCGCCCGTCGGCACTGGTCGGCGGGCGGTTTGCTGTCTTCCGCATTGCTCAAGGTCTTGACGGGGAGCGGCCCGAAAGGCTGAGCTTAGGGTTCACAAGTTGGAGATACGTCGGGGTCTCATTGGCGCGGCCCCGGCCGGCGGCGGCGGTCGTGCCGCCTGCCAAGGGCAGGAGTGGATGAGTCGTGGAGACTCCAGGGTCGCAGTCGTCTCTGCACCGGGCCAACCTCGAACGGGTCGTACGCGCGGTGCGTATGGCCGGTTCGCTCACCCAGGCGGAGATCGCCCGGAGCACGGGACTGTCGGCGGCCACGGTCTCCAATATCGTCCGCGAGCTGAAGGACGGCGGCACGGTCCAGGTCACGCCCACCTCGGCGGGCGGGCGCCGGGCCCGCAGCGTCTCGCTCAGCGGGGACGCCGGCATCGTCATCGGGGTCGACTTCGGCCATACCCATCTGCGTGTCGCCGTCGGCAATCTCGCCCACCAGGTGCTCGCGGAGGAGTCCGAGCCGCTCGACGTGGACGCCTCCTCCGCCCAGGGATTCGGCCGCGCCGAGGAGCTGGTCGAGCGGCTGATCGTGACCACCGGAGTCAGCCGCGCCAAGGTGGTCGGCGTCGGACTCGGCGTGCCGGGGCCGATCGACGTCGAGTCGGGCACGCTCGGCTCCACCTCGATACTGCCGGGCTGGAGCGGTATCAACCCCAGCGACGAACTGGCCGCGCGCCTGGGCGTACCGGTGTACGTGGACAACGACGCCAACCTGGGCGCGCTCGGCGAGCTGGTCTGGGGGAGCGGCCGCGGGGTCAGGGACCTGGCGTACATCAAGGTCGCCAGCGGGGTCGGCGCCGGGCTGGTCATAGACGGCCAGATCTACCGCGGACCCGGCGGTACGGCCGGTGAGATCGGCCACATCACGCTGGACGAGTCGGGCCCGGTCTGCCGCTGCGGCAACCGCGGCTGCCTGGAGACCTTCACCGCCGCCCGGTATGTCCTGCCGCTCCTGGAGTCCAGCCACGGCGCCGATCTGACGATGGAGCGCGTCGTCCAGCTCGCCCGCGAGGGCGACCCGGGCTGCCGCCGGGTCGTCGCCGATGTCGGCCGCCACATCGGCAGCGGGGTGGCGAACCTCTGCAACCTCCTGAACCCCAGCCGGGTGGTGCTCGGCGGGGATTTGGCGGAGGCTGGGGAACTGGTGCTGGGACCCATCCGCGAGTCGGTCTCCCGGTACGCGATACCCAGCGCCGCCCGGCAGCTCTCGGTGCTTCCCGGGGCGCTCGGCGGCCGGGCCGAGGTGCTCGGCGCACTCGCCCTCGTACTGAGCGAGATGGGCGATTCGACCCTTTTGGAAAGTGTCATTCCAGCCACCACGCCTGCCTTCACTTAGATAACGAATGGCACCGTTGTCATCTCGTTAAGGATTTACTCCTTGACGCCGACCCCGGAGCCGAGTTGACTTCCAGCCACCTCGGCCGCAACGACGCGGCCTCGTCAGGGAGGTTTGTGAAGTGAACGCAAAGATGCGTCGTGCTGCCGTGGCCACCGCCACCACCGCGCTGGCCGTCTCCCTCGCCGCCTGTGGCAGCGCGAAGGAGTCCGGTGACAGCGCCGAAGCGTCGAAGTCGGACAACAAGGGCCCGATCACGATCGGGCTGCTCCTGCCGGAGAACGAGACCGCCCGGTACGAGAAGTTCGACAAGCCGCTGCTGGAGAAGAAGGTCAGCGAGCTGACCGGCGGCACCGGCAAGGTCGTCTACGCCAACGCCAAGCAGGATGCGACTCTGCAGAACCAGCAGGTCGACACGATGATCACCAACAAGGTCGACGTGCTCGTCGTGGACGCCGTCGACTCCAAGGCCATCGCCAGCTCGGTGTCCAAGGCCAAGGAGTCCGGCATACCGGTTGTGGCGTACGACCGACTGGCCGAGGGGCCGATCGACGCCTACACCTCCTTCGACAACGAAGAGGTCGGCCGGGTCCAGGGCAAGGCGCTTCTCGAAGCGCTCGGCGACAAGGCCAAGTCCGGCGACATCGTGATGATGAACGGCGCCGTGACCGACCCGAACGCCGCCCTGTTCAAGAAGGGCGCGCACTCCCAGCTCGACGGCAAGGTGAACATCGGCAAGGAGTACGACACCAAGGAGTGGAAGCCGGAGAACGCCAACGCCAACATGGAGGGCGCCATCGCCGCCATCGGCAAGGACAAGATCATCGGCGTCTACTCCGCCAATGACGGCATGGCCGGCGGTATCATCACCGCCCTCAAGGGCGCCGGCTTCACCAAGCTCCCGCCGGTCACCGGCCAGGACGCCGAACTCGCCGGTGTGCAGCGCATCGTCGCGGGCGAGCAGTTCATGAGCGTCTACAAGTCCTACCCCGAAGAGGCCGCCGTGGCCGCCGAGATGGCCGTCGCGCTCGCCAAGGGCGAGAAGCTCGACTCCATCGCGAAGGACACCGTCGACAGCCCGACCACCAAGGGTGTTCCGTCGGTGCTCGTCCCGGTCGTGTCGCTGACCAAGGACAACATCAACGACACCGTCATCAAGGACGGCATCTACACGGTCGGCGAGATCTGCACCGGTGGCTACAAGGCCGCCTGTGACGCGATCGGTCTGAAGTAGGTCTTCCGGGGACCCCGAGGTCCCTGCCGGGCCCGCCCGGCGACCTGCCCCGGTGAAGCCTGTCCGGCACCCCGCCCACTCAACAGCCCCGCAGCTAGGGCGGGGTGCCGGATGGAACCACCTCGGCCGCCGTGCCGCGCACCGTGCCCCCGCACCGCGTGGCCGGCTCCCTCCGTTCTCTTCTGCTCGACCTCCGCGCCTCCCCCCGGCGCGGCATCCCCGCCGGTCAGGCGGCGAAGGAGATGGTTCACGTGACCGCTACGCCCGTGCTGGCGTTGCGAGGGGTCTCCAAGCGATTCGGTGCCGTCCAGGCGCTCACCGATGTAGAGCTCGAGGTCCACTCCGGTGAGGTGGTCGCCCTGGTCGGCGACAACGGCGCCGGGAAATCCACGCTGGTGAAGACCATCGCCGGCGTGCACCCCATCGATGACGGCGTCATCGAGTGGGAAGGCAGGCCCGTCTCGATCACCAGGCCGCACGACGCCCAGACCCTGGGCATCGCCACCGTCTACCAGGACCTCGCGCTGTGCGACAACATCGATGTCGTCGGCAACCTCTTCCTCGGCCGTGAACTGCGGAGCTGGGGCGTGCTCAACGAGGTCGAGATGGAGCGCCGCTCGCGCGAGCTGCTCACCACCCTGTCGATCCGCATCCCGAGTGTCCGTATCCCGATCGCCTCGCTCTCCGGCGGCCAGCGCCAGACCGTGGCCATCGCCCGGTCCATGCTCGGCGAGCCCAAGCTCGTCATCCTCGACGAGCCGACCGCGGCCCTCGGTGTGGAGCAGACCGCCCAGGTGCTCGACCTGGTGGAGCGGCTGCGCGAGCGCGGTCTCGCCGTACTGCTCATCAGCCACAACATGGCGGACGTCAAGGCCGTCGCCGACAAGGTGGCCGTGCTCAGGCTCGGCAGCAACAACGGCGTCTTCGATGTCGCGTCCACCTCGCAGGAAGAGATCATCGCGGCCATCACCGGAGCCACGGACAACGCCGTGACCCGCCGCCAGTCGCGCACCGTGGAGGTTCAGAAGTGAGTACGGAGAACACCTCCCCCTCGGCCGGCCAGGCGGCCACGTCGCTGGACAAGGCCCCCGCGCCGGTCGACGCGCCCGCGGCCGCGGACGGCGCGGTCACCGCGGTCGACCCGCGGCTGCTCGTACGGGAGCAGGGGTTCGGCGGCTATCTGGCGGAGTTCAAGCGCAAGATACGCGCCGGTGACCTGGGTTCCATCCCGGTCGTCCTCGGTCTGCTGATCATCTGTGTCGTCTTCCAGAGCCTGAACTCGAACTTCCTGTCCGCGGAGAACCTCAGCAATATCTCCGTGGCCATGGTCGGCACCGGCATGATCGCCACCGGTATCGTCTTCGTCCTGCTGCTCGGCGAGATCGACCTGTCGGTCGGCTCGGTCAGCGGTGTGTCGGGCGCCCTCTTCGCCGTGCTGAGCGTCACCCACGGGGTGAACGACTGGCTGGCCCTCGTGATCGCCATCGCCGGCGGCGCGCTCATCGGCGCGATCCACGGCTTCTTCTTCGCCCGGATCGGCGCACCCGCGTTCGCCGTCACCCTGGCCGGTCTGCTCTTCTGGCTCGGCTTCATGCTCCAGCTCCTCGGCGACTCCGGCACCATCAACCTGCCGGCGGACAGCGTGGTCGCCAAGCTCACCACGTACTACTTCACCGATGTCGCCGCCGCCTACGGGCTCGCCCTCGTCGCGGTCGTGGTGTTCTTCGTGACCTCCTTCCTGGACAGCCGCCGCCGCGAGGCCGCCGGTGTGCCGTCCCGGCCGCTGAGCGAGATCGTGCTGCGTACGGCCGTCCTCGCCGTCGTGGCCTTCGCCGCGGCGATCATGTTCAACCAGTACAAGGGTCTGCCCCTCGCCCTGGTGATCTTCCTGGCGGTGCTGGTCATCACCGACTTCGTACTGCGCCGCACCACCTACGGCCGCAAGATCTTCGCGCTCGGCGGCAGCGTCGAGGCCTCCCGCCGCGCGGGCATCAACGTCACGCTGATCCGGATCTCGGTCTACTCCATCGCCGGTACGTTCGCCGCCGTCGGCGGTCTCTTCATCGCCTCCAAGATCGCCGCGGCCAACCAGGGCGCCGGTACCGGCGACCTGCTGATGAACGCGATCGCGGCGGCCGTCATCGGCGGTACCAGCCTCTTCGGCGGCCGCGGCCGCACCTGGAACGCGCTGCTCGGTGTCATGGTGATCACCTCGATCCAGTACGGCCTCGCCCTCCAGGGCATCGCCACCCCGATCGTGTACATGATCACCGGCGGTGTGCTTCTCGCCACAGTCGTCATCGACTCCATCACCCGCAAGACGCAGAAGACCGCGGGCCGCGCCTGACCGGCCGGCCCTTGCGCGTCCGTACGGGCCCGTGCCCGGCACCCTTCCCGGGGTGCCGGGCACAGGTGTGTTCCGGATGACGCCCATATGACCTACATACGTCCGATCGAGTGATGAACTATCCACGGCCCACTGACGAGGGGCGCGAGCGGAACATTAGACTCGCCGGATCGGCACAGCCCGACCAGCTCAATCGCAAGCTCATACGCAAGGAGGCACAGTGAAGCAAGTGCCGCGCGACGCGCGCCGAGCAGGGGCGGGGGTGGGCGAATGGGAGTTGATGACCCGCATCAGAGGCCCCCGCGATCTGGACCGGCTCGGCCCGGAGCAGCTTGAGGAGCTGGCCGCGGAGATCCGGTCCTTCCTGGTGGACGCCGTCTCCAAGACCGGCGGCCATCTCGGCCCGAACCTCGGTGTCGTGGAGCTGACCATCGCCCTGCACCGTGTCTTCCACTCGCCCAAGGACAAGATCCTCTTCGACACGGGCCACCAGTCGTACGTCCATAAACTGCTCACCGGCCGTCAGGACTTCTCCCGGCTCAAGAGCAAGGGCGGCCTGTCCGGATACCCGTCCCGCGCCGAGTCCGAGCACGACATCATCGAGAACTCGCACGCCTCCACCGTGCTCGGCTGGGCCGACGGCTTCGCCAAGGCCAACCAGGTCCTCAAGAAGGACGACCACGTGGTCGCGGTCATCGGGGACGGCGCGCTCACCGGCGGCATGGCCTGGGAGGCGCTGAACAACATCGCCGCCGCCAAGGACCGCCCGCTCGTCATCGTCGTCAACGACAACGAGCGCTCGTACGCACCGACCATCGGCGGCCTCGCCGACCACCTCGCCACCCTGCGCACCACCGACGGCTACGAACGCTTCCTGGCCCGCGGCAAGGACATCCTGGAGCGCACCCCGGTCGTCGGCAGGCCCCTCTACGACACCCTGCACGGCGCCAAGAAGGGCCTCAAGGACTTCATCGCCCCCCAGGGCATGTTCGAGGACCTCGGCCTCAAGTACGTCGGCCCCATCGACGGCCATGACATCGAGGCCCTGGAGTCCGCGCTGCTGCGCGCCAAGCGCTTCGGCGGCCCGGTCATCGTGCACTGCCTCACCGAGAAGGGCCGCGGCTACCAGCCAGCGCTCGCGGACGAGGCGGATCGTTTCCACGCCGTGGGGAAGATCCACCCCGACACCGGGCTCCCCATCGCGTCCTCGGGCATCGACTGGACCTCCGTGTTCGGCGAGGAGATGGTCAAGCTCGGCAGGGAGCGCGAGGACATCGTCGCCATCACGGCGGCCATGCTCCACCCCGTGGGCCTCGACCGGTTCGCGAAGATCTTCCCCGACCGGGTGTACGACGTGGGCATCGCGGAGCAGCACGGCGCGGTCTCCGCGGCGGGCCTGGCCACCGGCGGGCTCCACCCCGTCTTCGCCGTCTACGCCACCTTCCTCAACCGGGCCTTCGACCAGGTCCTGATGGATGTCGCCCTGCACCGCTGCGGAGTGACGTTCGTCCTCGACCGCGCCGGGATCACCGGCACCGACGGCGCCTCGCACAACGGCATGTGGGACATGTCGATCCTTCAGGTCGTGCCGGGCCTGCGGATCGCCGCGCCGCGCGACGCCGACCAGGTACGCGCCCAGCTCCGCGAGGCGGTGGCGATCGACGACGCCCCGACCGTGGTCCGCTTCTCCAAGGGCGCCGTGGGACCCGCGGTCGCCGCCGTCGGCCGCGTCGGCGGCATGGACGTGCTGCGCAGGCCGGCCGAGGGCCCGGCGGACGTCCTGCTGGTCTCCGTCGGCGCCCTCGCCCCGATGTGCCTGGAGATCGCCGGGCTCCTCGACAAGCAGGGCATCACCACCACCGTCGTCGACCCGCGCTGGGTCAAGCCGGTGGACGAGGCGCTCGCCCCGCTCGCCGAGCAGCATCGCGTCGTCGTCACCGTCGAGGACAACAGCCGCGTCGGAGGCGTCGGTTCCGCGATCGCCCAGAGCCTGCGCGACGCCGGTGTCGACGTACCGCTGCGGGACTTCGGCATCCCGCCGCGCTTCCTCGACCACGCCTCCCGCAAGGAGGTCCTGGCCGAGATCGGCCTCACCGCCCCGGACATCGCCCGCCAGGTCACCGGCCTGGTAGCACGGCTGGACGGCCGGCTGGAGGACTCGCCCACCGAGGCCGCCCGCGACTGAGGCGGCTGTCCCCCGAACGACTGATGGGCCGGTCGGTCCGCCCTGTACGGGTGGTCCGACCGGCCCATCCGTGTGAAATTCGACGTTGCGGGTATCCGGCGGTGCGCGACCTCCCGATCATGTGCGGAACGACGCGCGCACGGAGGTACGCCGGTGAGTACACAGCATGCCCCGGAACCGGTGGGGGAGGGGATGTTCCGCACCAAGGGCGTGGAACAGTCCATCCGTGACACCGAGGACCCCGGGTTCGCGCTCAGGAAGTCGCTCTCCGCCCTCGATCTCACGGTCTTCGGCGTCGGCGTGATCATCGGTACCGGCATCTTCGTACTGACCGGAGTGGTCGCCCGGGAGAACGCGGGCCCCGCCACCGCCATCGCGTTCGTCGTCTCGGGTGTCGTCTGCGGTCTGGCCGCCCTCTGCTACGCCGAGTTCGCCTCGACCGTGCCGGTGGCCGGTTCCGCGTACACCTTCGCGTACGCCTCGCTGGGCGAGCTGCCCGCCTGGATCATCGGCTGGGACCTCGTCCTCGAACTGGCGCTGGGGTGCGCGGTCGTGGCGGTCGGCTGGTCCGGCTATGTGCGCGTGCTGCTGGGCAACGCGGGGCTGAGCCTGCCGGAGCCCCTGTCCGGCACCCACGGCGACCGGTTCGGTTTCGATCTGCTCGCCTTCATCCTCGTACTCGCCCTGACCGCCGTCCTCGTCGCCGGAGTGAAGCTCTCCTCGCGGATCACCGCCGTCATCGTCGCCGTCAAGGTCACCGTCGTCCTGATCGTGATCGTCGTCGGCGCGTTCTTCATCACCGCGTCGAACTATCAGCCGTTCATCCCGCCCGCCCGGCCTCGCCCCGCCGCGGGCGGCCTGACCGCCCCGCTGATCCAGCTCATCGTCGGCTACACCCCCACCGACTTCGGTGTCATGGGCATCTTCACCGCCGCGGCCGTCGTCTTCTTCGCCTTCATCGGCTTCGACATCGTCGCCACCGTCGCCGAGGAGACCGTCAGCCCCCAGCGCGACGTCCCGCGCGGCATCCTCGGCTCGCTCTTCATCTGCACCCTGCTCTATGTCGCCGTCTCGCTCGTCGTCACCGGCATGCAGCACTACACACAGCTCTCGGTGGACGCCCCGCTCGCCGACGCCTTCAAGTCCGTCGGCCATCCCTTCTGGGCCGGGCTCATCAGCTTCGGCGCGGCCGTCGGCCTCACCTCCGTCTGCATGATCCTGCTCCTCGGCCAGACCCGGGTGTTCTTCGCGATGAGCCGCGACGGACTCCTCCCCAGGACCTTCTCCCAGGTCCACCCGCGCTTCGGCACGCCGTACCGCTCGACCGTGCTGCTCGGGCTGGTCGTCGCGGTCGTCGCGGGCCTCACCTCCATCCAGGAACTCGCCGAACTGGTCAACATCGGCACGCTGTTCGCCTTCGTGGTGGTCGCGGCAGGTGTGATCCTCCTGCGCCGGCGCCGCCCCGAACTGCCCCGGTCCTTCCGTACCCCGTTCGTCCCGTATCTGCCGGTCGCGTCCGTGCTCGCCTCGCTCTGGCTGATGCTCAACCTGCCCGCCGAGACCTGGCTGCGCTTCGGGATCTGGATGGCCGTCGGACTTGTGGTCTACGCGCTGTACGGACGCGGCCACAGCCGCCTCGGAGCCTCCCACTGACGCCGCCAGCGGCTCGTCCCGGCCCGCCCGCCATGCTCGCCGAGCCGCTGGCGTCGTCCGTGCGGTG
>NZ_LATD01000224.1 GCF_000981895.1 Streptomyces odonnellii | reverse complement strand
CCACGCGCTCGGGCGGGTCTGCCGCTCGGCCGGCTACGGCATCCCGGACGGCTTCGGCGGCCGCGGGGTGGGCCGCTCGATGCACGAGGACCCGGGGGTGCCGAACGAGGGGCGGGCGGGGCGCGGTCTGCCGCTGCGCCACGGGATGGTGCTGGCGATCGAGCCGATGCTGATCGGCAGCGGTACGGACCAGCACTTCACGGCGCGGGACGGCTGGACGATCCGCACCCTGGACTCCAGCCGGGCGTCCCACGCGGAGCACACGGTCGCGATCACGGACGACGGCCCCAGGATCCTGACGGCGCTCTGAGCGAACGGCCCGGGACCAGGTGGCGAATGGGCCGGGGACCCGGTGGTGGAAGGCCGGGACCAGGTGGCGGAAGGCCCGGGACCAAGTGGCAGAAGGCCTGACGAGGCCCCGGACCCAGGCGCCGGACGGGCCCGGGCAGGGCCCGAGGCCCGGCCGGCTGTGGACCTGGCGAGGCCGCGCGCCGGACGGGCCGCGGGCCGGGCTGCCCGGTCCCGTCCGGCGCACAACGACACACCTCAGCGCTTGCCGCCCGACGGCTGCACCACCATCGCCGAGCCGCCGCCCCTGCGGACCTTCTCCGCCGCCGCCAGCCAGCGGCCGTCCGGCAGCCGCTGCACCCCGGTCGCCGCGCCGATCTCCGGGTTCTGTGTGAACACGTGCCCCAGCGCCTCCAGTTGCCCGCGCACCGGGCTGTTCCACAGCCCCGGCTCCAGCTCCGTCGCCGCCCCGTTCCGCTGGCTGGCGCGCGGGGCCGCGATCGCGTCGACCAGCGGCAGCCCCCGGTCCAGATGGCCGGTCAGGGTCTGGAGCACGGTGGTGATGATGGTCGCTCCGCCCGGCGAGCCGAGCGCCAGCACCGGCCGGCCGTGCGCGTCGAGCACGATCGTCGGGGAGATGGACGAACGGGGGCGCTTCCCCGGCCCCGGCAGATTCGGGTCGTGGACCGCCGGGTTGGCCGGGGCGAAGGAGAAGTCCGTCAGCTCGTTGTTGAGCAGGAAACCGCGCCCCGGCACGGTGATCGCGCTGCCGCCGGTCGACTCGATCGTCAGCGTGTACGCGACGACATTGCCCCACTTGTCCGCCGCCGTGAGATGCGTGGTGTTCTCGCCCTCGTACGTCGTCGGCGCCGCGGTCCCGCGGGCCGCGCACGGCGTGGGATGCCGCGGATCGGCGGGCGCGAGCGGGCTCTTGAGGACCGCGTCGTCCTTGATCAGGCAGGCGCGCGAGTCCGCGAACCGCTGCGACAGCAGCTCCTTGACCGGTACGTCCTCGAAGGCCGGGTCGCCGACCCAGCGGCCCCGGTCGGCGAACGCGATCCGGCTCGCCTCGATGAACCGGTGCAGATAGGCCGCCTCGCTCGCCCGTGAAAGGTTCGTACCCTCAAGGATGTTGAGCGCCTCGCCGACGCTCGTACCGCCCGAGGACGACGGCGCGATGCCGTACACGTCGAGACCGCGGTACGAGACCTTCGTCGGCGCCTGCCGCTTGGTCCGGTACGCGGCCAGGTCCCGGGTGGTGAGGTCGCCGGAGCGCACGACCCGGGTCGAGGCGGGGTCGACGGGCGGCTTGCGCACCGTACGGACGATGTCCTCGGCCAGCTTGCCGTGGTAGAGCGCGTCGGTGCCCTTGCGCCCCAGTTCCTCATACGTACGGGCCAGATCGGGGTTCTTGAAGACCGAGCCGACGACGGGCAACCGGCCGCCGGGCAGGAAGAGCCGGGCCGAGGCCGGGAAGTCCGCGAACCGCGCCTGGTTGGCCTGGGTCTGCGATCGGAAGGTCTCGTCGACGGTGAAGCCGTTCCTCGCCAGCCGCTCCGCGGGCTTGAGCAGTTGCCCGAGCGGCCTGCTCCCCCACTCGTCGAGCGCGGTGTCCCAGGTGGCGGGGGTTCCTGGCGTGCCGACGCTCCGGCCGCTGGTGACCGCGTCGGCGAACGGGATCGGCTTGCCGTCCTCCAGGAAGAGCGAGGTGCCGGCGGACTTCGGCGCGGTCTCACGACCGTCGATGGTCCGTACCGTACGGGACTTGGCGTCGTAGTAGACGAAGTAGCCGCCCCCGCCGATGCCCGCGGAGTACGGCTCGGTGACGCCGAGGGCGGCGGCGGTGGCCACCGCGGCGTCCACCGCGTTGCCGCCCTGCCTGAGCACCTCGATCCCGGCGGCCGACGCGTCCGCGTCAACGCTGGCGACCGCGCCCCCGTACCCCGCCGCCACCGGCGTCTTCACGGGTGTCCTCGCCGTGCTCGGGCCCGGCGCCGCCGAGACCGAGGACGGCGGCGCGGGCGCACAGGCCGAGAGCAGGGCAGCGGTGGTGACGGCCAGAACCGAGACATTCCACGCGGCGGAGCGACGCATCCGTACCTCCAGTCAAGAACTGTCGGGGCAGCGTAACTTCAGCACCCCCGCGCCGTCAGGACCGTCTCGAACGATGTTCGTGTGGTGCCTATACGATGCGCGCCCATGACTGACGACATACGCAACATCGTGCTGGGCGTGGTCGCCGCGGGCGTCGGCGCCGCTCTGGGCTGGATCGTCCGTACCTCTCTCTGGCGCCGCAAGCTCCGCCGCAAGCAGGCGTTCTTCGGGCTGCCGAAGAACTCGGAGTGCCTGCTGGTCGTCAATCGCGAGGCGGGCGGCGACGGTGCCGTGCACCGCCACGACGTGTTCGCGCTGCTGGAACTGGCCGCCCTGATCAAGGACTGCGGCGCGCACGCGGAGATCATCCAGCACGACACCGCACGGCAGGGGTTCGGTGAGCGTACGGAATTCTGCCTGGGCGGCCCCGCCACCAACCGTCGTATGGCCGCTCATCTCAGCTCGCTGCTGCCCGGCGTCAAGGTGACCACCGACCCCGAGTCCAAGGCCGACCGGGGCGCCTTCCAGATCGGTACCGAGCGCTATCCCGTCGAGCCGGGTGTCGCGGAGCATGTGCTGCTGGCGCGGCTGACCGCCGGCGAGGGGGCGCGGCCCGTCTTCCTCTTCTGCGGCCAGCGCGCCATCACCAACCAGGCCGCCTCGCGCTATCTGGCCCGCCACCACGAGCGGCTGGCCCGCAAGTACGGCGACTCCTCGTTCTGCCTGCTGCTGAAGGTGGTCAACTCGCAGGCGTACGGGCCTGATGTGGTGGAACTGGTCGCCGACGTGACCCGCGCGGCCCGGGAGCCCGCCGTCTGAGCCTGTGGGCACACCACGAGAGCAGCATGCACATCCCGATGTAGACCGGCGAGATCACCATCACCACCGGGATGAACGGCACGTCGTAGTCGAGATTCGAGGCGATGAGCTTTCCCGCGTGGAGGAACTCCTCGTAGGTGATCAGATAGCCGAGCGAGGTGTCCTTGAGCGCGACCACGAGCTGGCTGATGATCGTGGGCAGCATCGCGCGGACCGCCTGCGGCACCAGGACGTACGTCATGACCTGCGTCTTGCGCAGGCCGAGGGCGTACGCGGCCTCCCGCTGCCCGCGCTCCACCGAGTTGACTCCGGTGCGGAACACCTCGGCGAGCACGGAGCCGTTGTACAGCGTCAGCCCCGCCACCAGCGCGGGCAGGGCGCGTACCTGGAGCGCCACGAAGATGAAGAAGATCATCACCAGCACGGGCATGGCGCGGAAGAACTCCACCACGGCGGTGGCGAGCCACCGTACGGGCCGGTGCTCGGAAAGCCGGCCGCAGGCGAGGACACCGCCGAGGACCAGCGAGAGCACCGCGGCACAGGCGAAGGCCAGCAGGGTGTTGGCGAGTCCGCGCAGCAACAGTTCCTGGATGCCCTGGTAGGCGAAGGGCCGCCACTTGACGGCGGTGAACTGCCCGGTGGCGAAGAGGAGCTGGACCGCCCAGGCGAGCAGCGCGATGATCGCGGCCGTCGCCGCGAAACCGTACAGTCGGTGGCGTCGGAGCGCCTTGGGGCCGGGGATGTCGTAGAGGGCTGTCGACTCGGCCGCCACCGGCCGCACCGTACCCACGGGACTCACCGGGCTCATGGGGCTCACCGGACCAGTCCCCAGCGCTTCTCCAGCACATTGAACAGCGCGCTGATGGCCAGCGTGATGACCAGATAGCCGGCCGCGATCCATACGAAGGTCCAGATGATGCTGAAACCCCTCTCATTGAGGGTCTTGTAGGTGCCGAGCAGTTCCGTGACGCTGAACGCGCCCGCGATCGCCGAGTTCTTGGCGAGGGCGATCAGCGTCGAGCCGATGGGCGGGATGACCGTACGGAACGCCTGCGGCAGGATCACCGCGCCCAGGGTCTGGCCGAAGGTCATCCCGAGACCGCGGGCCGCCTCTCCCTGTCCCTTCGGCACGGTGCCGATGCCCGAGCGCAGCACCTCGCAGATGAACGCCGAGGTGTAGCAGCCGAGCGCGAGGACCGCGAAGAGCTGGAAGGGCAGTACGAGCCCGAAGCGCGGCAGACCGAGCAGGACCGCGAAGAAGAGCAGGGTCAGCGGGGTGTTGCGGAGCACGGTCACCCATACGGTGCCGATCGCCCGGAGCGACCGTACGGGCGCCACCCGGCAGGAGGCCATCAGGAATCCGAGGGCCAGCGCGAGCAGCGAGGCGTAGACCGTCAGCTCGACCGTGCCGAGGAAGCCCTCGCCGTAGAGGGAGAAGTTCTCGGTCAGTACGTCCAAGGCGGCAGCCTCACTTCGCCGGGTAGCGGTCGATGGGCGGGGGCGGCGCCGGCGCGCGGCCGGACAGACCGAGGGTCGCGTCGTACGCCCTGCGCCAGTCGCCGTTCCGCTCGCGCGCCGCGATGGCGTCGTCGAGCGCGAACCGCAGGGCGGTGTCGCCGCGCGGGACGCCGATGCCGTACGGCTCCTTCGAGAAGGGCCTGCCGACCACCTTCAGCGCGTCGGGCACCTTGGCGGCGTAGCCCATCAGAATGGTGTCGTCGGTGGTGACTGCGTCGACCTGGAAGGTCAGCAGATTGTCCACGCAGACCGAGTAGGTGTCGTACGAGACGAGTTCGGCGCGCGGGTAGTCGTCCTTGATCCGCTGGTACGGGGTGGAGCCCGCGGCCGAGCAGACGCGTTTGCCGTCGAGGTCGCGCGGGCCTTCGATGCCGTGCTCGTCGGTCCGTACGAGGAGGGACTGGCCGGCCAGATAGTAGGGGCCGGCGAAGCCGACGAGCTTCTTGCGCTTGGCGTTGATGGTGTATGTGCCGACGTAGTAGTCGATCTGACCGTTCTGCAGAGCGGTTTCGCGGTTCGCGGAGGCGATCGTACGGAAGCGGATCTCGTCCGGGGCGAAGCCGAGGGAGGCCGCGGTCATTTTCGCGATCTCGATGTCGAAGCCGGAGTAGACACCGGTGGCGGGGTCCTTCTCGCCCACGTACGGCTGGTCCTCCTTGGCGCCGACGACCAGATGCCCGCGCCTCTTCGCGGCGGACCAGGTGGGCGAGGCGGGGAGCCGGACGGCGGGGTCGACCCGGTAGCGGGGCAGTGAGCCGGGGGCGGGCCCCTTGACCGGCGGGCTGCCGGCCCTGCCGCAGCCGGCGCCGGAAGCGGCGGCCAGAAGCACGAGCGGGGCGAGCGCCAGTGCCGTCAGGGTTCGTTTCGTATGCGTACGCGTACGCGTGTCGACGGCCATCTGCGGCGTCAGGCCTCTGCCGCCTCCGCGTACACCTGGGACAGCTCGGGCGCGCCGTTGACCGCCCAGTCGAGACCGGCCTCGACCACCTGGAGCTCGCGCCCCGACGCCAGCCGCACCACCGGGTGTCCGCCCGGCCAGATGTGCCAGACCGCGCCGGGGACCGTACGAACGATCACCGTGCCGAGATAGAGCCCCGCGTCATTGCCCAGCCAGGGCAGCTCCTCGGGGTCGTCGCGCCAGCGCGGCGGCAACTGGTCGAGCGCCTCCAACGAGGCCGGGGAGTCGTCCAGTTGGAGACCTTCCCGTCCCGCCCGGACACGGAGCAGCTCGCACTCGGAGAGCAGCTCGGCCACCCCCTCCGGCTCGCCGCGGACGGCGGCGGCGAGCGAGGTGCCGCGATCACCGCCGTGCCGCTTGCGCCAGTTGTCCAGAAAAGGAATGTTCATACCGCTCAGAGTGCCACTCCCCCCGCCGCTCCACCATGGGGCACGCGGGACGGTGGCGCCTGGACGCCCGCTGGAACGTGTCCTGTCTAGATGTCGAGGTCGACGACGACCGGGGCGTGGTCCGAGGCGCCCTTGCCCTTGCGCTCCTCGCGGTCGACATAGCTGTCCTTGACGGCCGCCGCGAACGGCCCGTTGCCGTAGACCAGGTCGATGCGCATGCCCTTGTTCTTGGGGAAGCCCAGCTCGCGGTAGTCCCAGTAGGTGTACGGGTGGTCGTACTTGAGCGGGCGGGGCACCACGTCCGAGAGCCCCTCCTCACGCAGGGCCGCCAGCGCGGCGCGCTCGGCCGGGGTGACATGGGTGGCGCCCTCGAAGCGCGAGATGTCCCAGACGTCGTCGTCGGCCGGCGCGACATTGAAGTCGCCGAGGACCGCGAACGGGCGCGCGCCCGCCGTATCGTCCGCGACCGCCTTCCGCAGCGCCTCGAACCAGCGCAGTTTGTACGCGTAGTGGTCATGGCCGACCTCGCGGCCGTTGGGCACATAGACCGACCAGAGGCGGACCGGGCCGCAGGTCGCGGAGATGGCGCGCGGCTCCGCCACGCCCTCGTACTGCGGCCCCTCGGGCAGGCCCCTGACGACGTCCGACAGTCCGGCCCGGGAGATCAGCGCCACTCCGTTCCACCGCCCGTCCGCGTGCACCGCGGACTCGTATCCCAGCTCACGCAGCGGGTCGGCGGGGAACTGCTCCGCGGTGCACTTGGTCTCCTGGACGCACAGCACATCCGTGCCGCTGCTCTCCAGCCAGGCCAGCAGCCGGGGCAGCCGAGCGGTGATCGAATTGACATTCCAGGTCGCGATGCGCATGCGGACAGCCTATCGGCGGGGTCGGACAGTCGGTGTCCGGCCGGATCGGCGGAGCCCGCGGGACCGTCCGGCCACGGGCCGGACCCCGTCAGGTCCCGTCAGGTCCCGTCAGATCTCGTCGGATCCCGTCAGCTTCCGTCGGCTTCCGTCAGATCTGGGCTGCCCCCTTCAGATCTCGGCCGAGCCGCCCGGTGCGAGCCTGGCGTGGTCGGCGCCGCTCAGATTGGTGAGATGGGTGTCGTAGATGGGCCGGGCCAGCTCGGTCAGCAGCGCGTCATGGATGTCGTACGTACGCAGCGGCTTGACCTCCCGTACGTACTCGATCACCTCGGCGATCTTGTTCCAGGGCGCCATCACGGGGAGCATCAGCGTCTCGACCGGCTCGTCGGGGACGGTGAGCGCGTCGCCGGGGTGGAAGACCGAGCCGTCCACGAGGAAGCCGACATTGGTGATCCGCGGGATCTCCGGATGGATCACGGCATGCAGCTCGCCGTGCACCTGTACGTCGAATCCGGCCGCCGTGAAGTGATCGCCGTGGCCGACGGTGTGCACCCGGCCGGGGAAGGCGGCGGAGACCTGCTCGGCGACGCTGCGCAGCGTCCACAGCTCGGCCGCCGGATTGGCCTCCAGGGCCGCGCGCAGCCGGCCCTCCTCGAAGTGGTCGGGGTGCTCATGGGTGATGAGGACGGCGTCCGCGCCGACGGCAGCGTCCTCCTCGGTGAAGACACCGGGGTCGACGACCAGGGTGTGCCCGTCCTTCTCCAGCCGGACGCAGGAGTGCTTCTTCTTGATGAGCTTCACCGGTGACCGCCTCTTCTCTGGTCTCTGGGTGGATGTCTCTGGCGGGATGGATGCCTCTGGGGTTCGGCGGGCCACTTCCGCCGGGCGCCTCTCGCCGGGTCCCCTCGGGGGCACCTCTCCCGCGGTGCTCCTTACGCCATCGTCCTACGCCTCGGGTCTCGTCTCCTCCTGGATCACGGTCCGCACCACCCGGAACGCCGTGTTCGCGGCCGGAACCCCGCAGTAGACGGCCGACTGGAGCAGCACTTCCTTGATCTCGTCGGGGGTGAGGCCGTTGCGCAGGGCGGCCCGGGTGTGGAAGGCCAGCTCCTCCATGTGTCCGCCGGCGACCAGCGCGGTCAGGGTGACCGCGCTACGGGTGCGCCGGTCCAGGCCCTCCCTGGTCCACACCTCGCCCCAGGCGTAGCGGGTGATCAGCTCCTGGAAGTCGCCGGCGAAGTCGTCCGCGCCGGCCATGGCCCGGTCCACATGGGCGTCCCCGAGGACCTGGCGGCGTACCCGCATGCCCGCCTCGTACGGGTCCGGCCGCGCGGCGGAGACGGCCCGGGGCTGCTCGGCGGGGGCGGCCTCGGCGACCGGCCCGGCCGGCGCGGCGACGGCGGGCTGGAGCATCCGGTCGGGCAGCACGGTCAGACCGGTGGAGGTGTCGGACGGGTTGTACCAGGCGGTGGAGAAGTGGTGGACGAGCAGATCGGTCACGGCGGCGGGCTGCTCGACCGGCGCGAGATGGGAGGCGCCGGGCACCAGCGCGAGCCGGGCGTCCGGTATCCCCGCGACCAGGGTGCGAGCCTCGGCCGGTCCTGTGACCTTGTCCTCCGCGCCGACGAGGACCAGTGTCGGTACGGCGATACGGCCCAGCTCGGCGCGGATGTCGAAGGCGGCGAGCGCCTCGCAGGCGGCTATGTAGCAGCCGGGGTCGGTGGTACGGACCATCTGGACGGCCCATTCGACGATGGCCGGCTGGGCGGCGGCGAAGTGCCCGGTGAACCAGCGCTCGGGCGCGGTACGTGCCATCGGGTCGAGACCGTTGGCCCGTACGATCACCCCGCGCTGCCGGAACTCGTCGGCCGTGCCGAACCGGGGCGAGGCGGCCACCACCGCGAGCGAGGCGATCCGGTCGGGCCTGCGCAGCGCCAGCTCGGCTCCGACGGCGCCGCCGATGGAGCAGCCCACGTATCCGAAGCGCTGCACCCCGAGCCCGTCGAGCGTGGTCAGCAGCCGTTCCGCCAGCTCGGGAATGCTGGTGGCGGGGTGCGCGGGCGCGCCGCCGTGGCCCGGCAGGTCGTAACGGATCACCCGCCACTGACGGGCCAGCTCGGGCACCTGCCGGTCCCACATGTGCCAGGTGGTGCCGAGGGAAGGCCCGAGGACCAGGACGGGGGCGTCCTCCGGGCCGTCCATGCGGTATTGCAGGGTCTTGGTCATCGTCTCACTCACCCGCTCACGCTCCCATATCTCACAATTCCTCACGGGAGGGGGTGGGGGTACCGTGAAGCGACTCGCGCGTGCATCGTACAAGCGGCCCCGCCGGGAGCGGTCGCGAGCGCGACCCCCACTACGGCGACGCGCCATGGGTGAGCACCCGCTTAGGCCTCAGCGGGCGTGTGCGAGTTCCAGGAACCGGTGGAGGTCGTGAGCGGCTTCCAGGGCGCACAGACTGCTGGCCGCGAGCAGCGCCGCGGCGGCAACGAGCAGCAGAGGCGGGCTCTGGGGCGGGGGCGCGAGAAGAGCGGCGACGCGGCGTGGCACGAGGCCCGGGGCGGTACGGCGGCCCAGCATGCCGAGCGCGGCGCCGGGGACGCGGCCTCCGCCCCGGCTGCGCTTGGCGGCGACAGCGGCCCGCGCGACGGTTTCGGCGACCGCGCGACGGTCGCCGGTGCGGTGCGCGGCGTGCTCGTCGGCCCAGCGTTCGACGGTGTACGCGACGGTGTCGGCCAGGGGCCGCAGCAGGGGGTTGGCGGCGGCGGAGAGCTGCGCGAGGGAGACGAACGCGTAGTGGTGGTGGTCGAGGTGAGCGCGTTCGTGGACGAGAAGGATTTCGTGTCCGGCGGCATCGAGGGCGTCCAGCATGCCGTGGGAGATGACGATACGGCCGGGCAGTCCCGGCATGGCGTAGGCGTCGGCACCGGGGTCGTCGGTGATCACGACCCGGCCGGGGCCGGGCAGACAGGCCGCCTCCAGGGCCGCGGACCACAAGGCTCCGGCCCGGCGTGCGGCCATGCGGACGGCGGCGAGGACCGCGAGAGCGAGCAGGACGGCGCCCGCGAGGGCGGCCGGCCACGCGGCAGGGTCCTGACGGTCGATCACCTCCGGCGAGTAGCCCTTGAGGGAGGCGACGAGCGGGATACGGACCAGACCGGCCAACGCGAGCAGGCCCAGCACCACGGTGCTGGAGGCGGCGAGGACCAGACCGGCGGCGGTCAGCAGCCAGGTCGCGAGGCGCGGCTCCAGCCGACGGGCCAGCGGGCCGGCGCTCAGGCCCGCCAGGGCGGGGAAGAGCAGTGGCAGGTAGACGGCCAGATGCATGGCTGACGGCGGCTCTCTACTCCTGGGTGCCGAGCAGGCGGCGCAGCAGATCCTCGTCGTCGTCGGACAGTTCGCCGACGAAGCGGGTGAGGACCGACGCGCGGTCGCTTCCGCCTTCCATGACCTGGTGCATGTGCTTGGCGGTCAGTCCCGGCTCGTCGGTGACGGGGGTGTAGGCGTAGCCGCGTCCCCGCGGGGTGCGCTCCAGTATTCCGCGGGTGTGGAGGCGGGCCAGGGTGGTGGCCACTGTGGTGTGGCCGAGGGGCGCGGCCAGTCCTTCGACCACCTCGCCGGGGGTGAGCGCCTGGTCGGCGGTGTGCAGTATGGCCAGGATCTCGGCCTCCAGGGCGCCGTTCGCCCGCCGTCTGCCGCCGGACCCGGGGAGCCGTTCGTGAGCGCCCACGGTCGACCTCCCTCCACGCGTCGTCTACAGTCACCAGTAACTTCTATTCGCGAATAGAAGTTACTGTGTCATCCGGTGTTCCGCGACTCCCGGCTTCGCCGCCGCGCCGACCTGTACCGACAGGATGCCTCATGTGCGGTGGGCGCGGCGGCGGCAGGGCAGCAGTGGGCCCTCGTCCACCGCCGCCGGAAGGCCGGCGCCGTCCAACCGACCGAAGGTGAAAGCACGTGAGCGCGATCAGTGTGGGAGAGGCCGTCGTCCTGGGCGTCGTGGAGGGGGTGACGGAGTTCCTGCCGGTCTCGTCCACCGGCCATCTGAAGATCACCGAAGGGCTGATGGGCATCCCCGTGGACGACAAGGCCGTGGTCGCGTTCACCGCGGTGATCCAGGTCGGGGCGATCGCGGCCGTACTGCTGTACTTCTTCAAGGACATCGTGCGGATCGTGAGGGCCTGGGGACGGGGACTCGCCAACCGCGAGGAGCGGTACCACCACGACTACAAGTTCGCGTGGTGGGTCATCTACGCCACCGTCCCGATCGTCGCCGTCGGACTCGCGGCCAAGCCGTTGATCGAAGGCCCGCTGGCCTCGCTGTGGGTGGTGGCCGGATCGCTGATCGTCGGGAGCGGCCTCATGTGGGCGGCCGACCAGATGGGCCGGCACAAGCGCGGCGAGGACGACGTCTCCGTCAAGGACGCCATGCTCGTCGGATCCTCGCAGATCCTCGCCCTGCTCTTCCCCGGCTTCTCCCGCTCGGGCGCCACCATGTCGACCGGCCTCATCCTCGACCTCGAACGGGTGGCCGCCACCCGCCTGTCCTTCTTCCTCGGCATCCCCGCACTGACCGGCGCCGGACTGTACGAGCTGAAGGACGCCCTCGGCACCGGAGTGGACGCCCTCCCGCTGATCGTCGGTACCGCCGTGTCCTTCGCGGTCGCCTACGCCTCGATCGCGTGGCTGCTCAAGTTCGTCGCCAAGCATTCCTTCAACGCGTTCGTCCTCTACCGGATCATCATCGGCGTGCTCCTGTTCGGCCTGCTGGGCACCGGCGCCCTGCACGCCTGACAGTCACACCGCGCCGAACACGTTCAGCGGTAGCCGAGACCGGCGCCGACGCCGCTCGTCATGACGCGTCCCGTCCGTCCGAGGGCGGCCAGCCGCCGCAGGGACGTGATGTGCAGCGTGAACAGCAGCGGGACGGCGGCCGTGGGGATCAGGGCGAGCGGCAGTTGGGTGATCGCCTGTGTGGAAGGGGTCACGTCGAGGACGTGATTGCCGATCAGGATCGCCAGGCTCAGCGCCGCGACGAGATCGATCATGCCCAGCACATTGAACCGCACCGCGGTCCTGCGACTGGTGCCCTTCGCGATCCGGCGGGCGACGAAGGGCGCGGCGAGCCCGGTCGCGATGTCGCCCAGTCCGGCAGGCAGGGCGAACAGCGGCGGCAGATGGCCGAGGGCCATCATGATCAGGAACACCACCCCGACCACTCGGAACGTGTGCGGCTGTTCAAGACGGCTGAGCATGCCGGGGGCGGCGAGAGCACGAGCCACCACGGGAATCAGGGTGGCGGCCAGCAGGGCGATCAGTACGGCGGCAAAAGCGATCGGCAGCCCGGGAGGCCGCCCGGGTTTGTTCAGATACCAGCCGTTCGCGGCGATCAACCCGCTGACCGTGAACCAGCCACCGAGCAGCACCGCCGAACTCACACCGAGCCCGACCGCACGGCGGCGACCGAGCCCGGCCAGCTCGGCACCTCGATACAGCACAAGGCTGGTCGACCCGACCAGACCGGCTATTCCGGCGAGAGTGAGCACCCAGACATAGACGGGCACGTCAACCATCGCGGTCACCTCTTTCCGTACCTGATTGCCGGTGTCGTACCTGTCGGTTCAGCCTGAGTCATCGAACCGCGGCCTCTCGGTGGCCGGTGGTGTCGGCCGGCTCGGCCGCGTCGTCCGGTTCGGGCTGCTGCGGGGGCTGGGCGGGGAGGAAGGCGACTGCGAGCAGCGCGCCGGCGACCGCGACGAGTCCGGCCACGACGCAGCCGAGACTGAGTCCGTCGTGGAAGGCGTCGCTCGCGGCCTGGTGTACGGCCTGGGCCAGAGCGGGCCGGTCGGCGGCGAACTGGCCGGAGACACCGAACGCCGCTCCGACGGACTGATGGGCGAGGTCCGTCAGCCCGGAGGGCAGCGGTGGGAGGGCGCTGGTGAGCCGTGAGTCGTACAGCGTGGCGTAGACGCTGCCGATGACCGCGACACCGAGCGTTCCGCCGAGCAGCCGGGTGGAGTCGTTGATGGCGGACCCGACGCCGGCCTTGTCGGCTGCGACCGCTCCCATGATGGACTCGGTCGCGGGCGCGGAGGTCAGGCCCATGCCCAGGCCGTAGACGACCATCTGGATGGCGATGATCTCGTAGCCGAGCGCCGGGCTGAGGGTGCCGGCGACCCAGAAGTAGAAGATCGCCTGGAGGGCCAGCCCGGCGGTGACGATCGCCTTGGTGCCGGCACGGACCGCCAGCCGCGTACCGAGGGTCGATCCCACGGCGACGGAGACCGCGACCGGCAGCAGGTGGACACCGGTGGAGAGAGCGCTGTAGCCGCGGATGAACTGGAAGTACTGCGTGATCAGGAAGATGAACCCGAGCAGGGTGAAGAACGCGATGGTGACCGCGGCGCTGGCGGCGCTGAAGCGCATGTCCTTGAAGAGCCGCACGTCGAGCATCGGCTCGTCGGCGCGGCGCTCGCTGACGATGAACGCGATCAGCAGGATCACGGAGCCGGCGAAGCCCGCGAGCGAAGTCGCGGACGACCAGCCGTGGTTCGGGGCCTCGATGATGGTGTAGACGAGCAGTGCCATGAATCCGCCGGACAGCACCAGGCCCAGGTAGTCGAGGCGGTGCGGGGCGGGATCGCGCTCCTTGGGGACGAACAGGGCCACCAGCGCGATGACGGCCAGGGACACCGGGCCGAGGACGTAGAAGGTGCTCGCCCAGCTGTAGTGCTGGAGCAGGAAGCCGCCCACGATCGGCCCCAGCGCGATGGCGACACCGGCCGTGGCGCCCCACAGACCGATGGACAGCGCCCGCTCCTTGCGGCTGGTGAAGGCGCCGGTGAGCAGTGCGAGTGTGCCCGGGAAGGTCATCGCGGCGCCCACGCCCATCACGGCCCGGGCCGCGATCAGCTCCTCCGGCGAGCCGGCGTATCCGCCGACGAAGCTGGCCACGCCGAACACCAGCAGACCGGCCATCAGCATGCCCTTGCGGCCGAAGCGGTCGGACAGGCTCCCCGAGGTCAGCAACAAGGCCGCGAACACGAGGTTGTAGGCGTCCACGACCCACTGCAGCTCGGCGGTGGAGGTGTCCAGTTCGAGCGAAAGGGTCGGTAGCGCCACGTTGACGAGCGTGGTGTCGAGGTTGATCACGAACGACGCCGTGAGGAGGGCGACGAGCATCAGTGGTTTCGATGACGTACGAGTCATGGTGGAAGATTACACCTGGCTGGTTGATTTTCTATACCAATCACTTTAGCTCTTGCCGTACGCTGGGCGCATGCGGAGCTATGGTCAGTACTGCTCGATCGCCCGGGCCCTCGACGTGGTGGGGGACCGCTGGACGCTGCTGATCGCCCGCGAGCTGCTGTTGCAAGGCCCGTGCCGGTTCACGGACCTCAAGAACGGGCTGCCGGGTATCGCGGCGAATCTGCTGTCGGCCCGCCTCAAGGAACTCGAGTCCGCCGGGCTGCTGAGTCGCGAGGACGCCCCGCCGCCGATCGCCACCGTCCTCTACCGGCTGACCGAGTCCGGTCTGGAACTGGAGCCGGTCCTGAAGGCACTCGGGCTGTGGGGGCTCCGGTTCATGGCCGAGGAACGGCCGGACGACGCGTTCCAGGCACGGTGGCTGGCCTACGCCCCGGAGTGGTTCACCACCGACGACGAGCCGGACGCCCCGCCCGCGGTCATTCAGCTCGTCGCGTCCGGCGAGTCGGCCGTCATAGAGCTGCGGAACGGCCAGGTCCACACCCGGCTCGGCCGCGCCACCGACCCGGACCTCGTCCTGGAAGGACCGCCCCGCGCTGTGCTCGGTTTGCTCAGCGGTCTGATCGATCTCGAACGCGCCGGTCAGCTCGGTCTGTCCGCCAGCGGTCGGCGGGACCTGCTCACCCGCCTCCGCCCGGTCGCGCGGGACCGGGCGTAGGGCGGCCCGGTCTTTGCCACCGGGTCAGGCGCAGTGCAGCAGGAGCATGAATCCGAAGTCCATGTGGAGCTGCTGATGGCAGTGGAACAGGGACAGTCCCGGCTGGTCCGCGGTGAAGTCGAAGTCGAGGGTCTGGTAGCCGCCGAGCATGACGACGTCCTTGTGCAGGCCGTTGGTGGCGGTGCCGGCGATGTGGGTGACCTCGAAGGTGTGGCGGTGCAGATGGAGAGGGTGGATGTCGTCGGTGGCGTTACGGAACCGCATCCGGTAGCGCCTGCCCCGCTCCACCTCGATCACGGGCTTGTTGGTGTCCATGGAGAACGGCACGCCGTTGAGGGTCCAGATGTTGAATCCCTTGTCGGCCGCGTTGCGCTTCTCCACCAGCAGATCCATGGTGTGGTCGGGCCGCTGGGCGGTGGCGCCGCTACGGGCGAAGGTCCGGTAGTCCCAGGTGGATTTCGGTGGTGCGGTCCATCGCGCGGAACCGGTGCGGCCGGCGTACTCGACCACGGTGCCCATCCCGTTCTTACGGTCGTCGTCGGCCAGGTCGCCCAGTACCCACACGCCCGGGTGGTCCATCTCCACCAGGGCTGAGACACGTTCGGCGGTGCCGATCCACAGCACGGGCACGTTCGCCGGGCGGGGCACCGGATTGCCGTCGAGCGCAACCACGCGGAACGTGTGGCCGGGCAGGGCGAGGCTGCGGATCTCGGTGGCGCTGGCGTTCAGTACGTGGAAGAGCACACGCTCCCCGGACTTGACCCTGACCGGCTCGCCGTGGCCCAGTTTGCGGCCGTTGACGCTGAAGACCCGGTAGCCGACCTCGTAGCCGTGCGGCATGCCCCGGGCCAGCGAGTCGGCCATCGCCTTCTCGCCCTTGCGTTTCAGCTCCGGCACCTCGGAGCCCGCGAGAAAGTCCTGGGGCATGTCGCCGCCGTGGCTGAGAGACGGCTCGAACTCCTTCAGTGTCAGAAAGACCTCTTGGTCGTAGGCCCCTGGATCGAGTTTCGGCTCGATGTAGATGGGGCCCACCTGCCCGGTGTACGTGCTCCGGCCGAGGTCGCCGAGCGCTGCCACATGGGTGTGGTAGAAGCGGAAGCCGGACGGTCCTGGCGTGAAGGACTGGCGCCGCATACCGTGCGCGGGAATGAACGGCGTGCCCTCCTCCGAAGCCCCGTCCACCTCCGCCGGAACCACCTGGCCGTGCCAGTGCAACAGCTCTGGGATGCCGGTGTCGTTGTGGATGTCGACCACCACCGGACGGCCTTCGGTGAACCGCAGCAGCGGCCCGGGGAACTGCCCGTTGTAGGTCGTGGTGGAGACGACCGTGCCCGGCGCGAGTTCGACCCGCCCGCTCGCGATCCGCACCGTGTAGTCCGCCTTGCGCGACGCACCGGGCCGCGCTGCCAGCTCCGCGGAACCGCAGGACGAGACCGAACCGGCGCCGCCCCCGGCCAGCAGTACCGAGCCCCCCAGCTTCAGGACGTCACGACGGTCGATCGGCATGGCTCGTTCCCTTCCCGGCCCCACAGCGCGCCCGGCCGATGCCGGGGCTCGACATCACTCCGCACCTGGGGAATTCACTGCATGATTCCCGTGGAGGACGCCGTGATCCCGGTACCGCGGACCGAGACCACCCGAACGCCAGCGCACCGAGGGCGGGCTGGGGTCAGGGGGTGGTGGTGGAGACGACGAACACCCGGGGGAAGGCCGGTTCCGTGAGGTCGACCACCACGTCCTGGCTGGGCCGCGGTGCCTTCTGGCGGTGGCTGGTGCCCGCCCAGTCATGGCCCGGCAGCCCGAAGTTCCAGCCGACGGTACGGAGATCGCGCGGCCCGATGGTGATGGCGCCGTCCTTGAGCGCGGACCGGTCGGTGCCCATGTCGGTGAGGAAGGTGTCGAGCTGGGTGGAGGTGACGTCGAACTGTACGTACAGTCTGCTGGTCTTCCAGTTGCTCGTCTCGTAGTACCGCACCCGGGTGGCTCCGCCGGGAATCGGCACCTCGAAGATCCGGCGCTTCATCCTGGACGGACGGACATGCTGGAGTCCGGTGGCGGAGGACTCGGCCTCCTTGTCCCGGCCGCTCTCCCGGCTCTGCCCCGCGGAGATCACCAGATAGCCGGCCGGGATACCGATGAGCAGCACGATCACGATGGCCGTCAGCCAGCGCCGCCGGTTGCGGTGCCGCCGCTCCTCCGGCGGTTTCCCGGCCTCGTCCGTGGCCGGCAGCGGTCGGGACAGCGTCATGACGGCGGTTCCTGGCTCGTACGAGGAGTGCGGATGGCCTGGGCGTAGCGCTCGTACCGCTCATGGCGCTCCACACGGCGGCGCTTGGCGCGGCGGAAGCGCCTGGCCACCAGCCGGGAGAGATCGGCGGCTCCGACCATGCCGGCCTCCGGGCCGAGCTGCGCCTTGGTGATCCTGGCCTCGGGGCGGTAGCCGCGGCCGGTGAGATGGCGGCGGAAGGCGTCACGGGCCGGGCCGATCAGCAGATCGTCGGCCGCGCTGACCCCGCCGCCGATGACAAAGCAGGACGGATCGAGGGCAGCGGCCAGATTGGCGATGCCGACACCGAGCCACTGGCCGATGTCCTGGAACAGCTCGACACACATGGCGTCGCCCTCACGCGCGAGCTCGGTGATCAACGGGCCCGTGATGTCCTGCACATTGCCCTTGACCCGGTCGATGATGCTGTACGCGACCGGCGAGTCCGCGGCGGCCAGCTCCCTGGCCTCCCGCACGAGCGCGTTACCCGAGCTGTACTGCTCCCAGCAGCCCCGGTTGCCGCACGGGCAGCGGTGCCCGCCCGGTACGACCTGCATATGGCCGAACTCACCGGCGACCCCGTACTTGCCGCGCTTGACCCGGCCGTCCTCCAGGATGGCCCCGCCGATCCCGGTACCGAGCGTGATCATGACGAGATGGTCCTCGCCGCGCCCCGCACCGAAACGCCACTCCGCCCAGGCAGCGGCGTTGGCGTCGTTGTCAACCATCACCGGGACAGCGAGCCGGGCGGAGAGCGCATCCCTGAGCGGTTCGTCGCGCCACGCAAGATGCGGCGCGAACAGCACCTTGGACCGGTCCGCATCGACCCAGCCGGCCGCACCGATGCCCACAGCATGCACATCGTGACGGTCGGAGAGATCAAGAACCAGCTCCACGATGGTGTCCTCGACAACCCGCGGACTCTTGGACTTGTCCGGAGTCTCCGTGCGGAGCTTCTCCAGGATGTTGCCGTCCGGGTCGACGACCCCGGCCATCACCTTCGTACCGCCAATGTCGATACCGACGGTCGGGACCCGGGGCGCGGTGAGCAGCGAGCGG
>NZ_LATD01000223.1 GCF_000981895.1 Streptomyces odonnellii | reverse complement strand
TGTCGATACCGACGGTCGGGACCCGGGGCGCGGTGAGCAGCGAGCGGCGCTCGCGGGTGCCCGCGGTCCGCAGGACGGTGGCGCGGGCGGAGCCGCGGTGGGAGGTGAGGTCGCGGTAGGTGCTCATCGGCCGGACTCCCTCGTGCGGGTCGGCTCAGGCCCGGCCTGGGGTGTGTCGCTTCGGGCGGGCCGCGATTGGGGTGCTCGCACGGGTCGTGTCGTCCCTGGGATGAGGGGCCGGCCGGCCCGGATGGGCAGCGGCGGCGAACGGTGTCCGCCCTGGCAGATTGTGCCATCCGGGGCGGTCGGGGCCGGGTCAAGGTCCCCGCGGGCCGCTCCGGGGCGTCGCGGGCGTTTCGGGGGCGTGTGCCGGGCGTCACGGCCCGGGCAGGACTTTACGGACTTACGGATACGGACGCCTGCGCCGACGCGGAAGCGCCCCGGGCGCTCTCATGCGGTGTCGGTGGAGGCGCGCTCCAGTTCATGGCTCAGCTCCTCCAGCTCGGAGCCGCCCGCCATCTGGCGGGTCAGCTCGTCCAGAGTGATCGAGTCCCTGGTGTGGCTGCCCGCCATGGTCCCGCGCTTGAGCAGGACGAACCGGTCCCCGACCAGAAAGGCGTGGTGCGGGTTGTGGGTGATGAGCACGACCCCGAGTCCAGCGTCGCGTGCGGCGGCCACATATTTCAGCACCACACCCGACTGCTTCACCCCGAGCGCCGCGGTGGGCTCGTCAAGGACCAGGACCTTCGCGCCGAAGTGGACGGCGCGGGCGATGGCCACACACTGGCGCTCGCCGCCGGACAGGGTACCGATGGGCTGGTCGACATCGCGCAGGTCGATGCCCATCCGCAGCAGCGCGGTACGGGTCGTCTCCCGCATCAGCGCGACATCGAGCCGCTTGAGCGGCCCGCGTCCCCTGGTCGGCTCCGAGCCCAGGAAGAAGTTCCGCCAGACCGGCATCAGCGGCACCACCGCGAGGTCCTGGTAGACCGTGGCGATGCCCCGGTCCAGGGCCTCGCGCGGCGAGGTGAGCACGGTCTTCTCGCCCTCGATCAGGAAGTCGCCCGCGTCATGCCGGTGCAGCCCGGCGATGATCTTTATCAGGGTGGACTTGCCCGCGCCGTTGTCGCCCAGTACGCAACTGATCCCACCCGCGCGCACCTCCAGCGAGACGCCTTCCAGGGCGCGGACATTGCCGTAGTACTTGCTGACCCTGTCCAGCTCGACCAGCGCGCCGTCCGCGGCCCCGCCATCCGCCGTCATCGTGTCGCCTCCGCACGCTTGCGCACCCATGCGTTGAGCAGGGTGGCCAGAAGGAGCATCGCTCCGAGGAAGAACTTGAACCAGTCCGGGTTCCACTCCGCGTAGACGATGCCCTTGCTGGTCATGCCGAAGATGAACGCGCCGACCGCGGAGCCGATCGCCGAACCGTAACCGCCGGTGATCAGACAGCCGCCGATGACCGCCGCGATGATATAGATCAGCTCGTTGCCGACACCCTCGCCGGACTGGACGACATCGAACGAGAACAGCAGATGCTGTCCGGCGACCCAGGCGCAGAAGGCCACGCCCATGTACAGCCCGATCCTGGTCCTGGTGACCGGTACGCCGACCGCGCGGGCGGCCTCCGCGTTCCCGCCCACCGCGAAGATCCAGTTGCCGAAGCGGGTCCGCAGCAGGATCCAGGTGGCCAGCGCCACCAGCGCGGCCCACCACAGGATGGTGACCTTCAGCTCGACATCGCCGAGGGTGAGCTGCGAGGCGAAGAGCTTCCTGGCGGAGGGGAAGCCCTCCATGTCGGCGATGGTCTTGGTGGAGACCGTGCCGCTGATCAGTTTGGTCAGCCCGAGATTGAGGCCGGTGAGCATCAGGAAGGTGCCCAGCGTGATGATGAAGCTGGGCAGTTTCGTACGGGTCAGCATCACGCCGTTGAAGGCGCCGAGGGCCAGCGTGACCAGCAGGGACACCCCGACGCCCACCCAGACGTTCGCGGTCATCTGGTAGCTGAACATCGAGGAGACCAGCGCGGAGCTGGTCACCATCACACCGGCGGACAGATCGAACTCGCCGCCGATCATCAGCAGCGCCACCGGCACCGCCATGATCCCGATCGTGGAGGCCGCGTACAGGACGGTGCCGAAGCTGGACGCCCGGAGGAAGGAGTCGGCGACGACCGAGAAGAAGAGGAAGACGGCGAGGGCGCCGACGACCGCGCCGAGTTCGGGGCGGCCGAGGAGCGCGCGCAGCGGTGAGACACGGAGCAGCCGCTCGTCCCCGCCCTGCCCGTCGGGCTTGTCGTCCAGCGGGGGCACCGGGGGCGCGGTCGCCGTCATCGGGTCCCCCGCTCGGTGTACGCGGCCAGTGCCCCGGCGTCCTTCTTGGTGATGATCTGCGGTCCGGTGAGGACCGGCCGCCCGCCGCCGAGCACATCGGCGTTGTAGCGGTAGAGCCAGAGCAGGTCCACGGCCTCGTACCCCTGGAGGTACGGCTGCTGGTCGACGGCGAAGCCGAGCGTCCCGGCGGTGAGCCCGGCGGCGACCTTGGCGTTCAGGTCGAAGGTGTCGATCTCCGCGTCGCTGCCCGCGCCCTGCTTCGCCTTGACGGCGGCGTCCGCGAAGGGCGCGCCGAGGGTGACGACGGCGTCGATGCTCTTGTCGCTCTGGAGCTTGGCCTCGATGGACGCCTGCACGTCCGGCATGTTCGTACCGTCGACATAGAGGTTCTCGAGCTGTCCGCCGAAGTTCTTCCCGGCTCCCGCGCACCGCTGTTCAAGGCCGACATTGCCCTGTTCATGGATGACGCAGAGGGCCTTCTTCCTGCCGCGCGCGCCGAGTTCGTCGCCGACGGCCTCGCCCGCTATCGACTCGTCCTGGCCTATGTGGGTCAGCGCGCCGAACGACTTCGACTGCTCGGCCCCGGAGTTCACGGTGATCACCGGGATGCCGGCCCTGACGGCCTTGGTGACGACGTCCTTCATCGCGTCGGGCTTGGCCAGCGAGACGATCAGCCCGTCGACCTTCTTGTCGATGTACGACTGGACGAGCTGGGCCTGCTGCTGGCCCTCGTCGCTGTGCGCGTAGAGGAAGTCGATGTTGTCCTTGACGGCCGCCTGCTTGGCGCCGTTCTGGACGATGTCCCAGAAGGTGTCCCCGTCACCGGAGTGGGTGACCATGGCCACCGTCCACTTCGGTGTGTTCACGGCGGCCCGCCCCTGGGCGCTCGCCGCCTGCCGCGCCCGCTCCTCCTCGGCGCGCTTGCCGCCCGTGCTGCTGCATCCGGCGAGGGCCGAGACCCCGAGCACCGCCGCCAGTACCGCGCTCAGCGCGCGTACCCGTACCCCTGTCCGAACCGTTGCCACGACGCCGCGCCCTTCTTGCTGAACTCGTCGGTACGGCCGGGGCCCCTGCGGATCCGGCCCGGCCGCCCAAGTATCGGCCATACGTGTTCGCCGGGTGGTCACCGGGTGGCCCACCGGATGTTCCCGAGTTCTAGTCCCGCTCTCGTAGAGGCGTCAATACTTTGTCCGTACATTCTTACGAAGAAGACATATGTCAAGCCCTTGCGCGCAGACTGGCGCACTGCGCACTGCGCACTACGGACGCACGAGGAGCTGGAACTCGAAGGCGTACCGCGACGCCCGGTAGATGTGCGAGCCGAACTCCACGGCCCGCCCGGTGTCGTCGAACGTGATCCGTTCCATGGTGAGCAGCGGTGCGCCGCCCGCCTCCGCCAGCAGCCCGCCTTCCTCGGCCGTCGCGGCCCGCGCCCCGATCGACTGCCGGGCGCTGTGCAGGGTGATCCCGGCGGAGCGCATCATCCGGTACAGACCGGTGGCCTCCAGACGCTCGGTGTCGCAGTCGATGAGACCGGCCGGAAGGTGATTGCGCAGATACGCCATCGGCTCGTCGTGCGCGTACCGGAGCCGCTCGACGAGCTGTACGTCCGTGCCCTCGGCTACCCCCAGCGCGGCGGCGACCTCCGCCGCGGCCGGTTCGAGGGTGTTGCGCAGGACCCGGGTGGCCGGGCGCTGGCCCGCCGCCTCCAGGTCGTCGTACAGGCTGCTCAGCTCCAGCGGGCGCTTGACCTGGCTGTGCACGACCTGGGTGCCCACGCCTCTGCGGCGCACCAGCAGCCCCTTGTCGACCAGGGACTGGATGGCCTGGCGGACGGTGGGGCGGGACAGCCCGAGCCGCCCGGCCAGCTCGATCTCGTTGCCGAGCAGACTGCCCGGCGCCAGCCTGCCCCGCTCGATCGCCGCCTCCAACTGCTGCGAGAGCTGGAAGTACAGCGGGACGGGGCTGGTGCGGTCGACGCTGAGCTGGAGCGGCAGGTCACGCGCCTGCTGTCCGGGCGTCTCCCGTTCAGGCGCCTCCTGTCCGGGCGTCTCCTGTCCGGCTTGGGCTGGTCTCGGCTGATGGGGCACGGGCCGAGCGTAGTCGCACTGTTTCTTGACGGGAAGGCGGGAAGTTCGATTGTCAGGACAAATGCTTGACATCGTGAGCGGCATACGGCCACCTTGGGGCCATGCGCATCGGACTCATCGGCACGGGCCGTATCGGTACTTTTCACGCGGACGTGCTCAGCCGCCATCGCGAGGTCGGCTCCCTGGTCGTCGCGGACATCGACCCGGCACGGGTGGCGGAGGTCGCCGACCGTACGGGATCGACCGCCGCCCCCTCCGTCGACGAGATCTTCACCTGGGGCGTGGACGCCGTGGTGATCGCCTCGGCCACCTCCTCGCACGCCGACCTGATCAGCCGCGCGGCCCGCGCGGGACTGCCCGCCTTCTGTGAGAAGCCCATCGCCCTCGATCTGGCCGGCACGCTCGGCGCGCTGCGGGAGGTCGAGGCGGCGGGCACGGTGCTCCAGCTCGGCTTCATGCGCCGCTTCGACGCGGGGTACGGGGCGGCGCGCGAGCTCGTACGGTCGGGCCGGCTCGGCCGGCTGCACACCGTACGGGCGATCACCTCGGACCCGGCGCCGCCGCCCGCCGCGTATCTGCCGCTCTCCGGCGGGCTGTACCGTGACTGCCTGGTGCACGACTTCGACATCCTGCGCTGGGTCACCGGCCGCGAGGTGGTGGAGGTGTACGCGACGGGTTCGGACGGCGGGCCTGGGATGTTCCGGGACGCGGGCGACATCGACACCGCCGCGGCGGTGCTCACCCTGGACGACGGGACGCTCGCGACGGCGACGGCCACCCGCCGCAATGGCGCGGGCTATGACGTACGGATGGAACTGGCCGGCGAGAACGACCAGTTCGCGGTCGGCCTCGACGACCGTACGCCGATCACCTCGACCGAACCGAAGGGCCCGCCGCCCTGCGACAACCCGTGGCCGGGGTTCCTGGAGCGGTTCGCCCCCGCGTACGAGGCGGAGATGGACGCCTTTCTGAAGGTGGTCGCGGGCGAGCTGGAGAATCCGTGCGACGGCGGGGAGGCACTGCACGCGCTGCGTATCGCGGAGGCGTGCGAGCTGTCGCGGCGGGAGCACCGGCCGGTCGCGCTGGCGGAGATCCCCGCGGGCTGATCCCCGCGCGGTCCGTTTCCAGGTCCTGTCCGGTCGGTCTTCGTGGATCAGACCGCGGCGTCTGGTGGAGGGGGTCCCTCCCGTGCCGTTCAGGCCACGGGGGAGCATCGCAAGGCGGAGGATCGCCCGTGTACTGGACGTACTCGGGCGACTCCGACAACGCAGCCAGGTGCCGTGCCAGGCGTTCCGGGCCCACGAAGACCGGCCGGACAGGGCCTAGGGCGTGTCTTCAAAGTCCCGTCTGCCCGG